>JBKJKT010000211.1:0-2717 GCA_046597415.1 Ramlibacter sp.
TGCATCGAAGCGGCTGCCCTTTCGCGGGGTCTGGATTTTGTGCCGCTGGTGCAGGAGCATTACTTTCTGGTTTGCCTGAAGGCCGCACTCGATCAGCCTGCGGTGATGGCTCTGCTCGACGTGCTGCGTAGCGACTCATGGAAGCAGCAGGTTGGCAGGTTGCCGGGTTATGAGCCGTGGAAATCGGGGGAGGTGCTGAGCCTCAAGCGCGAGTTGCCGTGGTGGGATCTGGCGCCCAAGCGAAGGCGCGTGGGTTAGGGGATTGTCAAACCGCGCAGGTGCGAAACCCCACAAACCCATCATCGCGTTCCGGCAGCGCGAATCCGCGCGCCTTCAGATGCTTCATGCGAGCACGAGCAGCAAACGACGCCCCACGCTGCACACGGGCGCGACCGAAGAATGGCGACGCTTCAAACGGCGTTCCCTGGCTCCAGGCATCTGCGGTGAATCCGGGCAAGGGCCGCAATGTGCTGGCTGTCCATTCACGCACATCGCCCCACCGGAATCCACGGCGGGCGGCGGCGTGCGCGGCCAGCTCCCATTCCACTTCAGTTGGCAACCGCCTGCCAGCCCAGCGTGCGAAGGCGTCGGCCTCCCACCAGCTCACATGCATGGCGCTTTGAGTGGCGGCCATGCGCGAGGGTTTGCCAAACAGAAGCTGCATCACTGCACCGCTGGCCGCACCGATCTGCTCCACATATCGCGGCCCCCGCCTGCCTTCCTGTCCGGCCTCACGCGCAAGCCACTCCCAGCCAGCGGCCTGCCAGAACTGCGGCGTGTCGTAGCCACCATCGTCGACAAACTCCGCGTACTGTGCCCAGGTGACCGGCTGTGCATCGATCTCGAACTCGGGCACGTCGATTTCATCGGCCCACTTTTCCACATCGAAAACAAATCCGCCCGGCTTTGAACCGAGTGCCCATCGCTGCGCAGGTATCAGCAGCGGCTCGCGCGTCTGCACACCCACCGGCAATGCAAGCTGGACAGGCACCCCCAGCGCTTGCGCCAGAACGACGAGCTGCTCGCAACGCATGTCCTCGTGGAGCAGCGCCGCCCGAAAGAAGTAGAGCGCGTCATCTTCATCGGCCGTGCGCTCCAGCATCTCCAATGTGCTTTCCAGCGTTTCAAGCAGCCAGGCACGAATCGATTCGTAATCTGGAAGCGCCATCTCCCAACGCGATGCGTGAGGTGCGAGCACCGGACTGAACCAGCGGTCGGCCATGGGGTCGATGGAGGCAAGGTGCACAGTGTCGGCAGGGCACGCAGCCCCGAGTCCGCGCTTCGGGTTGCGGCCTATCCAGTATTCGGCCAGCCAGCCGATATGACCAGCGAGCCACGCGGGCAGTTCGAGATCTGGCCGGAGCGGCACTTCGAGCTTGCCAGCCAGCTGTGCCCGCTCGAAGTGAGACAGCAAATGGAGCGTGTGATTGCGGGCATCCATGAGCGCGAGCGACAGCAGTTGCTTGTCGGCACGCCTCATTTCCGGGGTGTCGATGGACGAAACAGCGGTCGTGCGCGATGGCGCGGTCATAAGGCATTATCGCTATCGCACACAAAGGGATAACACCGTCAAAATCTCGTCAGATTCCCTCTTATAGTGGCCCCTAGAATTTCTTACTACAACAGGTGTGAACGCAATGCCCAAGGAGCGGGTGCAGCTCAGACCCCAATACGAAAATCTTCACCGGAGACAACATGCAGTCGTTGCTACAGCTTTCCCGCGCCATTGACTGGCTCAATACCAAGGTCGGCAAATACATCATCTGGCTGATCCTTGCCTCTACGGTGATCAGCGGTGTGAACGCCATCGTGCGAAAAGTGTTCAATTACAGCTCCAACGCATTCCTCGAAGTCCAGTGGTATCTGTTCGCGGCTTCGTTCCTGCTGGCCGCCGGTTACACGCTGCTCAATGGCGAGCACGTGAAGATCGACGTCATCTCCAGCCGGCTGTCCAAGCGCGGCCAGATCTGGGTGGACGTGATCGGCTTCATATTTTTTCTCACGCCCGTGTGCCTGGCGATTCTCTGGTACGGCACACCGTTTTTCCTCAAGGGTTTTTATTCCGGGGAAATGTCGAATAACGCCGGCGGCCTTATTCGGTGGCCTGTGTACCTGATGATTCCTCTGGGATTCGGCCTGCTGCTGCTGCAGGGCATATCCGAGCTCATCAAGCGCGTCGCCTTCCTGCACGGTCTTATCGAAGACCCGACGCTCAAGAAGATCGAAAAGACCGCAGAACAAGAACTGGCCGAGTCCATCCGTCGTCTGACGGAACGCGACGCCAAGGCCTGAACGTACGCAAAGACGGAGACACACCCAATGGAGTTCTTTACCGCCAATCTCGCCCCGATCATGTTCGTGGGCCTGATCGTCTTTCTGCTCTTCGGTTTCCCGGTGGCGTTCAGCCTGGGCGCCTGCGGCCTGTTCTTCGCCGTCATCGGCATCGAGCTCGGCGTCCTGCCCGAGTCCCTGTTGCAGGCGTTGCCGCTTCGCCTATACGGGATCATGCAGAACGACACATTACTTGCGATTCCGTTCTTCACGCTGATGGGGCTGATCCTGGAGCGCAGCGGAATGGCCGAGGATCTGCTCGACACCATCGGCCAGCTTTTCGGTCCGGTTCGCGGTGGACTGGCGCTGGCAGTGATCTTTGTCGGTGCGCTTCTGGCCGATGGTGTCGAGCAGATCCTCGGCCATTCCGCTGCGCTCCAGGATCA
>JBKJKT010000026.1:0-34372 GCA_046597415.1 Ramlibacter sp.
GCTGCAGCAGCGGCAATCGCGCCGAACCTTGTTCTGGCGCGCTCATTCCCTTCCAGACCGATTCGTATCGTGGTGCCATTCGGCGCGGGCGGCATTGCCGACCTGACGGCGCGTGCGGTCGCCGTCCGACTCGCCGATCAGCTCGAGCAGGCCGTTGTGATCGAAAACAAGCCGGGAGCGGGTGGCGTCGTTGCCGGTGACATTGTCGCGAAAGCGCCCGCCGATGGCCATGTGCTGCTTCTCATGAGCAACGCCACCGCGGTCAGCGCAGGACTCTTCAGCTCCTTGCCATTCGATTCGCTGAAAGACTTTGCACCCGTAGGCACCATCGGCACCTTCGACCTGGCGATCCTGACCCCGGCAGGAAGCCGCTTCAAGTCCATGAACGACCTGCTCGCCAGCGCGCGCGCCAATCCTGGCAAGCTCAATGTGGGCACGATCAATGTCGGCAGCACGCAGCATCTGGCAGCCGAGTTGCTCAAGACCCGGGCGGGCGTTGATTTCCAGGTCGTGCCGTTCAATGGATCGCCCGCCGTGCTGACAGCGCTGCGAGGTGGGCAGATTGATGCTGCTGTTGAGATTCTCGGCCCCATGTTGCCGCAGATCGGTGCAAAGGCTGTAGAGGCACTCGCCGTGATGGGCGTGCGCCGCGCGTCGTCGCTACCGGATGTGCCCACGCTGGCCGAAAGTGGCGTTGCCGGTTTCGACGTGACCTCGTGGAACGCACTCGCAGCGCCTGCCGGCACGCCGCAGGCAGTCATTGCCGCCTTGAACCGGGAATTGAACAAGGCGCTGGCCGACCCCGCTCTGCGCAGGCAACTCGCAGACCTGAACGTCACGCCGCGCGGCGGCACGCCCGAACAACTGCGCGCGTTGCTGACTTCGGAGATCGCCCGCTGGGCCGATGTGATCGTTCGCGCGAAGGTGCCAAGGCAGTAGCGCACGAAGTGCGGTACAAAGGCGGTCGGGCGCCATGCCCGTCGAGAGGCAGATGCGATATGTATTCGTTCGATTACCAGAGGCCGCATACAGCGGCCGATGCAGTGAAGGCAGCGCGGGGCGATGCGCGCTATCTCGCCGGTGGACAAAGTTTGGTGCAAGCCATGCGACTGCGGCTCTCTTCATCAGAGACGTTGGTTGATCTGGGCGGCATTGCCGGAATGGCTGGCATCACGGCCGATGCCGCCGCCGTCACGATAGGCGCAATGGCAACGCACGCGGCGGTGGCTGCATCTTCCGATGTTCAACGCGCAATCCCGGCCCTTGCGAGCCTGGCCGGCGATATCGGGGACCCGTCCGTGCGCAACATGGGAACGCTGGGCGGCGCTGTCGCCAATGCCGATCCGGCCGCGGACTATCCGGCCGCACTGGTGGCCCTGGGCGCGACCGTGCAGACCGACCAGCGCGAGATCGCCGCCGAAGACTTTTTCACGGGGCTGTATGAAACTGCGCTGCGTCCCGGCGAACTGCTGAAGGCCGTGAGGTTTCCGATTCCCAAACGAGCCGCGTATGTCAAGTTCAAGCAACCCGCGTCGCGATTTGCGATGGTTGGGGTTTTTGTGAGCGAGGGTGTCCAGGGCGTGAAGGGCGTGAAAGTGGCCGTGACAGGCGCGGGCGCCAGCGTGTTCCGCGTTCAGGCCATGGAAGAAGCGCTGATGAAGAGCTTCACGGCCGACGCCATCAAGGACATTGAGGTTCCTGCCGACGGCCTGAACAGCGACATGCACGCCACCGCCGCATACCGCGCCGCGATGATTACCGTGATGGCGCAGCGCGCTGTTGCGCAGGCTTGCTGATCATGGAACTGCAAGGCGAACGCCTCATACCCGCCAACATCGATCGCACCTGGGAAGCGCTCAATGATCCTGAAACGCTCAAGGCGTGCATCCCCGGATGCGAGTCGGTGACGCGTACAGGCGACAACAGTTTCGAGTCGGTTGTTGCAGTGAAGATCGGCCCGGTCAGTGCTCGCTTCAAGGGCAAGCTGCAGATGACCAACATCGAGCCACCTCGCGCTTACACGATCAACTTCGACGGGCAGGGCGGTGCAGCCGGCTTCGGCAAAGGCTCGGCTGATGTGTCGCTCGCCCCCGAAGGCGATGGAACGCGATTGAAGTTCGCGGCCAAGGCGCAGGTCGGCGGCAAGATGGCGCAGATCGGTTCACGGCTGGTGGATGCAACCGCGCAAAAACTCACCGAGCAATTTTTCACTGCGTTCGAACAGCACCTGCGGCCGCCAGTGGTCGAAGACGCAAACCAGGACTCGACGGCTCCGGTTGCGCCGTCCACAGCTGCACCGACCGGCAACAAGACCGTCTGGCTCATCGCGGGCGCCGTGGTCCTCGCAGCCATCATCTTTTTCATGACGCGCTGATGCGCCACACACAGGAATACATTCAATGACGGTGATGAAAATTTCAGTCAACGGCCAACCCGTCGAAACCGACGTGACGCCCACGACCCTGCTGATCGATTTGCTTCGTAGCGATCTCGCGCTCACGGGCACTCACATGGGTTGCGATACGGCGCAATGCGGCGCTTGCACAGTTCTCGTTGACGGCAAGGCGGTCAAGAGCTGCAGCATCCTCGCACTGCAAGTGCAGAACAAGTCGGTGACCACAGTCGAAGGATTGGGCAGCGCAGATGCATTGCATCCCCTGCAGGAAGCGTTCATTGCCTGTCACGGGCTGCAGTGCGGGTTTTGCACACCCGGAATGATCATGGCCGCGGCAGGACTGCTCGCGACCCATCCATCACCGAGCGAAGACGACATTGTCCGGGCACTCGATGGCAATATCTGCCGCTGCACCGGCTACACCAACATCGTCGCCGCCGTGCAGCAGGCTGCTGGCGCGATGTCCGGAGCCAAGCCATGAGCGCACCCATCGAAGCAGGGCGTTTTGGCAGCGGCCAGACGGTTCGCCGTATCGAAGACCCGGCGCTCGTCACCGGCAAGGGCCGCTACACCGACGACATCACGCTACCCAACCAGGCGCACATCGCTTTCGTGCGGTCGCCCTATGCGCATGCGCGCATCAACTCGGTCGATACCAGCGCAGCAACTGCAATGCCGGGCGTGGTCGCAGCATTCAGCGGCGCTGAGCTGGTGCAGGCGGGTGTCAAGCCGCTATCGATGCCGCTTCCATTTCCCAGACCTGACGGCAAGCCGGGCGCGACCGCGATGCGCCGGGTGCTCGCGCATGAGATGGTGCGGTATGTCGGCGAAGCGGTGGCTGCAGTCGTCGCCGACACGCGCGAGGCCGCGATCAACGCAGCCGAAGCCGTGATGGTGGACTACGAAGAACTGCCGAGCGTGGTCGATGCTGTCGCCGCGATGAAGCCCGGAGCGCCGGTGTTGTGTGAACAGGCACCGGACAACATCGCATCGCACATGCGCCACGGCGATGCGAGTGCAGTGGACGCCGCGTTTGCGAAGGCCGCAGTGCGCGTCTCGGTGGACATCATGAATCAGCGCCTGGCACCAAGCCCGATCGAGCCGCGTGTGGTGCTGGCAGAGCCCGAGGCAGGAAGTGACCGCATCGTGATCCGCCTGTCGAGCCAGATGCCGACCGCTGTGCGCGATGGAGTCTCGGGCGCACTGGGCCTCACATCCGACAAGGTACGCGTGCTGGTGAGTGACGTTGGCGGCGGCTTCGGCATGAAAACGGGCGCCTATCCGGAAGACGTCGCGGTCGCATACGCCGCCCGCCTGCTCAAGCGCCCCGTGAAGTGGTGCTCGCAACGCATCGAGGAATTCCAGGCGTCCACGCACGGCCGCGATGCGAACTCGCACGCCGAGCTCGCACTCGACGCCAACGGCAAGGTGCTCGCCATGCGTGTGCGCGCGGTCGCCAATGTCGGTGCGTATGCGTCGACCACCGGCGTTGTCATCGCCTTGCTGATCGGGCCCTGGGTCACGACAAGCATTTACGACATCCAGACCATCGATCTTCATCTCACTGCAGTGATGACCAACACCATGCCCGTCGGCGCGTATCGCGGTGCCGGGCGGCCTGAGGCGATCTACATCACCGAGCGGCTGATGGACGCGGCTGCGCGCGAGATGAAGATGGACCCCGCCGAGCTGCGCCGCCGCAACATGATCCGCCCCGAGCAGATGCCCTACACGAACCCGATGGCGCAGGTTTATGACGTGGGCGAATTCGAAAAGATCATGGATCAGGCGATGGTGCTGGCCGACTGGAACGGCTTTGAATCACGCCGCGCCGCGTCGTCGAAGAACGGCAAATTGCGCGGTCGTGGCATCGCGACTTTCCTGGAGTGGACGGGTGGCAATGCACTTGTTGAAGAAGTGAAGGTCAACGTGCTGCCCGAAGGCATCATCGAACTCACCTCCGCCACGCAGGCGATGGGTCAGGGTATTGCGACGAGTTACGCGCAGCTCGCAGTCGACGTGTTCGGCGTACCGATAGAGAGCATTCGCGTCTTGCAGGGCGACACCGATCGCGCCAATGGGTTTGGGAGTGCGGGCTCGCGTTCGCTGTTCACCGGCGGCTCGGCAGTGCAGGTCGCATCCGAGAACACGGTCGATGCCGCCAGGGCACTTGCCGCGCAGACGCTCGAAGCATCCGCTGCCGATCTTGAGTACAGCGCTGGCCGGTTCAGTGTGAAGGGCACGGATGTCGGCATTGGCCTTTTCGAGCTGGCCGGCAAGCAGGGCGCAGGCAGCATTCGAGCTGAAGGCACTGCAACTGCCTCAGCGCCAAGCTGGCCGAATGGATGCCATATCTGCGAGGTTGAAGTCGATCCGCAGACCGGTGTCGTTGAACTAACCTCCTATGCATCGGTCAATGACATCGGACGCGTCGTGAGCCCCGGCATCGTGCGTGGCCAGGTCGATGGCGGTGCGATGCAGGGCATCGGCCAGGCTCTGTGCGAACGTGTCGTGTACGACAGCGAATCGGGCCAACTGCTCACGGCCAGCTTCATGGATTACGCCATGCCGCGCGCCGATGTGTTTCGCGACTTCAAGACGCAGTTCGACACGTCGGTGCCCTGCAAGACGAACTCGCTGGGCGTCAAAGGTGTGGGCGAACTCGGCACGATCGGCGCGACCCCCGCCGTTGTCAACGCAGTCATCGACGCCCTTGCATCTACGGGCCTGGGCCGTGATGCAGAGCGGGTGCAGATGCCACTGACGGCTGAACAGGTGTGGCGGGCCCTTTCGGGCGAATTCGCGGCGGCTCCGCTGGTTTGACGAAGGTCCTGCCGGGCTGCGCCTGCGGCCCGGCACCTGTTGTTCTACCAGCGCGCCTGCATCGAGTTCGGGTCGAAGCGCGGGTCGCTAGTAACTGCCTTCAGGTCAACGAACTCCATGTTCTGCATCGAGATGCCGCGCAGGTTCTCGTAGGTGGTCCAGCCGCCCCACGCGCTGCTCGGTGCGCCCTGGATGTAGAAGTCCGGGCCGTTGTCGGCCACGTAAATTCCATACTGTTTCGCAGCTGTGGCGACTGCGCGGGCCTGCGGAGTCCATGACGCCGGAATCACGAAGTCGGCCTTCAGGCGAAGCAGTGCGCCCATCGGCACGTTGCCGGGGTTGTCACCGCCTGCCGAATGGCGCGCGGGCCACTGCCAGTTCAGCGCGATTGCAGCGTCTCGCAGCGTCATGCGCAGGGCGTGCCTGATCTCACCCGATTGCGCTTCATGTGCCTTGGCCAGCAGGGGGGTGATTGGCAGCCCGGCGGCATCGGCGGATGCCCAGTTGTTGGGCCGTAGTGAATGCGACTTGAGGTCCCATGCCGCAGTGGCCATCGAATACCAGTTACCCGAAATCTTGTACGAGTAGTAGCTCTCCCAGAGGCGGCACGAACCTCTTTCGACAATGAGCACGTGGTGGTCGCCGCAGCGTGTTGCGTCTTCGCACGTCGTGCCGTGTTCGCTCAGGACATTGGTCTTGGGAAACGGAAAACGCAGCTGGCTCGCCTGCACACCCGTGCAGCCACGCTGGATGGCGTAGCCGCCGCCACTGGGCACTGCGCAATCGCTGCCCTCGGGGTAGCCCTTGATCCAGCTGATGCCCGCCGGGGCGAAGTCGTAGGAGAACATCGGCCAGTCCGTCGTGGCAGATGTGCCATCGACGACGTTGTACGGAATGCCGTAGTACTCCACGTTGCCCGGGTCGTCGGTGACGCCCCAGTTGGCGGTGAAGGGCACGGTCGCGCCGATCATCCCGACCCAGTCCGCGCTGCGCGTGTGAACCGGGAACTTCACGGCGTCATCGATACGCGTGTTGAAGATTGCCGTGGCAGGAAACAGCTCGCAGTCGGCGAGCGTGGGGCCAACGCCGTCCGCGATCGGAGCAGGAGCCGGAGCAGGAGCAGGTGCAGGTGCAGGTGCAGGTGCAGGAGCAGATGCAAGTTTCCTTTTTGCCTCCGGATCAGAGTTAATCGCTCCGGCTGCAACCGCAGCGGCGGCCACCTCGGGCGCAGCGCTCAACGGGCCGGTTGCACCATCTGCGCCCCCACCTCCACCGCCGCATCCGGCAAGCCCTGCAATTGCGACGCCGCAAAAAATTGTCCTGACCATCGAAGGCCATTCGTCCCCAACATCCATCTTGACTCCAGCAAATTAAAACGAGGCTGGATCGTAGGCGTAGGAGTGGTCCGACACATGTCACTCAATGCAAGCGCCAGGGATAATTTGTATTGGCTGAGGGACTAATCGTTAAAAATAATACTGTGTAAAAAAAAATGGGCGGGCGCTGAAGAGCTGCCCGCCCACTATCGCAATTAGCCCTAGACGTATTCGATACCGTTATTCATGACACCGACCAGGCGGGCCTCCACTGCCTCGTGTTCCATGGCGATCAGCGTCATGCCGGCCTGGGTGATCTCGCCGCGGTCGAGGTAACCGACGAGTTCATCACGTACGCCAGCAGAAGGTGCAAAACCTGCAAGGTTGCTGTACATCTCATTGACGTACTCGACATTGGTCAGAGCGCCACTGGAACCGGCAACGTAAGCCTGGTAGGAGGCGTCCGCAAGGACTCCAGCAGCGAGATCGCCCGCCGAGACCCCTTGGTCCAGATAGCTCAGCAGCAAGCCAACGAGGCTCTCGTCACTGAGGAACTCCTGCCCCAGCAGAGTCACTAGCATCTGAGCTGCGGTGCCAGCATTTCCATCCACATCGATGGCGATGTTCCTGTCGGTGAAGTCCAGGCGCTCGACGCTGCCGTAGTAGGTCGTCGTTCCACCAAGCGCTGCCTGGGTCGAGAAGCCCGTTGCCGTATGGCCGATGTTGAAGCCCGTGGAGGCGCCGGCGAACGTCACCGTGTCGATCCCCGCGTCGCCATCGATGAGCCTGCTTCCGCCGGGGCCTGCTACCGCATTGCTGACAAGTGAGCCACTCCATGTGAGCTCACCACCCCAGTACATTTCACCCTGACCCGCAATGGTCGGGGCGGTGGAGGAGCCCGGCGGGCCGGTGAAGCCGTCGCGAGTGTAAATCGCAGAGCTCGGGGGCAAGTCGGTGCCGTTCAGCATCGCCTTGTAGATGAATATGTTGCGATCACCCAGGGAGTAATCATTTTGCGCATCGTTGGTGAAATCAATGCGCACACTGTTGATAGGTCCTGCGGGTAAAGCGACATAAACCTGCTGCGTGTCGAGTTTTGAGTCGTTCGCCGTCACCATGATCTGCGAGCGCACAACGGCGCCATTGATCAATACATCGAACTGCGGGAACATGTTCTCACCAGACGTACCTGAGACCGTCAGAATCAGGCTGCCGTTGCTGCTGCCAGAAGCGTTTGCAGAGATGATGTCGTTGCCGGAGGTACCGTAGATAACTGTGTCTGCCATGATTGCCTTTCGAGTAATCGAATCCGAGAAATACCTTGATCCCACTTTAGGATTTCAGATCCCGTGGGTCCATAGCGCGTCTGGACTATGTTGCTGTGTTAACGAGTTCTTAAACGCCAACGTCAGGGTCGGTGTTCAAGCATGAGCCCACTCTAAGAAGGCAAACGGGTGGGCAATGTCGGAGCAACAGCAACAGACTTGTAGGACCGTGCAGACCCTGCGCGTCGTGTTGCGCGCTCGAGCTCGCCGCGCAGCGCGTGCGTGAGTTCGGTGACGCCGGGCTCGGCCATCATTGAAAAATGCGACCCCTGGATTTCCACGGCGCGAATCTCGCCAGACACATGCTCATCCCAGCCGAGCTTGTCGCCCGCACCCAGGTATTGGGTATCGGACTCGCGCGCCTTGAACAGCGCAATGTCGCCGTCATAGGCCTGAGGCCAGTACTGCGACTGCGCGTTGATGAAATTGCGAAACAGGTGGAACTCCACGAGTTCAGGCGGCAGTGGCTCGCCGCGCGCGAGTCGCTCGAGCGCCTGCGCGTAGCTGGCTTCGGCGTGCTTGTTGCGACGACGCCGTCCTGGCCATTCGAGTGCGAATTGCAATGACCATCGGCGCATCAGCCAAAGTTTCTGGAACACAGATACCTTGCGCCGCGCAGCAGCAGGTGAGAGCGTGTCGATCATCACCAGGAGCTCGACCTGAGCGCCGCGCTGCTTGAGCTGTTGCGCCATCTCGAGCGCGATCATTCCTCCTGCCGAATAGCCCGCGAGGCGATAAGGCCCCGTGGCATCGATCCCACGCACGGCCTCTACATATTGCGCAGCCATCTCTTCGATGGTGGCAAGGGGCGGCATGCGCCCGTCCACGCCCTGCGCTTGCAGGCCGTAGAACGGTTGCTCGAGGCCGAGCCGGTCTGAAATCACCTTGAAGTTCAGCACGTTCCCGCCTGCGCCGTGGACACAAAACAGCGGCGTGCGCCCAGGCTCGCCCCGGTTGATCGCGATCAGAGGCGACCAGGCGCGTGCGAGCAAGGCAACGACATTCGACGACAGCTTTTTCGCAGTCGGCTGTACGCCTGCGACGTTGCTGATCGCATCCGCTGCATGGGGCTGTGCCGCTGCACTCGCGGATTCTGCTGAAATTGCCGCATTCGCCGAATCGATCAAGGTGTCGATACCACCGGCCTGCGCAACCAGTGCGGAGAGGGTGGCGAGCGTGGGTGCCTGGAAAAGCGTTGCAAGCGGCAGGTCGACATTGAAGTGCTTGCGTATCTGCGCGAACAGGCGCACCGCAGCCAGTGAGTGTCCGCCCAGCGCAAAGAAGTCGTCCCCGGGCCCGACTTCTTCAACCCCCAGCAACTCGCACCAAGCCTTCGCAATCATGCGTTCCACTCGATTGAATGCGGTGCTTGCCGCAACGGTCGAAGCAGTAGCCGACCGGCGCGCCGGTGCAGCGGAACTGGCGCCCTGCATCGCGCTCCTGAGCCGTTCCAGATCGATGGACGAGACCACCACATCGCGCAGGCCGCCGCACAGAATCCGCTTGAATAGCTGGTGCGAATCTTCGCCGCGTATGCCGCAGGCGAGCATCTCATCGACAAGGGTGGGTTCGTGGTGAACTGCACCGTGCTGGGCCACTGCCCCGGGCTGAACGCCGCGCAGCGAGAAACCTTCGAACGTGGCCAGCGGCGTGCCATCGGGCGCATACAGGCCGATATCGAACGCAACGAAGCGGTCACGCACCGGCTCTTTCAGCAACGCCTGACTGACGCACCGCAGCGGCACCTTGCCGGCGATGCGGATGCGTTCGACGGAGAGCGGAACAAACAGGTTCTGGCGGCGCTCGCTGTCATCCACCAGGTGCAGTCCGAACGTGGCTGCCATGTCCACAATGGCCGGATGCACTGAGTAGTCGGTCAGGTCCGATGCAAATTGCTGCGGCAGCTGCAACTCGGCAGTCGCAACCCTTTCCCCCAGCTGCATGCGTGCAATGTTGCGCCAGCGCGGACCGAATTCGACGCTGCGCTCTTGCGGAATCGCACCTGGCAGCCATGCAGCTTGCGAAGGCACAGCCGCCGCTGCGAGCCGTCCGTGAAATACGCCGACGCCCGCGCGTGCATGTTCAAGCCATTGGTCGTCGGCCATGGCACGACTGCGCACCATGAAGTCATACCCGATGTCATTTCGCCGCATCTCCACCCGAACCAGCCGCGGCGTCTGCGCGTCGAACACCATTGCTTCCTCGAACGACAAGGAGCGGATCTCGATGGCCGCGCGGGGATGCAGCACCATCATCGCCGCGTGCGCGATTTCGATATAGGCCGTGCCCGGGAGAACCGGATGACCCGGGTTGCCCGAAAGCGCGTGCTCGCGCAGAACCCACAAGTCGCGGCTGCTGTAGACAGCTTCGAAGATGGCGCCGTTTTCAGCGTCGATCTGCGCCCCGAGCAACGGGTGCACGCCTTGCTGCGCTTCATGCGCGACGCCCAGATGACCATAGGTGCGCGCGGCCATGCCCCGGTCCCCCCAGATTCCCCAGCGAATGCACAGGCCATCCCTGCGCGACGCGGCCAGCGCGTCCAGGAAAGCATTAGCCGCCACGTAATCAACCTGACCTGCAGCGCCCAGGTGAACGCTGGTGGAAGAGAACACCGCGAACACGTCGAGGTCGCCCGCCGGCAGCAAATCGTGCAGGACCTGTCCGCCACTAACCTTTGCCCGCAGGACACGGTCGATGCTCTCGGCGGTCTTGATGGCGATCAGCCCGTCATCGAGCGCGCCAGCGGTGTGGAACACGCCGTTGATTGCGCCCAGACGCGCGCGGCATTCGCCCACCACCCGCGCCATCGCCTGCGGGTCGGCCACGTCCGCGCTGAAAGTGAGAACCTGCGCGCCCGCGTCTTCCAGCGCGACGAGCCTGCGCACCAGCCGCACGTCCGCCGAATGATCACCACTGGCAGCAAGGCCGCGCCAACTGGCCCGGGCAGGAATCGCCCTGCGGCTGACCAGTGCAAGCCGCGCCTGGAAGCCCGATGCCAGGAACGACGCGAGGTCGAGCGCGATATCGCCGAGCCCGCCGGTAATAAGGTACACGCCGCGTTGGCGGACGAACGGGCGGCTGTTGGAAGGTAAGGTGTCGGCGGTTGGGGCAGCCACCAGCTGCACCTTCCAGCGTTCATTGCCTCGCAGCACGACCACATCTGCATCGTCGCCATGCGAGGCTTCATGCACGATGGATTGCGCCAGCCAGGCGGGCTCTGCGCCCAGCGAGGCGAGGTCCACCAGCCGGGTGCTGATGTTCGGAACTTCGTGCGGGATGACCCGGCAGGGGCCCAAGGCCAGTGCACGCTCGGGATGCGGGAGCGCTTCACCGTGCACCGACTGGCTTCCAGCGGTGACGACGGTGAGCCTGATGTCCTGCACGGTGTCCAGCTCCTGCACCGAGCGGGCAATGGCCACGAGGCTGTCGAAGGCCAGCGTCTGATCAGACACCTGGCGGCTGCCGGCACCGGGCATCGTGTCCAGTGCCCACAGGTGCACGATGTGATCAGGTACGAAGCTTGCCTGCTCCAGCTCGCGCAACAGGCGCGTGTAGTGCTCGGGCTGGCCGGGTGCGATCGTGTAGCTGCCATCCCCGAGGCTGGCGAAGTGCTGGCCCCGGCACACGAGGATCACGGTGCTGCCGCCTGACGCCGCACGCGCCACGACGTCGACAGTGAGTTGGGAGCGGCTGCCAAAGACCAGCCATTGACCGGGTGTGCCAGCGATCGGCGCAATCGTCGCGAGCGCGAGCGGGGGCAGTGCAGGCAGGGGCACCCACTCAGGCACGCTGAACCAGTCGTCATGGGCCGCGAGACGCTCGATGGCTGCGGGGCGGGGCTTGTGCTCGGCTGGGGTGCTGACGACTGGCTGCGAGCTCGTCTGCACACCCGGTTCGATCCAGTGACGTTCATGGTCGAACGCATAGGTGGGCAGCGAGATCCGGCGGTACGGTCCACGCCCGCGCATCGCCGACCAGTCGCAAGCCAGCCCGCGGGTCCACAACGCACCCGCTGACGCCATCGTCAATGCCAGGTCGCCACCGGGCTCATTGGCCCTGCAGGTCGAGGCAAGAATTGTTCTGCCTGCGCCCGGCGTGTTCTGCCGTGCAAGTGCACAAAGGCCTTGCCCCGGACCGACCTCCAGCAGCACCGCGCCCGGAAGCTCCAGTGCGCGCTTGAGTCCATCTGAAAAGCGCACCGGGTTGCGCAGGTGGCGAACCCAGTAGTCGGCCGTTGTGAGCACGGTCGCATCGGCCCAGTCTCCGGTGAGGTTGGAGATGAACGGCAACTGCGGGGTGCGAAAGCGAATGCGCGACAGGCGCTCGCGAAAGGCGTCGAGCACGCTGTCCAGCAGCCGTGAATGGGCAGCCACATTGATGTGCAGGCGTCGACCCTCCAAGCCCTGCGCCTCAAGGCGATGCTCGAGCTGCGCGATGGCATCGAGCGTGCCTGAAGCGATGCAGAGGTCGGGCGCGTTGATCGCTGCAATATCCAGCTCGATCCCCTGCATCAGCTCGTCCAGTTCGCGCGGCGGCAAGTCCACCGCCAGCATGGAGCCAGGTGCAGTCTGCTCAAACAATTGGCCGCGCAGGCAGACGATGGCCAGTGCATCGGCGACAGAGAGCACACCCGCGATCGCGGCAGCTGCGTATTCGCCCGCGCTGTGTCCGATCACGGCGGCGGGCCGGATTCCCCAGCTGGCCCAGAGCTGCGCGACGGCGTATTCGAGCGTGAACAAAGCCGGCATGGCGTAGCTGGGCTTTGCAAGCAGCTGCGCGGCTTGCACGTCGCCTGCAGCGGCATCGAACATGACGGTGCGAAGGTCGCCAGGGGCCTGCGCCGGCATGGCGAACAGGCAGGCATCCACTGCTTCGTGGAAGGCCGCGTGCGTCAGCAGTTCGCGTCCTGCGCCGGGGTAGTGTGCCCCGCCACCAGGAAACATCATGACGACAGGGGGTGACTCGGCAACTGCTTTTCCGCTTGCGCAACGTGCGTGGCTGGTCGCTTGAAGCGCACTGCGTAATCCATCGATGTCGGCGGCGGCAATCGCACAGCGATGCTCGAACGCCCGTCGTCCGACCTGCGTGGTGAATGCGGCGTTCGCCAGGCTGAAGTCAGCGGGCGGGGCGTCGAGGAACTCAAGCCACCTCGACTTCAACCGATCCAGCGATGCGGGTGTGCGCGCCGACAGCGTCAGCACATGGCAACCGGCGTCGGTCGCTTGTGTGGGAGGAAGAGGTGCCTCTTCGACAATCACGTGTGCATTGGTTCCACCCACACCCAGCGAGTTGACGCCTGCCCGGCGTGGCGATTGCGAGCGAGCCCAGGGGCGGGATTGCGCGACGACATGGAATGGCGTGCTGGCCAGGTCCAGCCGCGTATTGGGTTTGCTGAAATTCAGGCTGGCGGGAATCAGGCCGTTGCGCATGGCCATCGCGACCTTGATCAGCGATGCGACCCCGGCGGCTGTGTCGAGGTGGCCGATGTTCGTCTTGATCGAGCCGATACCGCAAAAGCCGCGTTGGCCGCTCGTGCCGTAGGCCTGCGACAGGGCCGCGATTTCGATGGGGTCGCCGACCGGCGTTCCGGTGCCGTGTGCTTCGATATACGACACGCTGGCCGGATCGATGCCCGCCACGCCCAGCGCCTCGACGGCGGCGCGGGCCTGGCCATCGACACTGGGCGCGAAATACCCCGCTTTGCCCGAGCCGTCGTTGTTGACAGCCGAGCCGCGAATCACGGCATGAATGTTGTCACCATCGCGCAGTGCGTCTTCGAGGCGTCGCAGCACCACGATCGCAGCGCCGCTGCCGAAGATCGTGCCCGCCGCTTCATCGTCGAAAGCGCGGCAGTGCCCGTCCGGTGACATGATTTCGCCGGGAGCGAAGTGATAGCCGCGCCGGTGCGGCAATTCGATGCTGGCGCCACCGGCCAGCGCCATGTCGCACTCGCCCGACAGCAGGCTTTGCGCCGCCACGTGCACTGCAACCAGCGATGTGGAGCAGGCCGTCTGAACCGAGATGCTCGGCCCCTTGAGGTCCAGCAGGTACGACACGCGCGAACACAGAAAATCCTTGTCATTGCCGGTGTGCCGCAGCAGGAACATGCCCATCGACTTGACGAGCTCCGGGTTCGACAGCAGGTTGAACGGCAGGTAGGCCTGCATGCCGCAACCGCCGAACACACCGATGGCGCCGTTGAAGTTTTCCGGCATGTGTCCGGCGTCTTCGAGTGCCTCCCAGGCGCATTCGAGAAAGTGCCGGTGCTGCGGATCGAGCACCGATGCGTCGCGCTTGCTGAAACCGAAGAAGCCCGCGTCAAACATCTCCATGTCGGGCAACACCAGGCTCGCACGCACGTAGGCGGGGTCGGAAATCTCGTCCTGGGACACGCCTGAAGCAAGCAATTCGTCGTCGCTGAGCCACCGTGTCGCTTCCCTGCCGCTTCGCAGCAAGTCCCACAACTGCGCAGGTGTAGAGGCAGAGGGAAACCGCCCCGCCATGCCGACGATGGCGATGCTGCCGGGTTCTACCTCGGCAGGATTCAAGCCGGCCCGCGAGTCGCCTTGCGTTGTCATGCGTTCTTCCGCTCCGTGATGGAGGAGCCACCGGTGCGGGCGCGCATGAACCTGCGCGCGTTGGCACGGCTCATGCCGTCGCCGACGGCGGTGATGATGGGTGCATCGCCGCCCAGATGCACGGCGAGCGCGCGAATGGTCGGGAGCCGGAACATGTCGGTGATGGAGACTTCGCGCCCGCAAACCTCAAGCAGCCGACGCTGGACCTGCACCACCAGCAGCGAGTGACCGCCAAGGTCAAAGAAGTTATCGCCCAGGCCCACCTGCTGCACACCCAGCACTTCCTGCCAGATGCCTGCAATGGCCTGCTCCAGCTGGCTCTGCGGTGCGGCTTGCGCTCGCAGCACCAGCGCAGAAGCAGGATCCGGCAGGGCGGCACGATCGACTTTGCCATTGGGCGTGAGGGGGAACGACGCAACCACCACCACGTGCTGGGGCACCATCACTTCGGGAAGCAACTCTGCGAGCGCGGCGCGCAGCAGGTCGCTGGAGAGATTGATACCGGGCCTTCCCTTTACGTAGGCAGCCATTCGTTTTTCGCCCGCGCCGCTGTCCCGGGCGACCACAACGGCCTGCTGTACGCCGGGTTGCGATGCGAGTGCACTCTCGATTTCGCCCAGCTCGATGCGATGTCCGCGAATCTTCACCTGATGGTCGATACGTCCCAGAAACTCGAGGGCGCCATCGGCATGCCGGCGCACGAGGTCGCCGCTCCGGTAGAAGCGCGTGCCGCCGAATTCGACGAATCGCTCGACGTCCAGCTCAGGCCGATTCCAGTAGCCTTGCGCGACCCCGGCGCCGCCGATCAGCAGCTCGCCCGGCACGAGGGCAGGGCATTCGCTACCCCAGGGCGTAAGCAGGGACAGCGCCGTATTGGCAATGGGCGTGCCGAGCGGCACGAAGCTTCCGATGCTGTCCAGACGGCACGTCGTGGACCAGATCGTGGTTTCCGTCGGTCCATACATGTTGATGAGATCGCCGGGCATGAACTCGCGCAACTGGCGCGCCATCTCGAGCGGCAAGGCTTCCCCGCCGACCATCAGCACCTCCAGCCGCCCGAGCGCCCGGCGACCGGCTGCATCGGCGATCAGCATCGAGGCCATCGATGGCGTGCATTGGAAATGCGTGACGTCGTTGTTCACGATCTGCTCCGCAACCGACATGCGGTGCAAGGCACGGCGCGTCCCCTGGGCACGCTTCATCAGGTCCTTGAGGTGGTGCAGGTGAGCCAGCACCGTGTCGGTCGCCACGCCGAAATCGATGAGGCAGGCGATCTCGTCCACACCCGCCGCCGCTATTTCACCAACCTGCTCCAGGCAGCGCTCGGCCGTGCCGAACAGCGCGCTGGTGCCGTAGTAGCGGTGGAAGGCGTGCTCCAGCAGGGCATCGAGTTCTTCGTCCGAAAGCGGCGCAGCCTCCATGATCTCGACCGGGCTGCGACCGTCAGCCGCTGCACGCTGCACAAACGTCGGAAAGGACCACGCGGCCTGCCGGATCAGGTCCACCGAACTGCGCAGATAGTCCTTCATCGGGCCGCGCACCATCTCACGGACTTCATCGTCATCGTCGCCGATGAAGGTATGCAGCATCAGCGTCACGTGCCCTCGGCCCGGATGCCCCGCCTTGCGCCACGCCTCCTGGTACACGCCGATTTTGGTGGCCACATTTTCCAGTGTCTGGCCGAGCAGATGCGTGAGCAGGTTGCAGCCGTGCTCGCCGGCCTGCTGGAATGTCTCGGGGTTGCCCGCTGCCGTCAGCCACACCGGCAGCTCAGGCTGGATTGGGCGGGGCAAGGTCGTGATCTCAACCCGCTTTCCGTGCGGGCCGTCGAAGGCCACTGCCTCACCGCGCCACAACCGACGCACCACATCGATGTTCGCAAGCATGAGGTTCTTGCGGTCGGCAAACGCCTGCGGCGAGATCACGAAGTCGTTGGGCTGCCAGCCTGCTGCAAACGACACGCCCACGCGGCCCTGCGAAATGTTGTCCACGAAGGCCCACTCTTCCGCCACGCGGATCGGATGGTGCAGCGGCAACACGCAGCTTCCAGCGCGGATCTGCACGCGTGATGTGGCTGCAGCCAGCGCTGCACTGGTCACCGCAGGATTCGGGTATAGCCCTCCGAATGCATGAAAGTGCCGCTCGGGTGTCCACACGGCGGTGAAGCCGCCCTGGTCAGCGAACTTTGCGCCTTCCATCAGAAGGCGATACCGGTCATGCGCCGCAGAAGCATGGTCGCTCGCGAAATAAAAAAGACTGAATTCAGGCCCGCCAACCGGAGCCGGCGCACTGTTTGAATGCAGCACGACCGTCAGGCCGCGCGTCAGTGTCCAGCACAGCTCCAGCACCGAGATGTCGAATGAGAGGCTGGTGACAGCCAGCCAGCGCGCCGGCCGGTCATGCGCGATCTGCGAATCCATCCCCGCAAAAAAGTTGATCACGTTCGCGTGTGACACCACCACGCCCTTGGGCTTGCCGGTCGAGCCCGACGTGTAGATCAGGTAGGCGGGATTGTCTGGGTTGGCGTGCAGCGCAAGTGTTGCTGCGGCCTTTGAGGTGCTGATCGCAGCAATGTCGAATACGCAGTCGGGTGCCATGGCCAGATCCGCAGCGCAAACCGAGTTGGTCACGACCAGGCGTGTTGCGCTATCGCCGATCATGAAACGGAGGCGCTGCGCAGGATACTCGGGGTCGAGCGGCAAATATGCTGCTCCAGCCTTGAGAATGCCCAGCACGCCAGCCACCAGATCGAGGCTGCGAGGCAGGCACAGTCCCACTACGTCGCCCGCGCGAACGCCGCGCTGCACCAGTGCCTGCGCAACCATGTCAGCGCGCGCCGCCAGATCAGCGTAGTTCAGGGCAGCGCGATTGAAGCTCACGGCAATGCGATCGGGCGTCTTCGCGACCTGTCGATCGAATGCGGTATGGACACATTCGGCAGTGACAGTGGTGCCGGTGTCATTGGACGCGGCAAGCCGTTCGGCTTCATGGGGCGGGATCAGCGGAATCGATGCCAGAGGCGTATCACCACCGTCGAACGTGTTCAGCCAATGGGCCAGGTGCGACGTCAGGATGCTGAAGGTCTCGGCGCTGAACACGGCGTCGCTGGATCGCACTTCGATGCTGCCCGTTGCATCACAGGTCAACAGCAAATCAAAGTCTCCCCCGTCTTCCACGGGAGCAAAGGAGAGGCCGACCCGCAGTGGCATGACATGGCGTTCGCCCAGCCGCAGGGGCAGGTCGCGCGTGCACGGTCCGGCCGAGCGGCACGCAGCGATCTTGCCGTTCATCGCTCGCACGAAATCTGCCTGTGCAAAGCCCGGCGATACCTCGGCGCTGAGCGGCACCATCCCGGACAGCCAGCTTTCCAGACCCTGGGCCTGAGCGGCGAGTTGGGTATCCGAATAGAAGATCGAAACGCGCTCCTGACCGGTGAGGCAGGCCAGCCATGCCATGAATGCCGCAGCAGTTGCGTTTGCATTCGGCGTCGCGCTGATGGCGGCACGCAAGGCTGCGGGCGCAGCTTCTGTCGTCGTTTGCATCTGGCGTGGATAGGGAAGCTCCACCGGCGAAAGGTGGCTCCATGCGTCGCGCCACGCGGCCTCGCCTCTGGCAATGGCCGGGATACGCTGCGCAAACAGGTCGCGCACGTCCTGGTCGAGAACAGGCAGCACCTGGCCTTGCGATATCCCCCTGAGGCCTGCACGTCCCGCTGCGTCGGTGCAGCCACCCAGGCTGATGTCTCCCAGGGCCGTCGCTACCTGCAACGTGTCACCTTCGACCAGCAGCACTGTTCCGGGTTCGGCATATGACGTGCGCTGCACCGCGCGGGCGGTTCGTACGAGCACGATGTCGGTGCCGGTCCAGATCTTGGGCAGCGACAGCGGATTTGGATAAGAGCCGTAGTCGAGTCCGCGGACCAGTGCGATCAGTTCGGTGGCGGGCCGCTGCCAGTCGAGCGTGGCCAGGGCGTCGGGCCGGCGGTCTCTTGCGAAATAGCGGCGTTCGCTCGATTGCGCCGTGAGCGCAAGCTGGCCGCGCGCAATGTCCTGGGCAATCTCTTCAAACGCCGCGAGCCCTGCTTCGTAGCAGCGCGTGTTCAGGCCAAGCGCGGTTTCGTTGTCTGCAATGTCGAAGGTGACCTGCCGGACAATGCGGCCTGCATCGACCCTGGCTGTCATTTCGTGCCACGTGATGCCATGCGTGAACTCGCGGGCCATCAGCGCCCAGCTGGTCGCGTTGAGTCCCGCGTATCGAGGCAGCGGGCCATCGTGAAAGTTGATGGCCATCACGCGCGCCCGGCCGATCACCTCGGGGCGCAATACCTGCAGGTTTGCGACGCTGAACAGGTAATCGAAAGTCGCCCCTGCCAACGCCAGCGGCGCCCCTGCGTCGCTCTTGATCACGTGGATCTGGTTGGCACGCGCCCATTCGATCACCTGCTCGCTGTGCGTCGCGATGCGCTCGATCCGGTGGCCTGCTGACAGCCAGGCCTGCGCGCATCGCACGAGCAGGGTGCCGTCGCCCGTAAAAACAGCGTTCGTACTGCTCATCGCCGTTCCTCGCTGGTATCGGAAATCCGGAAGATTTCCATGTGCTGCAATGTCTGCGCGCCCGGCTGTAGCAGGGCCAGCGCCGCAGCGCAGTCAGGCTGCAAAGCGAGCGGATGCACCACTGCGCGGGAGCGATCGCGCTGCGAGCGCGACGCTTCGCTGATCGCGATGCAGCCGCCCTGCGCCTCTTCAAGACGTATGCGCGGATTGCAACCATCAAGACCGGTTCCTTGCGCCTTCCAGTAAGCCTCCAGGGCGGTCCACTGAGCATGGAAGCAGCTGATGCAAGAGCTTTCAACAAAGGGTTCAAGCAGTTCGCCCTGACCCTGCCCATCAGCCAGCACCTCGATGTCGATTCCGATGGGACCCACGCGTGTTGCTGCAATCGCGACCGCGCGGCGAGTGCGCGAATGACTGAAAAAGAGACCGGCCTGAACCGGCGACCACATCACCGGCTTGCCCGATTCGTCGGGCTGGAAGTGCAGGTCGTGCGGCGCGATTCCAAGCTCGTGAGAAAGCGCCTGCCGACGCAGCGCGTGGGCCAGCACATACGCGCGACGGTCTTCGCCAAACCTGAATCGATCTGCCTGCGCCGCTTCGGCGTCGTCGAGCAGCGATTCGAATTCGGCCCACTGCAAGGGTGACACACGCGCCGGTCGGGCGGTCCAGATGTGTACTGCGTTTGCTTTCATGATTCTGTTCAATCCAGCAGCGCGCGCCGGATCGGTTCGACCCAGGTGCCGCTTTTCGGCGAATACACGCCGAAGGAAGATGCGAATTCCCAGTAAGCCCAGCTGATGCCGCGCCGCTCGGCCTCATCGCGCACCAGGCGGGTGTAGGTCTCGCGCGATTTCATGTCGGCCTTCTCGTACGCACCGAACTCACCGAGATGCAGCGGATAGCCGCTGGCCCGGCTCCAGCGCTGCGCCGAGTCCAGGGCATCGACGAGCGTCTTGCGCTGGCTCGCATCACAGCAGGCCGTGCCCACGGGAAAGGGCTTGGGGAGGTGGTCCACACCCTGGTGGGTAAAAGGGAAAGGATCGTAGTTGTGAATGGCGACGATGAGATTGCGGTCCTGCGGCAACTTCAGCCGGGGCAGCTCGCTCACGTTGTTCCATTCGCCGGGACCGATCAGTACGACACGCGTCGGGTTGGTCACTCGCACCGCCGCAAGCGTGCGCGCTGCGAGCTCGTTCCATGTGTCGCCGTTGAGTCTTCCGTGCGGTTCGTTCAGCAGTTCGAAAAGCAGCCGCGGTGAGCGATCCTTGTAGCGCACGGCCAGCTGCCGCCACATGTTGACCAGGCGTGCGTCGACCACGCCCGCATCCACAGGCGCTTCGTTGGGATGCAGCCCAGCGCCATGAATCTGGCTGTAGTGGTGCATGTTGAGAATCACGTAGAGCCCATTGGCCAGCAGTGCGTCGATCGCCTTGTCCACGCGCTGTGCGAATGCCTCGTCGAGCTTTGCCTCTGCTGTGGAGTCCGCATGGTTGCTCCAGCGAACGGGAAGTCGGACGGTGTCGAACCGACCCGCAATTTTTTCCACGTACCCGGGTTCGAACCTGACACCCCAATCGCCTTCGCGAGGGGCGTCGAACATGTTGCCCAGATTGATGCCGCGACCCAACGCCTGCGCCGTTGCACAGGTCTGGGACGTGACCGCGGCGCATGATGGTGCGGCCTTTGCTGCAGCAGGCCGGGTCTGGGCGCCTGTAGAAAAGCAGGCGGTAAATGCAAGCGCGGTAACCCACAGCTTCAATAGCAAGCGCATGTGATTCATTGCGCTCATTCTCGCGATTGAAACGCGGCAGTAGGCCGGTAAAAACGCTGTCAGGGCGTCGTCCTACAGCTCATGTGAAGGGCGTGTGAAGGAAGCTTTTTGCAGTGGGTCCGTCCTACATTCGATGACTTCGCTTTCCCACACAGTCGCGCTTGAACGCGTCCTTACATTGCTCAACGTCAGCCACGAAATCCTACGTTCACACCAGCCAGACCTTTCATGTCCGCCCTGTTGACCATGCCGGAAAACGACCCGGCGCAATTCCTGAAGATCGCCAGTCAAGGCGCAGGCATATCCACGCATCAGGAGTTGTGGGAATGGTTGCAGGGCGATGTGCAGCAATGGCTCAAACATGACGCGATGCTCATCGGGTGGGGCGACTTTCGCAGTTCGGTCCTGCACTTCGATCTGATTTCAAGCCAGCCCGGCATGCGATCGCATGACTGGACCACGCACACACTCGCGCCGCTGATCAGCTACTTTCGCGATTGCTGGATCGCGGCGCAACAGTTGCCTTGCGAGCTCGACATGCGTTCGTGCGCCAACCTCGTGATCGATTCGAGGCGTGGCGCAGTCCCGGTCCAGCGACTCCAACGCATGGATAGCGCGCTGGTGCACGGCATCGCCGGTACGCGCCACGGCAGCGAGCGCATCTTCGCTGCGTTTTCACGCGAACCCTTCTCACAGCAAGGGGCTGGGACGGCCCTGAAACTGTTGCTGCCGTTCATGGATTCGGCGCTCAGGCGAATGCCGCCCGCGCCCGAACGCGCCAACGGTGAGCGCAACAAAGCCGATCACGACGCCGCAAGGCTCGCCGCCCTGAGTGGACGCGAGCGCCAGATCATGGAGTGGGTCGCCCTGGGCAAGACCAATCCCGAGATCGGATCGATTCTTTCGATCAGCGAATTCACGGTCAAGAATCACATGAAGAACATCTTCGGCAAGCTCGATGTGACCAACCGCGCTCAAGCGGTTTCGACTCTCTCCACAATCCTGGCTCACGCCTGAACCGCAAGCTTCAGATCACATTCGCGCGCGTTGTCTGAACGCCGCACGAACTTGTGATTATTTTCGGGGTTGTGCGTAATTTTTCTAGGCCTCCCCTGACCGCGTGTAACCGCTGTAACGGCGGTTCGCTCAACGCTGAGATCGCACGCCGCGCGCTGCGCGCACTCTGGCCGATTTCGAGCCCTTGTTGCAGAGCCTGAATCATCGCGGGTCTGCAACTCAACCGTAGGGTCAGGCCCTGCTTCGCGCACGCAAGCTCAGCGGCGTCAAGCTGAGCTTCGCCGAGCGCAAAACTATATCCTTGGCTTACGTTTCGTCAGTTTTTTCCTACTGGCCGTGTAGTCCACGTCCTACTACCATTTGCGTGAGGCTGAGCTTCAGGCCGAACGCAGCAGCTCAGTCACTTTGCTATCTGCGGCGCCATACCAGCGCCACGGCAGAGGCACCGAACGGCTTGTGGCGCGCTGCCAGTTCAGCGCCTGTGTTTACAGATGACGAAGCAGTACCCATGAAAAGACGTGAATTTGTTCAAGCAGCCGGAATCTCTGCCGCCTCGGCTGCCGGACTCAGCTACGCCGCGCGACGCAACCGCTCTGCTGGCCCAGCGCCCACACGCACTTCTGCTACCACCGATGCGCATGCTCAAGCGCCAGCGCCTGCACCGGCACCGACACGTGACCTCAGCCCTGCTCGCGCTCCGAAGCCTGTTGCTGCTTCCGGCGCTGCCATGGGGACCAATCTTTCCGGTATGGAATGGGCCAAGCCGGGGTTGCGCTACGGTCTGTCCACGATGCCCAACCTGAACTTCACGGTTCCGCGCGCCGCAGATGTGAAGTTCATGGCAAACAACGGCTATACGAAAAACCGCCTGCCCATCCAGTGGGAACTGCTTCAGCCCATGCTGTTCGACACAGTTGCAAGCCCTGCTGTGCAGAAGCTCGTTGGGCGGGCCGGCGCATTCCACGCAGGCTATGAGGGCTACATCACCGCAGTTCTCGATGCGCACGCTGCGGCGGGCATCACGTGCATCATCGACTGCCACAACTACTGCCGCTACCAGGATTTCATTTACGAGGCCGATGGCTCGGTGAACGGAATTACCGCTGGATGGGACGCCGTGCTGCGGCCCTACACGACCAACCCTTCCAAGGTGCAGGAACGCATCTTCGCGCTGGCACCGGGCGCCACGCTGAAGATCGAGCACTTCGTCGACTTCTGGAGACGGGTCGTCCACAAATGGAAAGATCACCCAGGCCTGGGCGGCTACGGTCTCATGAACGAGCCGCACGACTTGCCCATGCCTGGCGGCACCGTGGCCTCTTACGGCGGCGAAGATCTCACCATCTGGCCGACATTCGCGCAGGCAGCAGTCAATGCCATTCGCGCCAATGACGCAAGCACCCCGATCTACCTGGCCGGCAACGAGTGGCAGGCCGCGATGACCCTGGGCAGCAAGAATCCGACATGGCCGCTGGTGGGCGCCAACCTGGTCTACGACGTGCACATGTACCTGGACGCCTACAGCAACGGCTTTGCATTCGACTACGACACCGAAGTGGCCAAGTATTTCAGCGCAGGTTTCGGCAACCTGCCCATCAACATCGACACAGGCCTGAACCGCATCAGGATGGCAACCGATTGGGCTGCGTCCAGGGGCGTGAAGCTCGCTCTGACTGAAATCGGCATGCCGATCGACGATTCGCGCTGGGAAGAGATGTTCCATAAGGCCGTCAACCACGCACGTGCCACCAACTGCGAGATCTATTCCTGGATGGGCGGCAATCACTGGCCTGCGCGCAACTATGCGATCAACCATGTGCCAGGTTTCCACCAGAACAAGACACTGGAGCCAACTGTCTCCGGACCCCTGAAGGCCGCAGCAGGTCTTGCAAGCGCCACGCTGTTTGACGACGGCCCGGGCGATGCGCCGTCGGGCACCGCAGTGACCATTACGGTCTATGCACGCGGATACCTCGCGCATCCGCTGAGCCTGACCGTGTCGTCAAACAACGGCGGCATCCTCAGCCAGTCTCTGATCACCCTCGCAGCCGGGGCAAACAGCCAGACGACTTATACCTACACCTCGGCTTCCAACCGGGTGGCGACGCTCAGCTATACCAGTGACGGCCAGCTCGGCGGGCAGGTGCCTCCGCCGCGAAAGGTGTATTCACTGACCGATCCGGTGGCCTATGCCGCCACCAGCCTGGGCGATGCAGCGATGGCTATCCTGGCCAAATACAGTGCCAGCAAGTGGGAGATGGCCGACGGCCATACCGACTACATGCAGGGTGCGCCGGCGGCATCCGGCCAGCCGCTTCGTGCCGTTTCCGACTCCGGCTTTGGCTCATCCTTTGGCAATGCAATGGACATGCTGAACTGGACCAACAAGGAGACCGGCGCCAGCGGCGACATGTCGGTGCCGGTCATGCGCGTTGCGGCCAACGGCAGGAAGAACATGGACTGCACGGTGAACAACACCTGGGGCCTGTGGTGCAAGAAATCCGAGAGCCAACCCGGCATCCAGGCCAACCCGAAAAACAAGGTGCCGTATCAGATCCATGAGGGCCACTTCGCCATTGCCTGCGTGAGCGTTGCAAACGGCTGGTCCACGGGCTCGGTATTCCAGGCTTCCAAGGCTGAGGACTCCTTCGCCACCGAACTGGGCTTTGCCAACAGCGCGCCGCAGGCCCGGTGGACGGACAGGAATGGCAAGGTCGTCGCGCTGACGAGCCCGGTCGCGCTGCCCGTCAACACACCCGCTGTGCTCAGCCTGACGTCGGTGCCGGGCCTGCAGCGGCTGCGGGTCAATAGCGCGGCCACCGCGACTGCCAGCTCAACACTGAGCGCGAGCGAGTTCAACCAGATGTTGATCGGGTGGGGCTTTCAGGGCTACTACCCGCGCGTAGGGTTCCAGGGCAATGTCTATGCGGTGGTCACCGGCAAGGGTGCTCCTACCTTGCCCGAGATGGCAGTGCTGGAGAAGTACCTCGGCACAACAGCAGGCCTGGAAATCTAGGTCAGCAACCACCCGAGGATCTCTGGGCCCTGCCCAGGGTTTCGTTTTTTCGGTCGGCGCGTGCTTACAGGCACTGCTGCGACTGTCCCACACGTCCAGATCTCAGCCGTTCTTAAATTGGGAGCTCGCAAAAACCAGTTGCCTACACCTGCCTAAAACTTTAACTCGCGGCATTCATCATGATCGAACCCCGTCCCGCGCTTCACGTGCCGCTCGTTCCCGCACATGAGTCCACTGCCGGCACTGCCGCGTTGGCACAAAGCCGGCTGCTCGTTGCGCTCGAATCGATTCTGGAGCCGATGTGCATTGTGCTCTCGCTCTGGACGCTGGTCATCATTTTTGAAGGACAGATCGGCCCCGCCTGGCTCGTTGCCTCGGTGGTCGCATTTGCCCTCGCATTTCCCGGTCGCCAGCTGCTTCGCACGGCTCCCAACAAGGTTTTCGTCAGCATTCTGCTGGCCTGGGCATGGACGGCCGGGCTGATGCTGGCCATGGGGTTCGCCACCGATCAGATCCATCTGTTCTCAACCGAGATCATCATGCACTGGTTGTGGCTGGCCCCCGCTTCGCAATTGGCCTCGCACTGGGTTCTGCGCACTGTCGCCCCGCACCTGGTTCGGCTGCAAGGCCCCGCGCTGAGAGCAGTGGTCGTCGGCATGAACGAGCAGGGCTGCACCCTGGCCGATCGCCTGTCTGATACGCCCTACACCGGCGTGCAGTTGCTTGGGTTCTTCGATGATCGCGAGCCCGAGCGGCAAGTGGGCCGCGAGCGCCACCGCATGCTGGGTCGTATTGCGGAAATCGCAGCCTATGTGAAGGCCAATCGCGTGCAGCTGATCTACCTGTCGCTGCCGATGGCATCGCAAAAGCGCATCAAGGAATTGCTCGACGGACTCAAGGACACCACGGCGTCGGTGTATTTCGTGCCCGACATGTTCGTGACCGACCTCATCCAGGGCCGCCCGGATTCGGTTTGCGGCATGCCGGTCATATCTGTTTGCGAGACCCCCTTCAAGGGCCCCGCGGGCGTGCTCAAGCGCGCAAGCGATATCGTGCTGGGGTCCATCATCTTGCTGCTGATTTCGCCGATCCTGCTGGGCATCGCTGCGGCAGTGAAGCTCACGTCGAAAGGCCCGGCCGTGTTCAAGCAGCGTCGCTACGGGCTGGACGGCGAGCAGATCGTCGTCTACAAATTCCGCTCGATGACCGTGACCGAAGACGGCGACAAGGTGCAGCAGGCGAAAAAGGGCGACGCACGCATCACCCGCCTGGGCGCGATTCTTCGCAAGACCTCGCTCGATGAGCTGCCCCAGTTCATTAATGTCCTGCAAGGCCGCATGAGCATCGTCGGGCCACGTCCCCACGCAGTGGCACACAACGAGATGTACCGCGGGCTCATCAAGAGCTACATGGTTCGCCACAAGGTGCGGCCCGGTATTACGGGCTGGGCCCAGGTCAATGGTTTCCGTGGCGAAACCGATTCCCTGGAGAAGATGGAAGGGCGCATTCGCCTGGATCTTGATTACCTGCGCAACTGGTCGCTGCGCATGGACATGCTCATCATCCTGCGCACGATCAGGCTGGTATTCAAAGACTCTGCCGCATACTAAAAAGCTCAACAACCATGCGTGAGGCCATTTTGAAGAACTATCCATTGCCCCTGATCACGTTCGCCGCTTTGTCACTGCCTGCTGGCGTGCTGGCCCAGGAAGCCCCTGACCCGCTGCAGTGGCGGGCGTTTCTCGGGGTCGAGCACGACTCGAACGTATTGCGTACGGCCAGTGCCACAGAGTCCGATTTCGTCACGTCGGCGGGCCTCGGCCTGAAGTTCGACAAGCGCGTGGGGCTGCAACGCTTTCGCGGCGACGTCGAGGCGGCGACCTTCCGTTATGACAACCTGTCGAACCTGAACTACAGCACCCTGAACTACTCGGCGGCCTGGGACTGGCGCATAGGGTCTGCCTTTCATGGCGTCGCCAGTGCCGACCGGCGGCAATTTCGCGAGGTGACGACCGATTCGGTCACGGGCACCAACCGGATCGGGCGGCGCACCGAACGAAGCGAAGTGCTCGATGCTGTCTATGACATTGACGGTGCGTGGCGCGCTCTGGCTGGCATTGCGCACACGCGTGCCAGCAGCAGCGAACCCAACAGCTACGACGCCAGCCCTTCGGTCATGACAGCCCACATCGGCGGCGGCTACGAATTCGCGTCGGGCACCACGATGCAGCTACGCTACAAGAGCGGCGACGGTCACTACACGGCGCTATCCACTCCAGGCCCCACTGATTTTCGCGACCGGGAAGTCGAGTTCCTGCTGAAGTGGCCGATGGCCACCGGCAAGACCGCCGTCGAAGCTCGAGTGGCCCACATTGACCGCAGCAACTCCGGCGCACCCCTGCGCGACTTCAGCGGCCTCGTGGGGGGCGTGACCGTGGCCTGGGACATCACCGGCAAGACGAGGCTCGTGGCAGCCGCGTCGCGCGACCTGAGCGGTGTCGGCCAGTCCATTGGCGGCCACGTCGTGAGCAACCGCATTTATCTGTCGCCTGTGTGGAAGGCCACGGCCAAGACTGCATTCAACCTGCGGTTCGAACACACGCGGCGCCAATGGCGCGACACCCCCGCCGGCTCGCCGGATGTGGGCCGCGCGGAGACCATCCAGGTCCTGGGTGCCGGTGTCGAATGGGAACCCGTTCGTAACCTCGCCGTCACTGGCGGTGTGCGTCGTGAACACCTGAAGTCGAGCATTGTCACTGCAGGGTATCGCGCGACTGTTTATTCGCTCGGGCTGAAAGCCTATTTTTGAAACTAACCGGGAGAAATCTCATGCGCAACACGGTCCTGAAAACAGCTCTCTCCGTCGCACTGGCAGCGTGCACTTCGCTCGCCATGGCCCAGAACGCCAAACCCCTTGACTACCGGCTGGCGGCAGGCGACTCGATCCGGGTACAGGTGTACCAGAACCCGGATCTGACCGTGGAGGCGCGTGTATCCGAGAGCGGGACCGTGAATTACCCGCTGGTGGGCGGCGTGAACATCGGTGGCCTGTCGATCGCCGAAGCCGAGAGCCGGATTGCATCGGCCCTGAAGGCGCGTCAGATCCTGAAAGACCCGCAGGTCAACATCATGCTGCAGCAAGTGCGCGGCAACCAGGTCTCCGTGCTGGGGCAGGTGCAGCGGCCCGGTCGCTTCCCGCTGGAAACCATGAATGTGCGCGTCAGCGACATGGTCGCCGCCGCCGGCGGTGTATCGCCTACGGGCGATGACAGGGTGGTCGTCACCGGCATGCGCGACGGCAAGCAGTTTCGCCGCGAGGTTGACATGAACGCGATCTTCAGCGGCACGCGTCCCCAGGACGACATCGTGCTGACCGCTGGCGACACGATCTTTGTGAGCAAGGCGCCCACCTACTACATCTACGGCGAAGCGCAGCGCCCCGGCCCGTACCGCGTCGAGCGTGGCATGACCGTCATGCAGGCGATCGCAGCGGGCGGTGGCGTGACGCCTCGCGGCAGTGAGAGCCGCCTGCGCCTGCATCGTGCGGGTGCCGACGGCACCGTCGTGCAGATCGTGCCCCGCCTGACCGACGTGGTGCAGCCCGGTGACGTGCTGTTCGTGCGCGAAAGCATTTTTTAAAGGGCAGCCCAGATGAGCCTGCATCAGTTACTTTCCATCCTGCGAGCGCGGCGCGCTGTCGCAGGTCTCATCCTGCTGACGACGCTGGGCCTGGCGCTCACGTGGATTCTCCTGCGTCCGGCCAACTACACGGCGCGCGCGCCCGTCCTTGTGGATGTGCGCCTGGACCCGGTGGCGGGCAATCCCTACCAGGGCGGTCTTGCGCCAAGCTTCATGACGACGCAGATCGACATCATTCGCAGTGAACTCGTTGCGCAGACCGTCGTTCAGAGCCTGCCAAAGGACCAGGCGCCGATGAAGGCGCTCTGGGACCAGGCGGGCAAGCGCTCCAACGGCCCGGCCTGGGTGGCCGATGCGCTCAGCCAGCAGCTGGAAGTCAAGCCGGCGCGCGAGAGCAACATCATCAATATCTCCTGGACCGGGCGATCGCCTGCGGAGGCGGCGCTTGTGGCCAATGCCTTTGCGCAGGCCTACCTCGACATCAGCCTGGACATCAAGACAAATCCGGCCAAGAAGTACGCCGTCTGGTTCGACGAGCAGGTCAAGCTGGCCCGGGACAAGCTCGGGAAGTCGCAGGATCGCCTGTCGGACTTCCAGCAGAAGGCAGGCCTTTTCTCGGCCGACGCCCAGGGCGACTTCGAGACCGAGCGCCTGAAGGAGTTGTCGAGCCAGGTAATGGCCTCGCAAGTGCGCGGCAGCGGTGGCGGGGCCAGCGCCGACAGCAGCCCCCTGGTGAACAACCTGCGTGCAGAAGTCGCGCGCATGGAAGCCAAGGTGCAGGAAAGCGGCGCAACCCTCGGCCCCGGCCATCCGACCATGCAGCAGCTGCAGGCACAGCTTGGGTCCATGCGGGGCCGGCTCGCCACCGAGTCGCAGCGCGTGGGTGTTTCGTCCGGGGTTTCGCGCGAAGCCGGCCGCGCGCGGGTCGCGTCGCTCGAGCGATCGCTCGCCGAGCAAAAGACCCGCGTGCTGGCGCTGAACAAGCAACGAGGCGAGTTGAGCGTCTTGCAGCGTGATGTCGATACAGCACAAAAAGCGTTCGAGACCGTCAGTGCCAGCGCGGCGCAAGCACACCTGCAAAGCATGACCAACCAGACCAACGTGATGCGCCTGGCGCCTGCCGTCGAACCGCTCCAGAAGACCGGTCCCTCGGGTGTGCAGGCTTTGCTGATTGCGATGTTTGCGGGAACGCTACTGGCGATTGCCGGCGCCTTGCTGCTCGAGCTTGCCAACCGCCGCATTCGCTCTTCAGAAGATCTGGAAATCGTGACGCAACTGCCGATTCTGGCCAGTGTTCCCGGAGGACGCCGGGTGTCCGGGCCGATGCGGCTGCCGTTTGCGCCCCGACTGGCATTGGCAAACCGGAGTGTCCCCGCATGAACAGCCAGATCTATCCACTGCCCTCGCGGGCAGAGGTCGACCCGCTGCCCTCGCGGGCGGAGTTCGATATCGTCGCGGCCACGCACGAAGCAGCGCTGCCGATGGGCGCACTGCTCGTCAAAGCCGGACGACTGTCCGACGACAACGTGCAACGCATCCTGGACTACCAGGAGAAGTCCGGGCTGCTGTTTGGCGAGTCCGGCGTGGCCATGGGTCTCCTGACCGACGAAGACGTTCGCGCAGCACTTGCACTGCAGTTCGGCCAGACGTATGTGGCGCCCAACTCCGGGCTCGCAAGCGAGCTCGTCGCGGCGACCGACCCGAACAGCGACGCCGTCGAACACCTGCGCGTGCTGCGCAGCCAGCTGCTGCTGCGATGGTTCGAGAACGACGCGCGGCAGGCTGCGCTTGCGGTTGTGAGCGCCGGGTCGGGTGAAGGCCGCAGCTACATCGCGGCGAATCTCGCTGTGCTGTTTTCGCAGCTGGGCAAGCGCACGCTGCTGATCGACGCGGATTTGCGCAAGCCCCGCCAGCACAAGATATTTGGGTTGAACGGCCGGATCGGTCTTTCCACGGTGCTCTCCGGGCGCGCAGGCTGGGACGCCGTCAGTGAGATCAAATCGCTGCCATCGCTGTCGATCCTGCCCGCAGGAGCCGTGCCACCGAACCCGCAGGAGCTGCTGGCGGGTCCCGGCTTTCCACGCCTGATTGCTGCCCTGCGCTCGACCTACGAGGTGATCCTGATCGACACACCGCCGGCCACGCGTTGGGCAGATGCCAACACGATCGCTTCGCGAGCGGGTGCCGCCCTGATGGTCGCGTGTCGGGATGCGACTTCGGTGCCGCGCGTGGCGAAGGTCGCCGATGACATGCGCGCCATCGGCGTGAACGTCGTCGGCGCCGTGCTGAACAACGCGGAGACCGCATGAGCAGTGCGGGATCTGCAACGCACGAGTGGCAGTCGCGCTGGCATTCGCTCGTGCAGGGCGTCGTGCGGGTTCACTCCGACCACGGCGAACAGCAGCTGATCGAAACGCTGACCCATCCGGTGGAGCCGCTGGTAGTTGCTTTCGTGAATGCGCACGCCATGAATTCGGCTGCGCATGACACCCGGTTCTATCGCGCACTGTTGGACTCCGACATCATGCTGCGAGATGGAATCGGCATGGACATCCTGTTTCGCCTGCTCAATCAGGAGCCGGGGCTGAACCTGAACGGCACGGACCTGATTCCCAAAATCATCCGCCGTTATGCCGGCCGGACCATCGCTCTCTTTGGCACCGAGGAACCCTGGCTGGCCAAGGCCCGGGACCGGGTGCTGGGCGAATTCGCCCCGGGCAGTGAATGCATCACGGCCCACGGTTTTCTGGAAGCCACCGACTACCTGCGGCTTGCGGCTGCGCGCCGGCCCGAGCTCATCGTGCTGGGCATGGGCATGCCGCGTCAGGAAGAAGTCGCCGGGATGCTGCGTGCGGCGCTGGACAATTCTTGCCTGATCGTCTGCGGTGGAGCCATCATCGACTTCATGGGCGGCAAGGCCACCCGCGCGCCGCAGTGGGTCAGAAGCATGCATCTCGAATGGGTGTGGCGTCTTGCGCTCGAACCCAAGCGCCTGTTCCGGCGCTACGTGATGGGCAACCCGCTGTTTCTGGCGCGCGCCTTTACACTGGCCGCAACGTCTTCGCGGGCTGACCGCACGGTGACTTGAACGCATGAACATTCTTCTCACGGGCGGTGCGGGCTACATAGGCAGCCACACCTTCATTGCGCTGCATGACGCCGGCTACACACCGGTCATTCTTGACAATTTTTCCAACAGCCATCCGGCGGTGCTCGCGCGGCTGCAAAGCCTGACCGGTCGCGACGTTCAATGCGAAACCGGCGACGTGCTGGACACCGCATTCGTGGAGCAGGTTCTGCGACGTCACCGGATCGAAGGCGTGATTCACTTCGCGGGCGACAAGGCAGTCGGCGAGAGTGTTGCCATGCCGCTGAAGTACTACCGCAACAACATCGGCGGAGCCATCAGCCTGCTGCAGGCCATGGAAGCAGCCGACTGCAAGGTGCTGGTGTTCTCCAGCAGCGCCACGGTCTACGGCGATCCGGCCAGCGTGCCGATACGTGAGGACTTTCCGCGCAGCCACACCAATCCGTACGGCCATACCAAGCTCGTGATCGAAGACATGCTGGTGGCGCAATCGGTGGCGCGCCCCGAGTGGCGGGTTGCGGTGCTGCGCTACTTCAATCCGGTGGGTGCGCACCTGTCGGGGCAAATTGGCGAAGACCCCTTGGGAATTCCGAACAATCTCATGCCGTATATCTCGCGCGTGGCGCTGGGCCAGTTGCCGTTTCTTCAGGTATTCGGCGGCGATTACCCAACGCCCGACGGCACCGGCGTGCGCGACTACATCCATGTGTGCGATCTCGCGGAAGGTCACGTGGCAGCGCTGAAGTCGCTGCTGGGCGCGGGCGCGGGCGAGAGCATGCAGGTGAATTTAGGCACGGGCCGCGGCTACAGCGTCCTGGAAGTCGTGCGTGCGTTCGAGCAGGCCAGCGGCCGCGAGGTGCCGCACCGCATCGTCACGCGCAGGCCCGGCGATGTGGCGCAGTGCTACGCAGACCCGGCCCTTGCCAGGCAGAAGCTGGGCTGGCAGGCGCAGCGCTCACTCGATCAGATGTGCGTGGACGCGTGGCGCTGGCAAAGCGGCAACCCCAATGGCTACCGGGGTCAAAGCTAGAGCGCGCGGTGCTTGAAGCACCATCTTCTGTATTTTCACAAAGCCTGAAGCGACAATACGGCGCATGGAAGAAGCAACACCTACCCCTACACCCGGCCCAACGCGCCCTGCGCTGCCCGATCACCTGTCGGCTGACGCGCGCAGTCCCCACCACATTGCCGAGTGCTTCGAGCACGACGTGGGCATCCGGTTCAACGGCAAGGAGCGCCATGACGTCCAGGAGTACTGCGTGAGCGAAGGCTGGATCAAGGTGCCTGCCGGCAAGACAGTGGATCGTAAGGGCTTCCCCGTCATGATCAAGCTCAAGGGCGCTGTCGAGGCGTTCTACAAATAAGGCTGGGGTCAGCAGGAAGTTAGGAGCGCGCCTGGGCGAGCGGCTTCGCGTGTCATTTCACGAAACGCCTTCTTACGTCTTGCTTGCAATAGCCGAAACGCCAAAGCACCGCGCATGCATTTTGGCGATGCCCGCGAAGTAGCGGGCCAGCGAGAAATGCTGGTCGTAGAGCGCGCGGCCATTGCTGCCCAGCGTTTCCATCAGCGCCCGGTCGGCGAGCACGGCCTGTAGTTCGCGTGCGATGCCCGGAACATCGCCGGGCTTGATGAAACGCGTGTTGACGTTGTCCGTGAGCACCGCCGACACCTCGCCCACCGGCGTGCAAACCACTGCGACACCATTGGCCAGTGCTTCGAGGATCACCAGCGGCAGAACTTCATCGTAGGACGGCAGAACCAACACATCGGCCTGTGCGAGCAGGCTTGCGACCTGCGCCTGGTCGCACATGCCCTGGAACTTCACGATGTCGTCCACGCCCAGTGCCCGTGCCTGCGCTTCATAGGCAGCAATGTCACCGCCGCCTGCAACCTTGACACACAGCCGCTCGCGATCGAAGCCCGGTTGTGCAATAGCTGCGATCAGGTCGGAGACGCCCTTGAGTTTGTCCAGGCGTCCGAGGAATAGGACGTTGCGCACACCCTGCGGATCGAATTCGCGCCGCGCAGCGATCGGCTCGGGCACGCCGTTGTAAACAAGCTCAACGCGCTCGGGCGGAACGCCCAGGTCTTCCAGCACGAACTTGTGCGCCGAAGGACCGAGAACGACGACGCCGTCGGCGGCGTTGAACACCCACCGCGCGAACCACCGGAACGGTGCGGGGACGCGATGGTAGAAACTTTTCATCTGCGCATGCAGGTGCACGACCACGGGCACGCCGATGACTTTGCACAGCACGACGATCGTGCCCTTGCGGATCAGGCTCAGACGCTCGGCGACGTTGACATGAACGCCTGCGAGGCGTCCGCTGATGCGGCCCATGATGATTCGAATCAGCGCCACCAACAGGAACCAGGCCGAGAAAACGGCGGGCCCGCCGCTGCGCGTGTCGAGCGGGCGCAGCTGCGCGGCCGTGGAAGGCTGCTCGGCAGCTTGCGACTGCACCAGGTAATCCACGACCTTGTAGATGCCGCCGCACACTGGCGTCCAGGGGCTTGCCAGGTAGATGTAGCGCGAACTGCGATCGGCTGCGAGGGTTCGGGACAGGGGATTGGTTTGCATGGTTTTCAGCGGTACTGCTGCGCAGCGGATGGGAATCCTGTTGGATGGAAATCGGCAGATGCTTGCGCCTGCGGCTCACGAACGATGCGGCACGGGATGGTTTCGTGGGCGGCCTTTCGGCGCGTCAGGAAGCCGCGCACCATGCCCGCCGTATAAAAGCACCAGGACGTCACTGAATAGAGGGCTCGCGACCAGGATTTCTTGCGCCACGCCATCAGCATCACGGGCGCGACCGCGACCCCCGCCAGGATCGCCACGCGCGCAACCGG
>JBKJKT010000005.1:0-13998 GCA_046597415.1 Ramlibacter sp.
CCACATGAGAGTTTCCAGCGCGCGCGTCCTGGCCATTACATCGCGCGGAAGCAAACCAGCCTGCGGAAAGCGCCGGTCGAGGTGACTGATGATCGCGACGATCTGCGTCACGATCTCGCCGTTGTCATCAAGCACGGGCACCTGGCCACGCGGGTTGATCGACAGATACTCTGGCGCCTGGTTCTCACCCCTGTGCAACTTGATGAGCATCGGCTCGAACGGCTCGCCGATGGCTTCGAGCAGGGCGTGGGGCACGAAACTGCAGGCGCCGGAGGCGTAGTAAAGCTTGATCGTCATGTCAGTTTCCTTCAAGGGTTGCAAACGGTTTCAGCGGCACGGTCGCAGGGAATTTGCGCCCAGCACGTTGTTCAGATCGTCCAGGCGTGGCCGCAGGTTTTCGTCAACGACAGGAAGCCTGAGCATTTGTCCAGTGGACTCAGGCCGCTCCAGGACGACCCTGGCCGTACGAACACCGCGCTGTGCCAGCGCCTCAAGTTGTCGCTGCGCGGCAGCTTCGGTCGTATGGCCGCCGAGCGCCAGTCCCGGCTCGAGCGCTGGATTGCCCAGCGGTTCGAACGAGATACCGATGTTGCGCAGTTGGGCTCGCTTCTTCGCGACAAATTCGGCGTTTGCGTACTTGCCCATATAGACGATCCATCGTCCGGGTTCAGTGGCAGTTTCCATGGCCCACGAGCCGACCGGCCACGGCTCCAGAGCCAGCCTGACGGCGCTGGCCTGTGTTTCGTTCAGCAGTCCGGCTTGCAGACACTCGGCATCACGACTCGGCGCTGCGGATGTAGTCTCGATCCGCCTTGCATCGTTCATTGCGAGGACGCGCACCGCCTCGGGACGAATCTGCTGAGCCAGCCGCTGCGGTTCCGACTGCTGCGTGGGCGCAAAACCGAGCCCGGCGAACGCACCCTTGGCCCAGCTGAAATAAATCGCGTTGCCGAGCATCAGGACGAGGACCAGGAATCTCAACATGGAAGGATTTGCGGCATCAGGAGGCGGGGCGTACGCTCACTTCGGAGCTGGTGACAGGGACCATGCCCCGGGCAGTATGCACCAGCAGTGCGCCCTCTTCGGTAGTGCCGTGCGCCGTCCCGACAGTCCCATCGCTCAGCACCACGGCCCGGTCCCGAAGTGCATCTCGTGCGTCGAACCGCGCTCGAAACGCGCCAAAACCTGAATGCTCGAAAGCCAGCACCGCGCGTACCAGCGGCTCGGCAATCCGCGAAAGCGCCCTGGGCGCATCGATGCCAGGAAGCAACTCCTGCAAGAAAGCCGGTGGAGTCGAAAGCCCCGCCGCCGACTGCTCTGCGATATTGATGCCCACGCCGATCACGGCGTATCGCGATGGCTCGCGTCCCTCCCCGGTGCTCGCAGTCTCGATCAGGATACCGCCGAGCTTGCGCATTTCGAACCAGAGATCGTTGGGCCACTTCAGGCCGATTTGAGGATGCAGGCTTTCCGCGAGGCTCGCGCCCACTGCAAGCGAAAGACCCGACCAGTCACCGGGTGCAAGGGGCATGCCCAGCGAAAACGTCAGCGACTCCCCTGCGTTGCTCTGCCAGTGACGGCCGAGCCGGCCCCGGCCAGCTGTCTGCTGCTCGGCCGCGAGCAGTACGGGCTCCATCCGACCCGCACGGGCGCGCCGCATCAATTCGCTATTGGTGGAATCAATCTCCTCCAGGATGACAACTGCAAAGCCCGGCACCAGCGGCTGCAGCGCCTGTTGCAGGGCTTGAACAGGCCAGGGGCTCATCAGGGCCGCTTGGGTGCCAGCAGCGTGCCCCGGCACTTTTTGGCACCGCACCAGCAGGGGTACTCGGCCTTGAGCTTTTTGGTGTACTTCTCGTCGATGATCAGGCCGTAGTCATAGCTGAGCTCTTCGCCTTCCCTGATATTGCGAAGCGCCTTGATGAAGACTCGGCCATCTTCTTCGTCGGCTTCGCAATTGGGCTTGCACGAGTGGTTGATCCAGCGTGAGGCATTACCGCCAAAAGCTGCGTCAATCACCCTTTTTTCATCCACATGAAAATAAAAGGTATGGTTCGGGTCGTCTGGGTTGTGCGGATGGCGCTTCTGGGCCCTCTTCCAGCTGATGATCTCGCCCACATATTCGATGATGGTTTCGCCTTCGGCTATTCGCTGGAGGGTAAAGACCCCTTTGCCATGGACGCCGGATTTGCGCACCTGGATACGCCGGCCCGCTTCGGATTTTTTTACCTTGTCCGATTTTTTTGGCTTGTCCGTCTTCTCGGACTTGCCACCACTCGTCGATGCTTTTTCACCCATTACGCAAAACTCTGTTAATTTGAATATGCACACACGCGCGCGTCTGCGCGCGTAAGAAAAGACGATTGTATTGAAGTGAGAGATCACCTCGGAAGCGACTGCAGCACCTTGCTGCCTGGACAACTGACATATGGGTAAAACACTAGTAATTGCCGAAAAGCCATCGGTGGCGCAGGACATCGTTCGCGCCCTTGCGCCCGTGGCCGGTAAATTCGACAAGCACGACGACCACTTCGAGAGCGAGAAGTACGTCGTCACGAGTGCCGTGGGCCACCTGGTTGAAATCCAGGCGCCCGAAGAATTCGACGTGAAACGCGGCAAGTGGAGCTTTGCGAACCTGCCCGTGATTCCGCCCTACTTCGACCTGAAACCGGTGGACAAGACCAAGTCACGCCTGAACGCGGTCGTAAGGCTGGCCAAGCGCAAGGACATCACCGATCTGGTGAATGCCTGCGACGCGGGCCGCGAGGGCGAGTTGATCTTTCGCCTCATCGAGCAATTCGCTGCCGGCAACAAGGCCGGCAAGGCGCAATCGCTGGGCAAGCCGATCAAACGCCTGTGGTTGCAGTCGATGACGCCGCAAGCGATTCGTGAAGGCTTCGAACAACTGCGCAGCGAAAAACAGATGGCCGGTCTGGCCGATGCAGCACGCTCGCGGTCAGAGGCCGACTGGCTGGTCGGCATCAACGGCACGCGTGCGATGACCGCGTTCAACTCGCGCGACGGCGGGTTCTTTCTCACTACGGTCGGCCGCGTGCAGACGCCTACGCTCGCGGTGGTCGTTGTGCGCGAAGAGCAGATCCGCAAGTTCGTGAGCCGCGATTACTGGGAAGTGCACGCGTCGTTCCTCGCTGAAGGCGGCGAGTACCCCGGCAAGTGGTTCGATCCGAAGTGGAAAAAGGATGCAGAGGATGCCGAGCTGCGCGCCGACCGCGTCTGGTCCGAAAAGGAAGCCCGCGCGATCGCCGATGCGGTCCGTGGCAAGGCTGCCACCGTCACCGAAGAATCGAAGCCGACCACGCAGGCGTCGCCGATGCTGTTCGACCTGACCTCGCTGCAGCGCGAAGCCAATGGTCGGTTTGGCTATTCGGCGAAAACCACGCTTGCACTGGCGCAGAGCTTGTATGAGCGTCACAAGGCGCTGACCTATCCGCGTACCGATTCGCGCCACCTGCCCGAAGACTATCTGGCGGTGGTAAAGAACACCATGGGCACGCTCGCAGCCAGCGGCATGAAGCATCTCGCACCGTTTGCGCAGCAGGCAATCGACCAGAACTACGTCAAGCCCACGAAGAAGATTTTTGACAACGCCAAGGTCAGCGATCACTTTGCCATCATCCCGACCTTGCAGGCTCCAAGCGGACTGTCGGATGCAGAACAGCGCCTGTACGACCTGGTGGTCAGGCGTTTCCTTTCGGTGTTCTTTCCGAGCGCGGAATATCTCGTCACGACGCGAATCTCGCAGTCTGTGGGCCACAGTTTCCGTACCGACGGCAAGGTGCTGGTCAAGCCGGGCTGGCTGGCCATCTGGGGCAAGGAAGCCGAAGCTGACAAGCCCGAAGGCGAAGACAGCAAGACGCTCGTGCCGGTCAAGCCCGGCGAGATGGTGCGCGCGGAAACCGTCGAGCCGAAGGGCTTGAAGACGAGGCCGCCGGCGCGCTATTCGGAAGCAACCCTGCTCGGCGCCATGGAAGGCGCGGGCAAACAGATCGAAGACGACGAACTGCGCGAGGCGATGCAGGAAAAAGGGCTGGGCACGCCGGCGACTCGGGCCGCAATCATCGAAGGCCTGCTCAACGAAAAATACATGTACCGCGAAGGACGCGAACTTATTCCGACGGCCAAGGCGTTCCAGCTGATGACGCTGCTGCGCGGCCTGGGTGTAGAAGAACTCTCGCGACCGGACCTGACGGGCGAATGGGAGTACAAGCTCTCGCAGATGGAGCACGGCAAGCTCTCGCGCGATGCCTTCATGCTCGAAATTGCCGAGATGACGAAGCACATCGTCAAGAAGGCCAAGGAATACGACCGCGACACCGTGCCTGGCGATTACGTCACGCTCAAGACGCCGTGCCCGAACTGCAGCGGCATCGTGCGCGAGAACTATCGGCGCTACACCTGTGTCGGCAAATCAGGCACGGGTGAAGATGCGTGCGGATTCTCTTTCGGCAAGACCCCGGCCGGACGCACGTTTGAAATCGCCGAAGTCGATCAGTTGCTGCGCGACAAACACGTCGGTCCGCTCGAAGGTTTCCGATCCAAGGCTGGTTGGCCGTTCACGTCGGAGATCGTTCTCAAGTTCAACGAGGAAGATAAGAACTGGAAGCTCGAGTTCGATTTCGGCAACGAGCAGGATCCGGCCGAGACCGGCGAAGTCATCGACTTCAGCGCGCAGCAGCCGCTGGGCAGCTGCCCCAAGTGCGCGGCTCGGGTGTTTGAGTTCGGTAAGAACTACATCTGCGAGCGCACTGTCCCGACCACGGCTCAGGCAGTGCCGAGTTGCGACTTCAAGAGCGGCCAGGTCATCCTGCAGCAGCCGATCGCGCGCGAGCAGATGGAGAAACTGCTGGCGACCGGCAAGACCGACCTGATGGACAAGTTCGTCTCGATGCGCACGCGCCGTGCGTTCAAGGCCTTCCTGGCATGGGACAAGGAAGCGGGGAAGGTGAACTTCGAGTTCGAGCCGCGCACGAGCAAGTTTCCGCCGAGGAAGACGGCCGCCAAGAGCGCCATCCCCGCGAAGGCCTCAGCCAAGACGGCGGGCCCGACCGCTGCGAAGAAAACCACTGCGGTCAAGAAAGCAGCACCCGCAAAGAAAGTAGCTGCACCCAAGGTACCCAAGACCGGCACACTGGTCCCGAGCGCGCAGCTATCCGCCGTGATCGGCGCGGGCCCCTTTGCGCGCACCGAAGTCATCAAGAAGCTGTGGGACTACATCAAGGCCAACAACCTGCAGGACGCCAAGGACAAGCGTTCGATCAACGCGGACGCCAAGCTCTTGCCCGTATTCAGCAAACCTCAGGCAACGATGTTTGAATTGGCGGGGATTGTGGGCAAGCACCTGAGCTGACCTTCACGCATGTTTTATGCCTGCTTGATGTTTGATGTGCTAGCATCAAACATCAAATGTTGAAATTGCTGATGAGAACAACGCTCGACATCGCCGACGACGTGCTTTTTGCTGCCAAAGAGCTGGCGAAGCGCGAAAAAAAGACGCTTGGTGAAACCGTCAGCGAACTCCTGCGTCGCGCGTTCACCGTGCAAACGGAATATCCAACTGGCACGGGTACGGTCTCCGCACACACGGTTTCGGAGAAGCTCGCTACCTACGGCATCCATCCTTTGCCGCATCGTGGCGGCATCGTCACCAACGAACAGATCGACCGCTTGCGCGACGAAGAAGGCGCTTAGGGAGGCCCTAGTGCGCTCGCTTCTCGATGTGAACGTGCTGATCGCCTTGCACGACCCCCAGCATATTCACCATCAACGCGCCGCGAGTTGGTTTGCGGAGAACGCCGACCTGGGTTGGGCCAGCTGTCCGCTCACGCAAAACGGGTGCCTTCGCATCATGAGCTTGCCGGGCTACACGAATCCTCAACCGCTTTCCGCATTGGTCGCCATGTTGAAGCAGTCGACGAACACTGCGTTTCATCAGTTCTGGAGCGACGATCTGAGCCTGCTCGATGGTGACCGCTTTCACCACTCGCACATGCATAGCCCCCGGCAACTGACCGACATCTACTTGCTGGGACTCGCAGTCCGGAACAAAGGTCGGCTGGTGACGTTCGACATCCGCATCCCGCTAAGCACGGTGCGGGGTGCCCACGAAAATCAGCTGGTCGCGCTTTAGCCCGGTGCACTTGTGTTGACGTCCTTGTTCTTGTGGCGGACGTTTACCAGCCTTGCGTCCGCTTGAGCGGCTAGCTTACGACGCCGGGCCGTCTGCGCTGGGCGCTCAGCTTTTCGCTTCGAGGTAGTCGCAAGTCAATTGCGCAAGTGCCCGCACGCCTATGAGAAGGCCGCGTTCGTCCGCAAGAAACTTAGGTGAGTGATTTGAAAATGCCTTCGAAGGATCGATGTCCGGCTGGGTGACGCCGACAAAAAAGAACAGACCCGGGATAAGCTGCTGGAAGTAGGAGAAGTCTTCAGCGCCAGTGACCTTGGGCACCAGCTCCAGCTTGCCCGGGCCCGCCACGCGCTGCAACGTCGGCACCATTTGCGCGGTGAGGGCCGGATCGTTCACCGTGACCGGATAGTTCTTTTGAATGACGCACGAGCAGCTTGCGCGCGAACCTCGTGCGACGGCCTCAGCCAGGGTGGTGACACGTTCGTGGATTTCATCCCGCATGCCTTCATCGAAGCTGCGGATCGTCCCGCGCATTTCGACTTCGTTGGGAATGATGTTCTCGCGCACGCCACCCTTGATCATGCCGACCGTGACCACCGCCGGCTCGCGTGCAATGTCGATGCCGCGACTGACCACCGTTTGCAGACCCATGATGATTTGCGCCGACGTCACGATCGGGTCCACGCCCAGCCAGGGCGCAGCACCGTGCGTCTGCTTGCCGTGCACCGTGATGCGAAATTTGTCAGAGCTCGCCATCGTCGGGCCGGGTCGGTAGCCGACCATGCCTACATTCATGCGCGACGTCACATGCAGGCCGAAGATCGCCTGCGGCACCGGGTTTTGCAACGCGCCTTCCAGGATCATCTGCTTGGCGCCGCCTTCCTCTCCCTCGGGGGGCATCTCTTCGGCCGGTTGAAAGATGAACTTCACCGATCCACGCAACTCTGCACGCATGCCAGCCAGAATCTCAGCGACGCCCATCAGGATGGCGACATGGCAATCGTGGCCGCATGCATGCATGACGCCTACCTCTTCGCCATTCCATTGCGTGCGCTCCTTCGACGCAAATGGCACCTCTGCTTCCTCCGTGACTGGCAGGCCGTCCATGTCGGCCCGCAGGGCCACCACCGGCCCCGGCAACGCGCCCTTCAGGAGCCCGACAACACCGGTATGAGCAACTTTTTCGCGTACCTCGTCAAAGCCCAGTGCCTTCAGGTGTGCGGCCACGATTCCCGCTGTACGGAACTCCCGATTGCCCAGCTCGGGGTGCTCGTGCAAGTCGCGCCGCCATGCGATGACGCGCTGTTCGATTGCCTGTGCAGCGTCGTCGATGCGATCGGCCAGCGAATTGGGTTGTGGGTCTCGTGCGGACATCTGGAGCTCCTTGGATACTGAGGGAAATCAGGGCCGCCCATGCAGCTTCAGGATCGGCCAGCCACGCGCCAGAGCGAGTTCCGCCAGCCGCGGATCGGGATCGACGGCTACCGGATCATCGACTGCTTCGAGCAGCGGCAGATCATTCATCGAATCACTGTAGGCGGCGCTGCGATAGTCTTCCAGCGCCTCATCGCGTCCAGCGAGCCACGCCTCGATCCGGTCGACCTTGCCGCCGCGCATGTTCAACGTGCCCTCGGGCCTGCCGGTGAACACGCCTTCGTGCACCTCGGTTTCCGTCGCAAGCAGGTGGTCGATGCCAAAGTGCTGCGCCGTCAACTCAGTGATGAAGCGGTTGGTTGCCGTGGTCATCACCAGCACATCGCCGGCCTGGCGATGCCGCTCGACAAGTTGCCGTGCGGCCGCTGGGATGCGGGGTACCACGATCGTCTTGAGGAACTCATGACGCAGCGGCTCCCATTGCGCGATGGATCGGCCCGCCAGCGTACTCACGTAGAACTGCGCAAACTCTTCGACACCGACGGCGCCCGACTGGTAGCGCGCCTCCATGTCCGCGTTGCGCGCCGCAAAGGACTCGCGCTTCAGGATGCGTTTTTCCATTAGGAACTCGCACCACAAGACGTCGCTGTCCCCTGACAGCAGCGTGTGGTCCAGGTCGAAAAAAGTGATGCTGCGCAGGATCACGACACAGGGTGCTTCATGAGCGCAGATGCCAGGCGCGGGGCCGGGTGAAAGCCTGCAGGCCATAAGTCGATAGCGTAAGCCCGACACCCGAGTCACCAAAGCCGCTCCACGGCAGCCTCGGGCTCACCCGGTCGCAGCAGTTCCAGTAGAGACTGCCCGCATTCACCCGGGACAGCACGCTTTGCGCGCGTTCGGCGTTGGGCGTATAAACACCGGCCGTGAGCCCGTAACGCGTGTCGTTCATCAGGCCTACGGCTTCGTCGTCGCTCGATACCTTCTGAATGCCGATGAGGGGCCCGAAACTTTCCTCCTGCATCAGTTCCATGTCGTGAGTGACGTTGCTGAAGACCGTGGCTTCGTACCAGTTGCCCGGGCCTTTGCCGCGATGACCGCCGGTGTGCAGCGTGGCACCACGCGCCTTCGCATCCTGGACCTGCGAGTCCAGCACGTCGAGTTGCGGCGCGCGCGTGATGGCCCCAATGTAGGTGTCCTCGCTCATCGGATCACCTGACTTGAAGCCCCTGACCGTCTCGACGAATGCAGCGACGAAGGCGTCGTGGATGCGCTCATGCACATAGATGCGCTCGACCGAACAGCAGCTCTGCCCGGTGTTGTACATCGCACCATCAGCCAGGGACTCGGCCGCCGCTTTTGGATCGGCATCATCACAAACGTACGTGGGATCCTTGCCGCCGAGCTCGAGCTGCAACTTGATCAAGCGCGACCCGACGGTTTTCGCGATACGCACGCCAGTGGCGTGCGAACCCGTGAAGAACAAGCCGTCGACTTTCTGCTCAAGCAGCGCCGCGCCAACGTCGCCCGCGCCAACCAGCGCGATGAACACATCGTTCGGCACACCTGCCTCATGCAGCAAGCGTGCAATCTCCAGCCCGGTCATCGTCGCGAACTCGGATGGCTTGTACAAGACCGCATTGCCGGTGAGGAGTGCAGGCACGATCACATTGCATCCCACGAACCACGGGTAGTTCCAGGCCGAGATATTGGCGACAACGCCCAGCGGCACATGCTCGATGCGCTCTTTCATGCCGCCTTCGTCATACACCGTCTCTGTGGCCGTCACCGGCTCCACCATGCCGACAAAAAAATCAAGGCGCGCCAAGAGGCCGTTCAACTCGTTGCGCGACATCCTGATCGGCTTGCCTGTCTCACGGGTCATCGTGACGGCGAGTTGCTCCAGGTCGCGAACGATCAAGCTGCGAAACCTGTCGATGCAGGCCTTGCGCTCGGCCAGCGGGCGCGCGGCCCACGGTGGTTGTGCGGCGCGAGCAGCACGCGCCTTGTCCGCCACGCTGACTGCGTCATCGGCGGGAAGGTCTGCGATCTTTTCGCCGGTGGCGGGGTTGTGAATCGCAAGCATCGTCATCATGATCCCGAATTTTTTCTGGCGACTGCAGCAGCGCCCAGGAAGTCAGCCAACAGGGCCGCGTCATCGATCGTTTCAGATTCGGAGCGGTGGAACTCGGGGTGCCACTGCACGGCGGCCATGAAGGGCTTGCCGGCATCGCTGCGCCGGATCGCCTCGACCATGCCGTCTTCGTTGCTCACAGCCTCAACGTCGAAACCCGCCGCGAGGTCCTTGATGGCCTGGTGATGAATGCTGTTGACCTTCGCGAAGGTGAGCCCCGGATAGAGCTCGCCAAGCCGCGAACCGCGCATGATCTCCACGCTGTGGAAATTGTTGTCGTAGGTCGTTGCATCGCGGTGCGTCAGGGCGTGTGGCAGTTGCGTCGCTATGTCCTGGTAGAGCGTTCCGCCATACGCGACGTTCAGCAACTGCAGGCCGCGGCAGACGCCGAACACCGGCTTGCCCGCCCGATCGAAGGCGCTCACAAGATCGATCTCGTATTCGTCGCGGATCCTGTCACCCGACCACCTCTCATGCAACGGCTCCTCGCCATAGCTGAGGGGCGACACATCGGCCCCGCCGTGCAGCATGAGGCCGTCGAGCCACTGCGCATAGTGATGAAGCGTGACGTCGCCGCGCTGCGTGGCGCCTGTGGGGCTTGGGATCATCACGGCCATGGCACCGGTTGACATCACCCAGTGCGCAATCGACTGTTCGACGTACTGCAGCGTCTTTCCGGTAAAGAGCAGGCGCGCCGGATCGGCATGCATGAAGCAGGCCGAGATGCCGATCTTGAGGCGATCGGCCTGGCCGCTCACATTGCCTCCTCGAACAGGCGCTGGAAGTCGTGCGCCGTCACCGGCCGCGGATTCGTCTGGTGGCAGATGTCGGCGACGGCGATCTCAACGAGGCGCGGAATCTGCTCGGCCCTGACACCGTACGCACTCAGCTTGCCGGTCAACCCGATGCGAGCCTTGAGGGCACGTAACCACGGCACAAACTGCGCCCCGCCACCCTGCACGCCGCAGACGTGTGCAAGTTCGTCGAACTTGGGCCGCGCCGCCTCGTAGTTCCAGGCGAGCACCGTATCGATCATCAACGCGTTGGCAAGACCATGATGCAAGTCGCACACAGCCCCCAATGCATGAGCGCAGGAGTGGACGGCCCCCAGGTCTTTCTGGAATGCGATCGCGCCCATCATCGAAGACATCATCATGTCGCCGCGTGCTTCGACGTTCAAAGGCTCTTTCACGGCCTTCTCCAGAGCGCGGGCGGCAATGCGCGTGCCTTCCAGCGCGATTCCGTCGCACAGCGGGTGATAGGCGGGGGACAGATAGCTCTCGATGTTGTGGGTGAGGGCATCGATACCCGTTGCGGCGGTCACGTGCGGCGGGAGGCCCAGCGTGAGTTCCGGGTCTGCGAAGACGCGGCGTGCCAGCACCCTGGCGCTGAAAATGATCTTTTTCAGATGCGTGTCGTCTTCACTGATGACCGATGAGCGACCCACTTCGGATCCGGTTCCGGAGGTTGTGGGCAGCGCCACGAAGTAGGGCAACGGCTTGTCGATCGCGCGCACCTGCGGATGATCCCATGCGTATTCGAGGATGTCCCCTTCATGCGTTGCAGCCAGGCCAACGACCTTGGCGACGTCGAGCGCCGCGCCCCCTCCGAATCCGATTACACAGTCGGCGTTGTGCGCCTTGTACGCCGCCGCGCCTGCCATCACTTGACTGGCAACCGGATTGCCAAAAACGCCTGCGTACACCGCCACGTCGAGGCCCTGCAGATGGCTCCTGAATTCGGCAAGCACCGGCAGCGCGCCCAGCGCCTTGTCGGTCACGATGAGCGGGCGTTTGCAGCCGCGGTGCAGCAGGTGTTTGGCAACCTCCTTGCGCGAGCCCGCGCCGAAGCGAATGGGTGTGGGAAATGCAAATCCGTTGATGCTCATAAGACGTCCGGCTAGATGATTTCGAAGTAGCGCTTCATTTCCCAATCCGTCACGCCATCGAGCCACTGGCGCCACTCCCAGTCGCGCGTGGCGGCGAAATGCTCGACAAACGTGTCGCCCAACATCTCGCGCGCAATTTTTGAGTTGCTGAAGTTGCGAGTTGTTTCAATCAGCGTGCGAGGGGCGCGTGGAATATTGTCTGCGCCCTGATTGGTTCCGGTGATGGGCGGCGCAGTGAGCTTCAGCCCCTTCTCGACGCCGTGGAGCCCTGCGGCGATCAGAGCTGCCATCGCGAGGTACGGATTGACGTCGGCGCCGGGACAACGCGTTTCCAGCCGCGTGCCTTTCGGGCTGCCCGCAATGACGCGGAAACTCGCGGTGCGATTGTCGATGCCCCAGGTCGGCTTGACCGGCGCCCAGAAACCATCGACGAGCCGCTTGTAGCTGTTGATCGTGGGCCAGAACATGGGCGCGAATTCCATCAGGCACGCGACCTGACCGGCCACATAGCTCTCGAAGAGCTTGCTCATCTTGCGCGGGCTCTTCGCGTCGTAGAAGAGGTTGGTCTTGCCGTCCGACAGGCTCTGATGGATATGACCGCTGCAGCCTGGCAGTTGCGAATTCCACTTGGCCATGAAGCTCGGCATGATGCCGAAGCGAGCGCCGATTTCCTTGGTTCCCGTCTTGAAGAGGATCGCGCGGTCGGCCTGCTTCAGCGCCTCGGAGAAACCAAGGGCCGCTTCATAAACGCCCGGGCCGGTCTCGGTGTGCAGTCCTTCGATAGGCACGTCAAAGGCCTGCATCTCATCCATGATCGCATTGAAGAACTCACGGTTCTGGTTCACGCGCAGCAACGAGTAGCCGAACATGCCTGGCGTCAGTGTCTCCGGGCCGACGCCCTTCTTGGCCGCCCAGCTTTGCGGCGTCTCCAGAAAATTGAACCACTCGTATTCCATCCCCGTCATGACATCGAAGCCCAGCTTCTTCGCGCGTGCCAGCACCCGCTTGAGCGTCTGCCGCGGACACACGGCGTATGGCGTGCCGTCGGCGTTGATGAACTCGCCCAGGAAGAAGTCGATGCCGCCGTCCCAGGGGACGTTGCGGTGGGTGTCCAGATCGATTCGCGCGAGCGCATCGGGGAATCCGTGCTGCCAGCCCGTCACCTGTGTGTTGTCATAGACGTTGTCGCTGGAGTCCCAACCGAACACCACATCGCAAAATCCGAAGCCGCCTCCGGGGCCCGGTTCGGCAGCGCCTTCGAACTTCGTGCTGTGCAGGTACTTGCCGCGCAGCACGCCATCAATGTCGCTGCAGGCGACCTTGACTTTGCGAGCGCCGGACTTCTTGATTGCGGCGAGCGCAGGGTGGACTTTCGTTGCCATCTTCTTGTTATCCCCAGATCGATGAAAAGATCAGATCGCCGGCTCTCCCGATGCAATGCCCATGTCCTCCAGGGCCAGCGCCACCGCGCTCACAGCCTGCTCCATTTCATTGGGGCCAATCGCGCCGATACAGCCTACGCGAAAAGTTTCGACCTGTGTGAGCTTGCCGGGATAAAGGATGAAACCGCGTGCACGCGCGGCCTGGTAAAAAGTCTTGAAGTCGTAGCGCGGGTCGCCAGGCGCATTGAAGGTGACGATGATCGGTGCCTGTATCGCGGGGTCGAGAAAAGGCATGAAGCCCAGCCGTGACATGCCGTCAATGAGGGTGTGATAGTTGCGGGTGTACCGCGCAAGGCGCCCGGGCTGACCGCCCTCGGCCTCGAACTGCTGCACAGCTTCCCACAACGCTACCACTACGTGGGTTGGCGGCGTGAAGCGCCATTGCCCCGTCTTTTCCATGTAGACGTACTGATCGTGCAGGTCCATCGCCAGTGACTGGCTGCGGCCTGCGCACTGTTCCAGCACCGACTTGCGCACGACGACGAATCCCATGCCGGGGACGCCTTCCAGGCACTTGCCGCTGGCAGCAACGAGCGCATCGAACCGTGTTTCGCGTGCGTCGATGGGCAAGGCGCCGAACGAACTCATGGCGTCCACGATCAGGCTCCTGCCGTGGCGCGCGCAAACCTCGGCCACGGCCTCCAGCGGATTCCAGACACCCGCTCCGGTTTCGCAATGGATCAGCACGACATGCGTGATGCTGTGGTCGGATTTGATCTTGTCTTCAAGCTCAATCGGTGAGACCTGACCGGCTTCGTCGAAGGGCATGAGCGTGCAGGCGCGACCCATCATCGATGTGAGTTTGCCTGCCCGCTTACAGTACGCGCCGTTGTCCAGTACCAGCACATGACCATCGCGCGGAACCAGCGTCGCAATTGCTGCTTCCACGCTGAACGTGCCACTGCCCTGCAAGGGCACGACCACATGCGTTTCTTCTGCGTGGATGATTTTCAGCAGGCTGGCGCGCAGCCGGGCCGTGATGTCATTGAAGTCGCTGTCCCACGAACCCCAGTCACGC
>JBKJKT010000184.1:0-47334 GCA_046597415.1 Ramlibacter sp.
GTGGTCTTCCTTCTGGTCTTTGTAACCGTTCTTGCTCATGATGGCTCCAGATTTTTGATGCGGCAGCCCTCTGCCGCTCACCAACAATTTTCTGAAAACCTAGCAAAATCAACGGTCAGAACACGGCTGAGCCGCCCGTAGGAAATACCTGATGCCTCGCGTGAGACCGTTCGGGCGTCAATCGACCGTATCGGCCAGCCCCGCCGCCCGGCGAACTTCAACCCGGATTTCTTCAGTCAGACGCGCTTTCAAATCGACGAACTCCGTCGTCGTCTTGACCGAGTAATGACGCGGGTGCGCAATTGGCACAGGCAGATCGCATTTGATCCGGCCGGGTCTTGCGCTCATGACCACCACCCGGTTGCCCATGAAGATCGCTTCGTCGATGTCGTGCGTGACGAAGAGCACGGTCTTGCGCTCGGCTTCCCAAATGCCCTGAAGGAGCTCCTGCATCAACTCGCGCGTCTGGTGATCGAGTGCGCCGAAAGGCTCGTCCATCAGCAGGATGCGCGGATCGTTCGCGAGGGCCCGGGCCAGCGCAGTGCGCTGCTGCATGCCGCCCGAGAGTTGCTTGGGGAAGTGCCCCTCGAAGCCCTTCAGGCCCACCTTGCCGATGAACGCCATGGCGCGGGCCTTTTGCTCGCCCAAGGGCATGCCCTTCTCGCGCAAGCCGAAGCACACGTTCTGCAGGATCGTCAGCCATGGAAACAGGGTGTAGCTCTGGAACACCATCCCGCGGTCAGCACCAGGCGCGGTCACGGGCTTGCCATCGAGCGCTATCGTGCCAGTGGTCGGGGTATCGAGTCCTGCGACCATGCGAAGCAGCGTGCTCTTGCCGCACCCGGAAGGCCCCAGGATGGTGATGAAATCGTTTTCCTGCACGGTGAGGTCAGTGGCCTGGAGGGCGACCGTACCGCCGGAAAATGTCTTGGAGACCTGCTTGATATCAAGGATGTTCATCACAACCGCGCCCATGGAAACATCTTGCGATTCAGCGCTTTGAACGCAAAGTCGCTCGCCAACCCGATGAGGCCGATCACGATAATGCCGAAGATGATCTGGTCGGTGGCAAGCAGCGCCTGACTGTCAGTGATCATGTGTCCGATGCCGCTCGAAGCGCCGATCAATTCTGCAACGATGACGTACGTCCAGGCCCAGCCCAGCACCATGCGCAATGTCTCGGCGATCTCCGGTGCGCTCGATGGCAGAAGCACTCGCGTGACGATGCCGCGGTCACCCGCGCCCAGGGTGTAGGCCGCTTCGACCAGGTCGCGCCGCGTGTTGCCCACGCTCACCGCGATCATCAACACCAGCTGGAAGAACGAGCCGATGAAGATCACGGCCAGCTTTTGCGCCTCACCGATGCCCGCCCAGAGAATCAGCAGCGGGATGAATGCCGATGCCGGCAGGTAGCGCGCAAAGCTCACGAATGGCTCAAAGAAGGCTTCGATCGGCTTGTACGCGCCCATCATCACACCCAGCGGCACGGCCAGAAATGCAGCGATCGCAAAGCCGCCCAGCACCCGCCACACCGTCATGCCGATGTCTTTGCCGAACCCCTGGTTTGCGAGCAGGTCATAACCGGATCGCACCATCGTGATCGGGTCCGCAAGAAACGTCTTGGACACGTAACCCCCCAGCGTGAACGCAGCCCACACCAGGAAGAACAGAACGAAGAAGCTCACACCCAGCGCGACTCGCGCGCCGGGGGAGACAGGTTGAAGCGGACGCAAAGCGGGCTTTTCTGGTGATCTTTACTGGATGAAGCGCGTGTCGGCCAGCTTGCTCATGTCCGGAGCGGCCTTGATGATCCCGGCCTCCAGCAACAAGTCGGCAGCTTCCTTGCTGAAAGCCGCGTGTTCGCCCGCAAAGAACTTCTGGTTGGCCGCCTTGTCCTGCCAGCGCAGGTAAGCCGCCGACTTGCCGAAAGCCTCACCCGTTTGCTTGACGTCGGCTCCCATGATCTCGTAGCTCTTTGCCGGCTCCCTCTTGATCATCTCGATGGCCTCGAAGTAGCTGTCGGCCAGAGCTTTGGCGGCTTTGGGGTTTTCCGAGAGAAACTTGGGCGTGCAACCGAAGGTGTCCATCACCATGGGGTAATCGAGCGTGGTGGCGATGATCTTGCCGGCTTCGGGCTTGGCGCGAACGGCGGACAGATAAGGCTCGTACGTCATGGCCGCGTCGAGGCCGGCGGTGCCCGCGATCATCGCGTTGGCGGCAGCTTGAGGCTCCAGGTTGACGATCTTCACGTCTTTGGTCGAGAGGCCGTTTTTCTTGAGCATCCAGGCCAGCGTGAAGTAGGGCGCAGTACCCGGGGCGCTGGCGGCCACGGTCTTGCCCTTCAGGTCGCTGATCTTGCCGATGCTGCTATTGACGACCATGCCGTCCGCGCCGTAGCTCTTGTCGAGCTGGAAGATCTGGGTGGTGGCGACGCCGTTGGCGTTCCAGACAATCCAGGTCTCCACCGTCGTTGCGGCGCACTGCACGTCGCCCGAGGCAATGGCGAGGTGGCGGTCCTTCTGCGGAATCTTCTTGATGGAAACGTCCAGGCCGTTCTTCTTGAAGATTCCGGCTTCCTTGGCAAGGGTGAGTGGCGCAAAGCCCGTCCAGCCGGAGATACCGACAGAAAGCTTCGTTTCCTGGGCCTGCGCACTTGCGCAGGATAGGGCCACCAGGGAAAGGGCAAGGAACTTCTTCATGGGGATCTCCGTGTGGGTTGGGTGGAAAGCGAACTCAATGTATGAAGGGTTCAGGTCAGACGCAATTGGTGCAACTCTGGTATGACCTGCTCGGTGGCATGTCCGATGGCGCCGCTCGATACGAGATGCCGCACAGCTTCCATGTCATGCGCGAGGCTGCGGTCCTGCATCATCGCGGGAGAGACGGTGCGCACGAGCCGCATCACGCCTTCGAGCGCCGGGCTGCTGGTGAGTGGACGCAGGAACTCGATGCCTTGTGCGGCGGCGAGCAACTCGATCCCGACGATGTGCGCAGTGTTCTCCAGCATCTGCCCCAGGCGGCGCGCCGCGAACGTCGCCATGCTCACGTGGTCCTCCTGATTGGCAGAGGTCGGCAGGCTGTCCACGCTGGCCGGATGCGCGAGCGATTTGTTTTCGGAGGCGAGGGCGGCTGCGGTCACGTGAACAATCATGAAGCCCGAGTTCAGGCCGGGCTCCGGTGCGAGAAAAGGCGGCAGGCGCGACACCACCGTGTCAACGAGCATGGCGATGCGGCGCTCGGCTATCGCGCCGATCTCGGCGATGGCCACTGCGAGAGCGTCCGCAACCAGCGCCACCGGCTCCGCGTGAAAGTTTCCGCCAGATACCATCTGGTCGGCAAAGACAAGGGGGTTGTCCGTCACGGCATTGGCTTCGATCACCAGCACGCGGGTTGCGTAGCGCATCTGGTCCAGGCAGGCGCCCATCACTTGCGGCTGGCAGCGAAGGCAGTAGGGGTCCTGCACGCGGTCGTCGTTTTCCAGATGCGATTTCCGGATCTGGCTGCCTGCGGTCAACGCGCGATACGCCGCCGCGCAGTCGATCTGACCGCGCTGCCCGCGCACTTCGTGAATGCGCGCATCGAAAGGAGCATCGCTGCCACGCGCAGCGTCGAGGGTCAAACTGCCCGCGATCACGGCGGCCTCGAACAAACGGTCCACCGCGAGCAGGGCGTCGATGGCAAGCGCTGTCGAAACCTGCGTACCGTTGATCAGCGCCAGACCTTCCTTTGCGCCGAGCTGGAGCGGCGAGATGCCTGCGTGTTTCAGGGCCGAAGCAGCAGGCATGCGCTCACCGCGATAAAACACCTCGCCTTCACCAATCAGCGGAAGTGCCAGATGAGCGAGCGGCGCGAGATCGCCCGAAGCGCCGACCGAACCCTGGCAGGGAATCACCGGGATGATTCGCTGGTTGTAAAAAGCGAGCAGCGTGTCCACCACTTCCTCGCGAACGCCGGAGTGGCCACGTGCGAGACTCGTTGCCTTGAGCAGCAGGATCAGCGCAACGACCCGCTCATCGAGCGGAAGTCCGACGCCCACCGCGTGCGAGCGAAGCAGCTTCAGTTGCAGCAGTGCCAGATCGCTCTTGGCAATGCGCGTCGTGGCCAGCTTGCCAAATCCGGTATTCACACCGTAAACAGGCGTGTCGCCCTCCGCTGCACGTCGCACCAGTTCGGCGCTCGCGCGTATGCCATCGCGGCAAGATGGCGAGAGTTCCACTTGCTCGGATATGCTGCTGCACAGCTGCCGCAGCTCGGCGAGCGTGAGCTTTCCGGGAGTCAGGATCATCTGGATTTGCTGATTAGCGGATTTAGCGGACTTAGCGGACTTATCGGAGCATGGGCAGGTTGAGCTGGTTTTCTCGCGCCGACTCCATGGCTATCTCGTAGCCCGCGTCTGCATGGCGCATGACGCCGGTCGCGGGGTCGTTCCATAGCACGCGCTCGATCTTTTCACCCGCTTGCTGCGTGCCATCGCAAACGATGACCACGCCCGCGTGCTGCGAATAACCCATGCCGACGCCGCCGCCGTGGTGAATGCTGACCCAGGTCGCGCCGCTCGCGGTATTGAGCAGGGCATTGAGCAGCGGCCAATCGCTCACCGCATCGCTGCCGTCCTTCATGCTTTCCGTTTCGCGGTTGGGCGATGCGACCGAGCCGCTATCGAGGTGATCGCGACCAATCACGATGGGCGCCTTGAGTTCGCCAGTTCGCACCATCTCGTTGAACGCGAGTCCGGCGATGTGCCGCTCACCCAGTCCAATCCAGCAGATGCGTGCGGGCAAGCCCTGATAGCTGATGCGTTCTTCGGCCATATCCAGCCAGCGATGCAGGGCCGCGTTGCCCGGGAACAGCTCCTTCATCTTCGCGTCGGTCTTGCGGATGTCTTCAGGGTCACCAGAGAGCGCCACCCATCGGAAGGGTCCGACGCCCCGGCAGAACAAGGGCCGGATGTAGGCGGGCACGAAGCCGGGATAGTCGAAGGCATTGGCCACGCCGAAATCCTGCGCGACCTGGCGCAGGTTGTTGCCGTAGTCCACCGTCGGTACGCCCATCTCGTGGAATTCGAGCATGGCCCTCACATGCGCGGCGCAAGACTCGCCAGCCGCTTGCTTCAGCGAGGCGTGCTGCGACGCGTCCTTTTGCGCGGCCTGCCATTTCTCGATGCTCCAGCCGGCAGGCAGGTAGCCATTGATGATGTCGTGCGCGGAGGTCTGGTCGGTGACGATGTCGGGCCGGATGCCGCCGGCCCTGGCGCGCCGTGCCAGCTCAGGAACCATCTCCGCGGCGTTGCCGCAAAGGCCGATGGACACGGCCTCCTTGCGCGAAACGTGATGCTCGATCATGGCCAGCGCCTCATCCAGATCCTTCGCCTGCTTGTCCAGATATTTAGTGCGCAGGCGAAAGTCGATGCGCGATTGCTGGCACTCGATATTGAGGGAACATGCCCCGGCGAAAGATGCGGCCAACGGTTGCGCGCCGCCCATCCCGCCCAGACCCGCCGTCAGGACCCAGCGCCCTGCGAGATCACCGCCAAAGTGCTGTCGACCGGCTTCGACGAATGTTTCATAAGTGCCCTGCACGATGCCTTGCGTACCGATGTAGATCCAGCTGCCGGCGGTCATCTGGCCGTACATCATCAGGCCCGCGCGATCCAGATCGTTGAAGTGCTCCCAGGTCGCCCACTTCGGAACGAGGTTGGAGTTGGCGATCAGCACGCGCGGCGCGCCTTCATGCGTGCGAAACACGCCGACCGGTTTGCCCGACTGCACGAGCAACGTTTCATCGGGTTTGAGCTTGCGCAGCGAATCGAGGATGGCGTCGAACGCGGGCCAGTTGCGAGCTGCCTTTCCGATGCCGCCGTACACCACGAGTTCATCGGGGTTCTCGGCGACGGCAGGGTCCAGGTTGTTCTGGATCATCCGGTAAGCCGCTTCGATCTGCCAGTTGGCGCAGGTCAGCTGTGTGCCGTGCGGAGCCCTCACGGGCCGGGCCTTGCTATCGAGAAAAGGGGTCGTCGAAAGATCGGACATAGAGGCTCCAATAACTGTACGGATGCGGGTCAGGCCCGCAAGCTGCATGGAAAGGGCTGTTCTGAAGGGCTGTTCTGCAATCCCGCAAATCCTAGTTGTCTATACAACTTGTGTCAACTGGGTTATTCTCCGATTCATGAGCGACCCTCCAGCTTACGAACAGGTCAAGGCCCACATTCGCCAGCGCATTGCCAGCGGGGAATGGCGCCCTGGCGATCCCGTGCCCAGCGAGGCCGCGCTGATGGCGCAGTTCTCCATCAGCCGCATGACGGCCAACCGTGCCCTGCGTGAACTTTCGGCCGACGGGCTGGTTACCCGGGTGCAGGGCTCTGGCACGCGAGTCGCTCAACTGCACCGCATTTCGTCGCGGCTCATGATTCGTGACATTCACGAAGAAGTCGCTGAGCGCGGCCATGTCCACACGACGCGAGTGTTGCGTCATGCAAAGGAAAAGGCAGGCAATGAATTGGCTCTCTCCTTCGGATTGCGTGCTGGAGCAGTCGTTTTCCATAGCGTGCTGATTCACTCGGAGAACCTGGTGCCGATCCAGTACGAGGATCGCTATGTCAATCCGGCAGCCGCACCCGCCTACTTCGAGACCGACTTCACCCAGGTTTCGCCGACTTCGCATCTGCTGCAGCACGCGCCTTTGACTGAAGCCAGCTATTCGATCGAGGCTTGCCTGCCGACGGCCGAGGAGGCGCGGGAACTTTCCATCAAGCGCAGCGAGCCATGCCTGGTGATGAAGCGGCGTACGGTGAGCGGCTCCCATGTTGCCAGTGTCGCGCGCCTGCTCTATCCGTCTTCGCGGTACAGCTTCGCGGGGGAGTTCCAGGCATGAACTGGATGCTCGTGCGACTTGCTGATGCCGAGGCGCAGCCGTGGCGCAATGGGGGTGGCGTCACGCGTGAGCTGCTGGCCTGGCCGCCGGTGGATGACTGGGCGGTCCGGATCTCGGTGGCGGATGTCTCGCGGGCCGGGCCTTTCTCTTCGTTTCCCGGGGTGGATCGCTGGTTTGCGGTGCTGTCTGGAGATGGTGTCGAGTTGACCGTAGATGGGGTCGTGCGGCAGCTCACCCAGCAGGATCCGGCGTTCGCGTTCAGCGGAGAGGCCCGAGTCGATTGCCGCTTGCTGGATGGTGCGACTCTCGATCTCAACCTGATGGTGAAAGCTGGCTCGGCGCGAATGGACAGAGTGAGCGGCACATGGACCGCGCGCGTTCGCGCAGCAACGCTCGTCGCCGTTTTTGCGAACCGGTCGGACGCCTCACTCGACTGCGCCGGTTTGGTCACGCGTGTGCCCGGCGGCACATTGGCGTGGCGCATACTGGCAAGTGAAACGCGCGTACAGCTCACTGGCGACGACGCCATCTGGATGGAGGTTGAGCCTTGACGATTTCGCTCTGGACCCACTGCCGCGTTGCGACCATGCATCCGGGGTCGGCTACCCCTTATGGCCTCATCGAAGACGCTGCCCTCGTTGTGGAAGACGGTCGCATTGCGTGGGTCGGCAGGCACGCTGAACTGCCGCCGCATTGGAGCGACCGAGGCGTCGAGCACCACGATTGCGGCGGCGCGCTTATCACGCCCGGTCTCATCGACTGCCACACACATCTGGTTTACGGCGGCGATCGCTCGAACGAATTCGAGCTGCGCCTGAACGGCGCGAGTTATGAAGAGATTGCACGTGCTGGTGGCGGTATCGCTTCGACGGTTCAGGCCACCCGTGCCGCCAGCGAGGACGAGTTGCTCGCGCAGAGCCTCCCGCGCCTGAAGGCGCTAATGTCCGAAGGCGTGACCACGCTGGAGATCAAGTCCGGCTACGGACTTTCGCTGGAACACGAACGCAAGTGCCTGCGCGTGGCAAGGCGGCTCGGCGAGCTGGAAGAGATCGACGTTCGCACCACTTTTCTTGGCGCCCATGCATTGCCGCCCGAATTCGCTGGCCGGTCCGACGAATACGTCGATGCGGTACTGCAGATGCTGCCGCGCCTGCATGACGAAGGGCTCGTCGATGCAGTCGATGCATTCTGCGAGCGCATCGCATTCAGCACTGCGCAGACTGAGCGGGTTTTCGCTGCGACCCAGGCCCTGGGCGTGCCGGTCAAGTTGCACGCCGAGCAATTGAGCGACAGCGGGGGCGCACTACTGGCGGCGCGATATGGCGCCCTCAGTTGCGATCACCTGGAGTGGTTGAGCGAAGAGGGCGCGCGGGCGATGGCAACTGCAGGGAGCATCGCGGTGCTGTTGCCCGGCGCTTTCTACTTCCTTCGCGAGACACGGCTACCGCCGGTTGCCATGCTGCGCGAGCGGGGCGTGCGCATGGCTATTTCCACCGACTGCAATCCCGGCAGCTCGCCATGCACTTCGCTTTTGCTGATGCTCAACATGGCGTGCACGCTTTTTCGCCTGACTCCCGAAGAGGCTTTCGCCGGTGTGACGCGTAACGCAGCTCTAGCGCTGGGGCTTGCAGATCGGGGGGTACTTGCGCAGGGAATGCGCGCCGACTTCGTGCTCTGGGATGTGCGCAGCCCTGCGCAGCTCGCCTATCCGATGGGATTGAACCCACGCCGTGCAACCGTGATCGGCGGGAACTTGCGATGAATCAGAACTCAACTTTTACTCTTGACCATGGGCGCGCACCGCTGCTTGTCAGCATGCCGCACATCGGCACCGAAATACCGGATGACCTTCGCCCTGACTATGTGCCACGCGCCCTGGATGTCGAGGACACGGACTGGCATCTTGCGCGGCTGTATGACCATCTGGAGGCGATGGGAGCGAGCGTTTTGCGGCCCCGGTATTCGCGCTATGTGATCGACCTCAATCGTCCGCCCGACGACTCGCCGATGTATCCGGGTGCGTCCAACACCGAACTGTGCCCGACGCGGTTCTTCTCTGGCGATCCGCTCTACCTGCCCGGTCGCGAACCGTCGTTGCAAGAACGCCAGCGCAGGCGAGATGTGTACTGGCGCCCCTTCCACGACGCGTTGCAAAGCGAGCTGGACAGGCTGAAGACAGAGCACAGCCATGTTCTGCTATGGGATGCGCACAGCATCCGCTCGGCGATCCCGTGGCTGTTCGAAGGCGTGTTGCCGGGGCTGAATATCGGCACCGCCAATGGCGCGAGCGCCGATGCAAGCATCGCGGCCGCCGTGGCCGAAGCCGCTGGCCGTCAACCGCAAGTAAGTCACATCGTCAACGGACGCTTCAAGGGCGGCTACATCACGCGCCACTATGGCAATCCTGCGGACCACGTTCATGCGGTGCAACTGGAGATGTGCCAGAACTTGTATATGAGCGAGGCAACGCCGTTTGCATACGAGGAAGTGCGGGCGCGGGCCGTACAGCCAGTGCTGAGAGACATGATGCATGTGGCTCTGCAGGCGTGCGAGAGGCTCTATGCAAGGTGAACAAAGTTTCCTGGCGCCGTTTGCGTGGATCAGCGGTGGATGGCGCAGCAATGTGTTGCTGGTTGCCGGGCCGGATGGACACTGGGTCCGAGTCGTGCCGGACGCGCAGCCCGATGCGCAGCGCAATGCGCATGTGCTCGCAGGTCCGGTTCTACCAGGTCTGGTCGACGGCCACAGCCATGCATTCCAGCGCGCAATCGCGGGCCTGACTGAACGGAGTGAATCGGTCGATGACGATTTCTGGAGCTGGCGCGAGCGCATGTACGGCGCGGCCCTGCGCATCACGCCAGGGCAACTGGAAGCCATCGCGGCCTTTCTCTACGCCGAGTTGCTGCAAGCCGGTTACACGCAGGTCTGCGAGTTCCACTACCTGCACAACGACACGGATGGGAAGGCGTATGCCGATCCTCTGGAGCTGTCTTTCGCACTGGTCCGTGCTGCCAGGCGAGTCGGAATCGGACTGACCTTGCTGCCCACGCTCTACATGCGCCAGGGCTTTGCCGCGGCCGGTTTGCGCGAAGACCAGCGCCGATTTGCGTCCGCGCCTGAGTCGATCCTGAACATTGCCAACCGCGTAACCGCGCTCGGATCGGAATCAGGACTCGTCAATGCAGGTGTTGCCATTCATTCGTTGCGAGCAGTGGGCGGGGGAGCTCTGCGACAACTGACGGCCGGTGTCTCAGCTGCAATGCCGATCCACATTCACATTGCCGAGCAGCGCCGCGAAGTCGAAGATTGCGTGGTCGAACATGGCGTGCGACCTGTTGAATGGCTCTTGTCCCAGGCGAGCGTCGATGAGCGCTGGAATCTGGTTCACGCCACACAGGCCACAAGCAGTGAACTCCAGGCGCTGCGCGACACAGACGCCTCCATCGTGTTGTGTCCGAGTACCGAAGGCAATCTGGGCGATGGCGTTTTCGATCTCCCGGGGTGGATGGGACAAAGCGGCAACTGGTCGATCGGCTCTGACAGCCACGTCACTCGCAGCTGGCAGGAAGAATTGCGGTTGCTCGAGTATTCGCAGCGCTTTCAACTGCGCAGGCGCAATGTGGCGGCAACCTCGGCGGTGAGCCAAAGCACGGCATCTGCCCTGTTCGAAGGCGCATTGCAAGGTGGCGGCGCTGCTTCGGGTCTGCCATTGGGCGGCATCGCTGTCGGTGCGCGTGCCGACTTCATGGTTCTTGATGGCGATGCATCGGCACTCGCAGGCATTCCGCAGGCACATCTGCTGGATGCGGTGGTCTTTTCCAGCCCTGATGCACCGATGTTGAATACCTATGTTGCGGGCCGCCGTGTGGAACTCGACATGCGCGCGTTGCGTGGTGACTTCGTGCGCGCCATGACCTCGCTCTGGTGCTAATGCCGTTCAATGCAATCTTCCTGCCGCATTGCGGAGTGTGTCGCTCGCCGTTTACGATCCACCAATGAGTACCCTGAACGCAACGACTGATGACAGTGGTGCTTCCCCGGTGCCTTTAAGGCAAGACGCAGGCGTCATCGGGCTCGTCGGCCTGGCCCACATGATCAGCCACTTCTCGCAGCTCCTGCTGGCGCCGTTGTTTCCGTGGCTCAAGGATGCGCTGAACGCTAGCTATACCGAGCTGGGCTTTCTCATGACGATCTTCTTCGTCGTGTCCTGCGGGGTGCAGGCGGCGTCCGGGTTCCTGGTCGATAAGTACGGTCCACGTCCGATTCTGTTTACCGGTCTCAGCTTGCTGGGCGTTGCAGCCTTCGGCTTCGCGATGAGCCCGAACTACTGGACGATGGCGGCCTTTTCGGTTGTCGCCGGGATCGGCAATGGCGTCTTCCATCCGGTGGACTACACCTTGCTCAACCGCAAGATCAGTGCGGGCAGGTTGGGCCATGCCTACAGCTTTCATGGCATCACCGGCAGCCTGGGCTGGGCGCTGGCGCCTGCAGTCATGGTGCCGATTGCAATCGCCTTTTCGTGGCAGGCGGCGTTAATGACTGCCGGTGCGATGGCGTTCATTGTTCTCGCCGTCCTGTGGCTCAACCGCGGCAAGCTCGACCTCCCGCTTGCGGCCGCACGAAAGGCTGAAATCGCGGCGCAAGGCAAGCCGCTCGCGCCCGGCGAGGGCAGCTTCGATTTCCTGCGGATCCCTGCAGTGTGGATGTGCTTCAGCTTCTTTTTCTTTTATGCGGTCGTGCTGAGCGTGATCCAGGCATTTGCGCCGACTGCAGCGCATCACCTGCATGGCGTTCCGATGGCGTTGGCAGCCATGTGCCTCACGGTGTACATGGTGCTGAGTGCAGGCGGCATGGTGGCTGGCGGCTTTCTCGCTTCGGACCCGGCCCGCTGCGAGCGCGTCGTGGGCCTGGGCTTCGGAGCAGCAGCGTTGATCGCCTTGTGGATTGCACTCGGTCCGGTGCCTGCGATGGCGGTGCCTGCGTTGTTTGGAGCGATGGGTTTTGCCAGTGGCCTTGCGGGACCTTCGCGCGACTTGCTGGTCAAGAAATCTACACCGGAGAACGCCACGGGCCGCGTCTATGGCATCGTGTATTCGGGCCTGGATATAGGTCAGGCGCTGGCACCGCTTTTCTTTGGTGCGTTGATGGATCACCAGCAGTATCGCGGTGTCTGGCTGGGCCTGGTGTTCATGCAGACGGTACTCATCATGAGCGCCTTCAATGTGCGCAGGGTCAGGCGTACGGTGACGCCCGCCTAGCGCTCACGGCCCTGCGATAAGCCGGGGGCCACCGGCGCATTTCAGCGCACGGTATCCTTGATGCATGTATGCCGCCTATTTCGGCCTGAAGCACGAGCCGTTTTCGATCGCTCCGGATCCCCGCTATCTCTTCATGAGCGAGCGCCACCGCGAGGCACTGGCGCACCTGCTCTATGGGCTGGGCGGCGGTGGCGGCTTCGTGCTGCTTTCCGGAGAGATCGGCACCGGCAAGACCACGGTGTGCCGCTTGTTCCTGGAGCAGATTCCGCCCAACTGCAACGTTGCGTACATCTTCAACCCGAAGCTGACGGTGCTGGAACTGCTGCAATCGGTCTGCGAAGAATTCCACATTCCCCCGGCAACCGCAGCGCGAGGCGATGGGCCGGCGACGGTCAAGGACTATCTCGACCCGCTCAACGCTTTTCTGCTTGAAGCGCACGCCGCCGGTCGCAACAACGTGCTCATCATTGATGAGGCGCAGAACCTCTCGGCGGAAGTGCTCGAGCAACTGCGGCTTCTCACCAATCTCGAAACACGTGAACGCAAGCTCCTGCAGATCGTCCTGATCGGCCAACCCGAGCTGCGCACGATGCTCGCGCGGCCCGAGCTCGAACAACTCGCGCAACGCGTGATTGCGCGCTATCACCTCGACGCGCTCACCCCCGCGGAGACCGAGCAATACATCCGCCATCGGCTTGAAGTCGGTGGGCTCGAGCGGCCCATGCCGTTCGAGAAAAAGGCCATCGCGCGCATCCACCAGCTGGCGCGTGGTGTCCCACGTCGCATCAACCTGCTTTGTGATCGGGCGTTGCTGGGTGCATTTGCCAACACGCAGGGTGCGGTGGATCGTGCGACGGTAGACAAGGCGGCGGCAGAGGTGTTCGACAAGCCGATTCCGCCGCCCGGCTCGCCTGCGCCCATGTCGCCCGCCCTCTTGCTTGCCCTGGGCCTGGTCGCGGGAGCGGGGCTCTATGCAGTGTTCAATCAGGCGATGCGCCAACGGGTGCCAGCCCCGCAGGTTGCTGCGTTCAGCGCGGCACCCCCGATTGCTGCGGTTGCGGCAATTGCGCAACCCGCATCCGCCGCTTCATCGACCCAGGCCACTGCGACGCCGGCGGCAAAACCCGTGCCGCCCACGCTGCACACCGATCCTGAAAAAGCCTTTGTCGAACTGGCCAAAGCCTGGAAAGTCGAACCCGGTGCGGGCGGGGTTTGCAAGACTGCTGCGCTTGAGCAAGTGCAGTGCTTCAGCCGCACGCTCAACCTGGCTGTCATCCGTGAATTGGGGCGACCTGGCGTCGTCACGCTCGATGCGAACACGGGAAAGCCCACCTATGCTGTTCTCACTTCGCTGACGCGCGACAGCGCCACACTGAGCGCCGACGGCACCGAGCAGACCGTGACCCTCGCGGCGCTCGCCTCACGCTGGCAGGGAGACTTCGGGACGATGTGGCGAGTGCCTCCGGGCTATACGGGCAAGAACGAAACCGGCGGCGAAACGATAGCCTGGACTGCCGCGAAGCTCGCGGCCATAGACGGTGCGCCGCCACCTTCTGGTCGCCAGACACTTGATGCCCGACTCAAGGCGCGCCTGCGCTCGTTCCAGCTCGCCAATGGACTGCCGGCAGATGGTTTTCCCGGGCCTATGACATTCATGCAGCTCAACCGCGCGGCGGGCATCGAAGAGCCGCGTCTTCGCGCAGAGTCCAACGGCGCCAACAAGCCCTAGAAACCATGTCATATATCCTCGACGCCCTTCGCAAGGCCGATGCACAGCGCGCTCGCGATCCGGTGCGTGGCATTCACGCCCAGCCGCTGCGCAGCTCTGATGCCTTGTCGTCGGAAGGAGGGCTGCGTCCCTGGCACATCGCAGCTGCGCTGGGCGTAGCGGCCGTCCTCAGCGTAGCCGCGTGGTTCCTGCTTGCTGGCCGTGAGGACACCGGGCCTGCTGGCGAGCAATCGGTCGCGTCCAACCCTGCGCAGATGCGTCCTCGTATTGATACACCCATGCCAGCGCCTGCTGCGATGCCGTCGCCCTCGCCGCCTCCCGTCCAGAACGCAGCGCCTGCGCCTGCCCCTGCAACGGTGGTCGGCAACGTCATCCAGCCGCCACCGAGCCAGTTGCCGCCACCCACCGAGGGGCAACTCGCCGCAGCGATGCCTCCTAGCTGGCCGGCCGCTGGAGAGGATCCGCGTTCGCCTCGCAACCCTCGCCAGGGCAGACGCTTCGGCGCGGCGATGGAGGCCATACCGCCTCAGCCTCAGACACAATCCCAGACTCAACCGGTCGCCCCACCTGTTGCGCCAACCGTGGTCGTGGCCGCACCGGGAGCGCCACCTTCCATCAACGTCCCCGGAGCCGGGGTGGCGGTCCCCCCGGCACCTTCGATGTCGCCGGCTTCGCCAATGCCTTCGATTCCACCTATGCCCGGCGCGAGGCCCGTTCCCGCGACGACCGCTGCCGCGGTGACGCCGCCAGCGGTCGGCCTTCCGCCAGACGCGCCCAAGCTCGCTATCAATGGCGGCGTTTACTCGACCAACAAGGCCCAGCGCATGCTGATCGTCAATGGGCAGGTCTATAACGAGGGCAGCGAGGTCGCGGCCGGAGTGGTTCTCGATGAGATCAGGAACAAGACGGCGGTGCTGCGATATCGGGGGTCGCGCTACACAGTCGCGTATTGACGCCAATACAACATGGTGACCTCAGGCCCGAAATAAGACGCATACCACACCCGCTGCGTATGCAAGGCCCAACGTTTTTTTGGTTACCGAACTTGCTTGAACGCGTGTACTTGTAAGTCCAGTCATCCGTAGGATCGGCACTTCTTACAACGCCACTCAGAGGAAGTAACCATGGCCCTGCAATCTCCGTTCTTCAACAAGCGCGAAAACGAACCGTACAACCCTCGCCAGCCAGGCATCAACCCCAACGCATCGGCTGTCTCGGGAGCAGGAGCTGTGACAACGACGTCCGCCGCGCCTTCCACACCCGCTGCCAACAGCGCGCCGGTCAAGGAAGGCGAGAGCAAGCTGACCGTCGGGCCGAATATCAAGCTGAAGGGCGTCGAGATCACCGATTGCGACACGCTGGTGGTCGAAGGCTCCGTCGAAGCGACCATGGATTCACGCGTGATCCAGATTTCCGAGCGCGGCTCGTTCAAGGGTTCGGCGGACATCGATATCGCCGAAATCCGCGGTCACTTTGAAGGCACGCTCAACGCGCGCCAGAAGCTGGTGATTTATTCGACAGGCAAGGTGACCGGCCAGGTGCGGTATGGCTCGATCGTGATCGAAGAAGGTGGTCAGCTTTCTGGCGACATCGTGTTCGGGTCCGGCACGCAGAAGCCTCCTGCAACGACGCCTTCGCGCACCGGCTTGCAAAACGTGATCAGCTCTGCGGGTTGAGCGGAAGTTCGCCGTCTTCGTTGACGTGAATGATCGTCGTGGACGAGGAGGACGACGAAGAGGATGAGGACGAATGCGACGGCGTCCACATGGAGTTATCGCTTTCGTCCTCCATACGAGTTTCGATTCCCGGAGCATCGGGCTCTTCGCTCCGGTTGAACGCTCGAAAATCCTCGAGGGTGATATTGACGAGGCGGTTTGCTGTAGTCACTTCTGTCCCCAGCCGATCCAGATCAAGCGAGACTGCTTTTGCCATGTCTTTTTTTCTCTGCTTGGCAGCTGTGCGCCGGTAGTCGCACGCGGCCAGATTTGTGGTGAGCGCATTGAACCAGTTCACTCCCGCGACGACGCTCATCCCGACGCGGTCACCGGGCTCAATTGCGGCGGCATACGTGAAGCCCACCGCGGCCACCTTGGTGAGCGCCGATGCGCCGTTGGCTATCGCGGACTTCACGGCCGGACGGATTCGGTGTGTATTTGCGACATGCTGTTTGTAGGCATCGCGGAGGCGGGCATTGTCGAACGCGTGGACGTTGGAGGGGTCGTCGGCTTTTTCGATCTGCGCAGTTTCGAATTCATGGTCCGCGTTGTGTTGTCCGAGTACCGCCTGGGCCAACGCGTCAAAGCCGCGGAGATGTTGCATGCCGGCGGTCAATTCGGGGTCACCCGCCATTGTTCGCAGCCCCTCATTGTCGACGTATTGCATCAAGGTAACCAGCACAGGATCTGGAGCAGAGCTCGTAAAGAGCGGACCTCGGTGCGTGGTCGCAGACAGGGGCAGAACCGGGTCTTGCAGGGCAAGAACAGGATCAGCCTGGCCGACGTGGTTCACAGTGATCGACAGCTGTCCCTCCACCACGGGATACTTCATTTCCGAGTTGCTGTCAGCAGGCACCTGACGCGCGTCAATTTGTTGTGCCGAGGAGGTGCGGTCCGTCTGAATGCCAAGCATGGGTAGCCTTTCTTCAGCTCGACATGAGCTGTTTCGTGGCTAGTTGGTAACCAGGTCCGCTGCCTGGTTCCAACAGCAGCTGCCAGAGCCGGGCTTGTGACGCGCACTTAGACGTTAGTACGGTGCCGCGCAATGCAGGTATCGAGCACTTCGCAGAAATCCCTTTTCCACCACTTGTCCGCGGAGAAGATTTCAACTTCGCTGTAGCCGTTGAAGCCTTGCGCTTCCATCCAGCCGCGTATGCGAGGTATGTCGATGACGCCGTCGCCCATCATTCCGCGGTCATTGAGCAGATCCGTGGTCGGAGTGAGCCAGTCGCAGACATGCAACGCCATCAGACGCTTGCTTCCCGCGCGTCGGATTTGCTGCTCGAGTTTTGGGTCCCACCACACGTGATAGACATCGACCGCAACACCGAGCGCGCCTGTGTTGTCGGGGTCTAGCGCATCGCAGACGTCCAGCGCCTGTTCCAGGGTGTTGATGCACGCACGATCGGCCGCATACATCGGATGCAGGGGCTCGATGGCCAGCGGCATTCCCGCAGTCTTTGCGTAGTCGAGCAGTTCGGCGATACCGTCACGAACCTGGTTACGCGATAGCGCGATGTCTTTGTGTAGCGCCTTTCCGTTCAAAGCGCCGGGCAGGGCGCCGACAACGAGCACGAGACACTTCGCGTTCAGTTCGCGTGCTTCATCGACGGCTCGGCGGTTGTCGTCATGTGCCAGCATGAGTGCTTGCGCGCCCACTGCGGTGAACATGCCGCCTCGGCAGTAGCCCGACAGTTCAAGGCCATGAAGCCGCACCAGTTTCGAAATGTTTGCCAGCCCAGACGCTGAGACCTGGTCGCGCCAGGGCGAAATCGCGCGGATCTCCTGCCGGGCGCATGCTTCGATGATCTCGCCGAGCGGCACGTCCACGCCGCGGCTTTTGCGAACCGTTGCGGTGTTGATCGAAAGCCAGCGGTGGTCGTTCGTGAAGTCACGCATTCCCCATCACTCCACGCCATGCAATGCAAGAAGCGTCTTCATCCTGTGCACTGCCAACTCCGGTTGCTCCAGCAGATTGGCCGCATCGGCCAGCCGGAACAACTCGGCGAAGTGTTGCAGGGAGCGCGTGCTCTGCTGCCCACCCACCATCGTGAAATGTGACTGGTGACCATTGAGCCAGGCCATGAACACGACGCCGGTTTTGTAAAAGCGCGTCGGCGCAGCAAAGATGTGGCGTGACAGAGGCACCGTCGGACCCAGGATCGCGTGAAATTTATCGACGTTGCCCTGCGCAAGTTCACCGAGCGCCGCGCTTGCGGCAGGTGCAATCGCATCGAAGATCCCCAGCAGCGCGTCGCTCTTGCCGTGTGTTGCATCGCCTTCGAAGCCATCGCCTGCAATCAGCTCGGCGTAGTTGAAATCATCGCCTGTATACATGCGAACCCCGGCAGGCAAACGTCGCCGCATCGCGATTTCCTTGTCCTTGTCGAGAAGCGAAATCTTGATGCCATCGACCTTGTCCGGATGCGCAGCAATGATGCCAAGCGCGGTGTCCATTGCGGCATCGACATCGCTGGTGCCCCAGTAACCTGCGAGCGCTGGGTCGAACATTTCGCCGAGCCAGTGCAGCACGACCGGCTGTTTCGCCTGCGAAAGAATGCGATCGTAGACGCGCTCGTAGTCGGCTGGACTGCGTGCAACGCGGGCGAGGGCGCGGCTGGCCATCACGATCAGTTTGCCGCCGAGCTTTTCGATGGCGGCCATTTGCTCCTCATAGCCTGCAATCACCTGGTCGATGCTTGTCACGTCGTCCAGCACCAGGTGGTCGGTTCCGCAGCCGGATGCAACAAGCGCGCCGGGCACATCGCGTGCTGCGTCGAGCGAGCGGCCGATCAGTTCGAGCGATGTCGACCAGTCAAGGCCCATGCCTCGTTGAGCGGTGTCCATCGCTTCCGCCACGCCGAGACCGAGCGACCAAAGATGCTGGCGGTAGGCGATGGTCGCGTCCCAATCGACTGCGCACTGCAACCACGGATCGACGGCGGCGAGCGGATCGGCAACGACGTGTGCGGCCGAGTAGGCGATGCGATTGAATTTCGCGCCGGCAGGCGGCTTCAAGGGTTGGGTGCCGCACAAGGTGTAGGTTCCAAGATCTCCGTTGACGGTCGGCAGCTGGAGAGTCAACGCCATCTCAAACCTCGAGCCTGGGCACATCCACCCAGCGACGCTCTTTCCACGACTGGAGCGCGGCTTCCACCAGCTGCACGCCCTTGGCGCCTTCAGGCAGTGTCCAACGATACGGCTCGTCCTCCACCACGTGGCGGATGAAGTGTTCCCACTGGATCTTGAAGCCGTTGTCGTAGTGCTGCGAGTCAGGCACTTCCTGCCACTGGTCGAAGAAGTTCATGGTCTGCTTCACGTCCGGATTCCAGACTGGTCGCGGAGTCGTCACACGACTTTGCGCGCGGCACTCTTGCAGCCCGGCAACGGCGGAGCCGTGCGTTCCATCGACGTGAAACGTCACGAGATCGTCGCGACGCACACGCGTGGTCCACGACATGTTCATCTGCGCTATCACGGGTTCGCCGTTGTGGCCGATCAGTTCTGCGGTCGCGTAAGCGGCGTCGTCTGCGGTGGCCTTGTATGCGTTACCCGCTTCGTCCCAGCGCTCGGGAATGTGGGTCGCGCCGATGCAGCTGATCGACTTCACCTCGCCGAACAGGTTGTCCAGCACATAACGCCAGTGGCACATCATGTCCAGGATCATGCCGCCGCCGTCTTCGGTGCGGTAGTTCCAGCTCGGGCGTTGAATCGGTTGCAGGTCGCCTTCAAAAACCCAGTAGCCGAACTCGAGCCGTACCGACAGCATCTTGCCGAAGAACCCAGCGCGCCTGAGCATGTCGAGCTTGCGCAGCCCCGGCAGGAAGAGCTTGTCTTGCACTGCGCCATGTTTGAGGCCCGATTGCTCGGCCAGACGCGCAATTTCAACCGCCTCGTTGAGGTTGGTGGCGATGGGCTTTTCGCAGTACACGTGCTTGCCGGCGCGGATCGCTTTCGCCAGCAGCGTGGGGCGCATCTGCGTTGTACCCGCATCGAAGAACACCGTGTCGTCCTTGCTCTCAAGCGCCTTGTCCAGGTCAGTGCCCCAGCGCTCGATCTTCCAGGTCCTGGCCAGTGCCTGCATTTTGTCGGCATTGCGCCCGATCAGGATCGGGTCGGGCATGACCCGGTCACCATTGGAAAGCTGCACCCCGCCCTGATCGCGAATCGCGACGATCGAGCGGATCAGGTGCTGGTTCATGCCCATGCGTCCGGTGACGCCGTGCATGATGAGGCCGAGTCTTTGGGTAGCCATGCGCCAGTTCCTTCAGTTCTTTTGCACGTCGAGGCCGGCGGCTTTTACCAGTGCGGCATTGCTTTTGATTTCGGCGTTGATGTAGGCGTCGAACTGTTCTGGCTTGAGCGTCCACGCATCAGCGCCCAGCGATGTAAAGCGCTCCCTGACTTCGGGCGTGTTGAGCGCCTTCACAACTTCTTCCTGCAGGCGATTCACGATGTCGCGCGGCGTCCTGGCGGGCGCCATCATGCCGATCCAGAAGTTGAACTCGGAGCCAGGCACGCCCGCTTCTGCCGTGGTCGGCACGTCGGGCAGGGCGCTCGCGCGCGTGGGGGACCCGACGGCGAGTGCGACAAGCTGGCCGCTACGAATCTGGCCGATCACGGGGGCGATGGGCGAGAAGTAGTAATCGACACGGCCCGACATCACCTCGGTCACGGCTTCGGCCGAGCCCTTGAAAGGGATGTTGGTCGCTTCGATCTTCGCTGCGTGCTTGAACTTCTCGGCGTTGAGGTGCGTGGCGCTGCCCTGACCGGCGGAGGCGAAATTCAGGCTGCCGGGTTTGGCACGCGCTGCGGCCAGAAGTTGAGGCAGCGTCTTGATGTTCTTGGCGGGCGAGATCACGAGAACGTTCGGTGTGGACGAAATCGGCGTCACGCCAACGAAGTCGCGCTCGGTGTCGAACGGCAGCCTGGCGAACGTGTGCGGGCTCACGGTGTGCGACGACGAGTGAACCATGATGGTGTAGCCGTCGGGTGCGGCCGCGGCCACGACTGCCTGACCGATGGTGCCACTTGCGCCGCCGCGGTTGTCGATGACAAGTGGTTGCCCCATGCTCTGGCCCATCTTGTCGGCGATGGCGCGCGCAATGATGTCGGTGGTGCTGCCAGCTGGAAAAGGCACGATCACGCGGATCGGCTTGTTCGGGTACCCCGCTTGTGCGTGGGCTGCGAACGGAGTCGCGAGTGTGACGGCGACGGCTGCGGCAATGGCTAGGCGGCGGGTGAGCTTCATTTGAATGTCTCCAGGCAGAGTGTGGACGGTTAATTCACTAGACGGTGAATTGTAGGCCGGAATATTTCCGGGTACAAGTTTCGGGTAAACACGGTGACGGGGCTTGCTCAGTCCCTGAGCACGTATCCCAGGATCACATCGCACATATGAGCAAGTCGCTCATTGCGCGCCTTGGGCGCCATCAGGTCGCGCCCGAAGATGGCTGATAGGGTGTGGTTGTTCGAGAGATAGAAGTACGACAGCGCAGCAATCGACACGTAGAGCTGGACCGGATCGACTCCCCCGCGAAAGGAGCCGTCCTTGCGGCCGCGTTCCAGCACTTCGCCGAGCGTGGCAATCAGTGGCGAATTCATCTCCCGTACCCGCTGCGAATCTTCGAGATGTCGTGCCCGATGCAGGTTGGCGCTATTGAGCAGCGTGATGAATTCCGGATGGTCGAGGTAGTAGTTCCAGGTGAATTCGACCAGACGCCGGATAGCTTCAGTTGGCGGCATGGCCGTGAGGTTGAGCCCGCGTTCTTCTTCCCGGATGTCAATGTAGGCCTGCTCCAGCACGGCCTGGAACAGCTTTTCCTTGTCCTGGAAGTAGTAATAGATGAGGCGCTTGTTCAAGCCCGCGCGTTCGGCAATGCGGTCCATGCGTGCACCCCCCAGCCCGCTCTCCGCAAATTCATCGCGCGCCGCCGCTAAGATGGTGGCCTGCGAGCGGTCTGCATCGCGCAGCCGCTCTTCGATGACTGGGGCGGGTGCTCGGGTCATGATTGATAATTCACCAAATCGTTAATAAAGTCAAGACGCCGGATCGACGGCTATCCCTGGAGACACTCAAGACATGGCACAGATCGCGGGACACCTGATTGTTGAATGCCTGGTGGCACAAGGCGTGAAGCACGTCTTTGGCGTGCCCGGTGAAAGTTATCTTGCGGTTCTCGATGGCTTTCACGCCTATCGTGACGACATCCGTTTCATCATCAACCGGCAAGAGGGCGGGGCTGCCTACATGGCCGAGTCGCACGGCAAGCTCACCGGGCGTCCGGGTGTTTGCTTCGTGACGCGCGGGCCGGGTGCAACCAACGCCTCCATCGGCGTCCACACCGCGTTCCAGGATTCGTCGCCGATGGTGCTCTTTGTTGGCGACGTCGCCAGCGACCAGCGTGACCGCGAAGCCTTCCAGGAAGTCGAATACACGAGCTTCTTCGGGCCGAGCACCAAGGGCATGGCCAAGCGCGTGGAGCGCATCGACGAAGCGGATCGCATTCCAGAATACATCGCACGCGCGTTCGCGACGGCCATGAATGGAAGACCGGGACCAGTGGTGCTGGTGCTTCCGGAGGACATGCTGACCAAAATCACCGATGCGCGCCCCACGCCGCGTGTCGAGGCGGTGCAAGCCTGGAGCGACCCGGGCGCGCTGCGCGAAGTGCGCGAGATGCTGTTGAAAGCGACCAAGCCCCTGGTCATAGCCGGAGGTGGTGGGTGGACTCCGCAATCCGCGCAGGCGTTGCAGCGCTTTGCAGAGAACTGGAAGCTGCCCGTGGGCAACGCGTTCCGGTTCCAGGACACCTTTGACAACCATCATGAGTTGTATGCGGGCGATGTCGGCATCGGCATCAATCCGAAGCTGGCCGCCCGCGTTCGCGAGAGCGACCTGATCCTGGCGATCGGGCCGCGCCTGGGGGAGATGACTACCAGCGGCTACACCTTGCTGCGCGCGCCCAAGCCGTTGCAAAAGCTCATTCACATCCACGCCGATCCGCAAGAGCTCAACCGGGTGTATCAGGCTGACCTCGCGATCAACGCAACGATGAACGCGGCCGCCCGGTCACTGGAAGTGTTGACCGCCCCGACAGAGCTGGCCTGGACGGCGTGGACCGAAGCGGTTCATGCGGACTATGAGGCGAATCTCGTGCCGCAAAAATTGCCGGGCTCGATCGACATGCCCGCCATCGTGGGTCTGTTGGCAAAGCACCTTCCCGAAGACACCGTTCACACCAACGGTGCGGGCAATTTTGCGAGCTGGGTGCATCGCTTCTTCAAGCATCATGGCCTGGTCAAGGGGCACAAGACTCAGCTGGCCCCTACCGTTGGAGCCATGGGCTACGGCGTACCTGCCGGCATTGCAGCCAATATCGTGAGCGGTCGCACGGTTCTCACCATGGCTGGCGACGGCGACTTTCTGATGAACGGTCAGGAGCTTGCAACCGCCGTGCAATACGGTGCGAAGACGATCATCGTGCTGCTGAACAACGGCATGTACGGCACCATACGGATGCATCAGGAGCGCGACTATCCGGAGCATGTGAGCGGCACGCACCTGAAAAATCCTGATTTCGCGGCGCTTGCCCGTGCATACGGCTATGCGGGCGTCAAGGTGACGCGAACCGAAGAGTTCGAGCCTGAGCTGGTTGCGGCGCTCGAGCGCAAGCAGGGAACGCTGATCGAGATCATGCTCGACCCCGAGGTGATCACGACTCGCGGCCCGCTGTCAGCGATTACCGAAGGTGCGTTGAAACGTCAGCGGGATCAGTCGATCAAAGAGTAAAGCGCAGTCCCTGCACGATCGCACCCGGCGTGGTGACGCTACCCAGGGCACGCGCCATGTAGGTGCCGCTATCGGGCACCAGCTCGCGTTCGTGCGTGAGTGCGAGCAGGCCTTCGCCGAACATGCGCAGGAACGAGTCGTCAAAGCGCATCACTGCAATCGGTGCGATCAGCTCCCCTTTCTCCACCCAGAAACAGGCGAAGCGCGTCATGCCCGTCATGCGGCAGGCCTGGCGGTCGCTGTAGTTCAGGTAATGAAGGTTGCTCACGTAGATGCCAGTGCCCAGCGTGCGCAGGATGTCAGCCTGGGGCAGCGTGCCGGCGGCCAGGGCGAGCGACTCGGGCGACTCGTAGGCATTCGCGCCGTTTTCGGGCAGGGCGTACTCGCTGGCGCTGCGAGCGCAATTCAATGTGCCGACCGTCCGGCCTGACTCGACAAGCACAACCTCATCTGGCTTCACAAAGCCATCTTGCTGGAAGCAAGGTGCTATGCCGGTGCTTGTAGCTTCGCTGATCGAGATCGAAGGGTGCAGCAGCTTGTCGCCTCGATGGACGAGTCCCAATGTGTTGACACCGGTATTGAGTGCCTTCAGTCCAAATCCATCCCATCCGAGCGTACCGAGCAAATCGGCCATCGCGACCGGCGAGAGGTAGACGCGGTAATCGTCCGGCGCAAGCGTGAGCTGCGGTCGTTCGAGCAGTGCAACCTGTTCGCGCGCGGTTGCCATCTTGCGTGCGAACTCAGCGGGCTCCCAGGTGGTGCCTGCGTACGAGGACTTCACCGCCTGGTCGCCTGATCGGTAAAGGCACCACTCGAAATTGAAGCTCGCGACGCTGTGCCAGTTGCGCTGCCCCCGGCTGTCGGCGAAAGCACGCACGATGGGGCCGCCGGCATAGAAGCCGACAAGATCAGTGCCGTTCGCGTGGTTGGCAACGGCGTCGATGACCTGTTGTGCCGAGGGAAGGGTGGCGGTGGACGATCGCTCGGTGGAGGTCACGGTGTCCGGCAGCATCAGGTACCTGTCTTCAGGTACGAGGGGGAGTTGGGCGATGAGTGCCGCACGTTCTTCAAGGAGTGCCTGCACGTCTGACTCGGCGGTGCCGCTGAGCGTGACGGTCCCACTCGAACGGCGCAGGCCCGCAACGACCGAAACCGTAGCGCTGCGCTGATCCACGTGAGTCACCTGTCGTACGAGTGCGTGATTGAACCGGATGAAATCAGTGGTTTCAGCGGCGTAGGAAAGGCTCACTCGACCGATACCGGGGACATCGGTGCATACCGCTCTCGCGATTTGTTCGAAGTAATGCTGCATCACTGAGCGCCTCCGAAAACGGCGACTTGGGTGAACTTGCAGGCAGGTGCCGCATGGCCCACCCGCACGACTTGATTCGGTTCTCCCTTGCCGCAATAGGGCGTGCCCATGACCTTGAACGTGCTGGCGTCCCCCACCATGGCGAGCGATCGCCAGAAGCCTGCCGAGATGCCGCGGTAGCCCGGCCGCTTGACGACCTCGGCAAGCTTGCCACCGCGAATCATCTGGCCGTATTCGCAGCCGAACTGGAACTTGTTGCGGGAATCGTCGATGCTCCACGAGGCATTGGTGCGTACCATCACGCCGTGGTCGATGCTCGCGATCATGTCATCGAGCGTTGAGTTACCGGCTTCGACGTTCAGGTTGCTCATGCGGTCAATCGGTGCGCGATTCCAGCTGCATGCACGCGACGTCGAAACGCCAGCTACATTGCTGCCGAGTTCACGTGCGCGGGCCTGCGAAACGGTGCCGCCAAGTGGCCTTTGCAGGATGCCCTGGCGAATGATCCACTGGCGCTCGGCCGGGGCGCCGTCGTCGTCGTACGCAAAAGTGGCGAACTGGGCGGTGACGTCCGGTGCGAAGCTCACGTTGAGCAGGTCGCTGCCATAACGATAGTGACCGAACATGTCGAGCGTGACAAAGCTGGTGCCAGCAAAGTTGCGCTCGTCTCCCAGAATACGGTCGAGCTCCAGCGGGTGGCCGATGCTCTCGTGGATCTGCAGCATCATCTGGTCGGGCATCACCAGCAGGTCCATCTCGCCAGTGGGGCAGTTCGGTGCATGCACGAGCTCCAGCGCTTCACGGGCGACGCGAGGGCCGTCCTCGGCAAAGCCTGCGCGGTCGAGCACCTCCAATCCGCCTTGCTGGCAGAACCCGTTGTACTGGCCGGCTGCCGACCGCGTCTGGGTGTCGCCCTTTGCCGACGCAACCACGAGGATGTTGGGAACGACGAAGTCCCAGCTCTGTTCAATCCGTGCGCCGGTGGAACTGACGAGCAGTTGCTCTGTGTGCGTGGTCCAGATGGAGGCCACTCGATCGACGATGGCGTCGTCGATCTTTGCGCTCGCGCAGACAGTGCGAACCAGGTCGAATTTATCGGCTAACGTGGCCTTGCTCACTGGCTTGACGTTGGGCGACTGGTAGTTTCCTACACGTGACGGCATCTCGACTTTGCGGTAGTCGAAGACGCTGTGCTTCGCCGTAGCCAATGCAAGTTCGCCGGCCCTTGCAAAGGCGCTGCGCAAGCCCGCTTCGGACACATCGCTGGTAGCTGCATAGCCCATTCCGCCTTGTGTGGCCACTGAAACCATCACGCCTGCATCGCGCTGACGACTCGGTGGTTCTGGCACATCGGAACGCACGGTGATGCGCTCGCTGGATTCACTAACGGCGCGCACTGACCAGAAGTCAGCGGCAGGAGCGGTTTTGCGTGCGAGCGTCTCGATGGAGTCCATGGGGTGTTGGGCCCGTTGGGCCTGGTGGTTCATAAACGAAAAAGGCCGGGGTCACCGGCCTTTGGAGTATCGCGACCTTGCGCGATCGATGCTCGTGAATTTACTTCACGTGCTTGCCGATGAGGCCGGCCATCTCGAACATGGAGACCTGTGCCTTGCCGAAGATTTCCTTCAGCTTGGCATCGGCGTTGACCATGCGCTTGTTGACCGAATCCTGCAGCTTGTTCTTCTTGATGTAGGCCCACAGCTTGCTGACCACTTCAGTGCGCGGCAGCGGTGCCGAACCAACGACAGCGGCGAGTGCGGCGCTGGGCGTCAGTGCCTTCATGAACGCTGCATTGGGAGTGCGCTTCTTTGCAGGAGCTGCCTTCTTTGCAGGAGCTGCCTTCTTGGCGGGTGCTGCCTTCTTCGCAGGTGCAGCCTTCTTTGCCGGTGCAGCCTTCTTTGCAGCCGCCTTCTTGGCCGGAGCGGCCTTCTTCGCAGGAGCTGCCTTCTTGGCCGGAGCGGCCTTCTTTGCAGCAGTTTTCGCGGGAGCTTTCTTCGCAGCTTTTTTCGCAGTTGCCATGATTATTTCCTTCTAGAAGTTGATTGACCTGCCAATGGAAACCCGTGTTTCTCGCTTGGCACTGCGGATGCTACTGGAGAAGAAACGTGTTTCCAAGCGAAAAATGGCTTTTTTCATTGGGGAGACGCACTTTTTTGCTTCGCGTCTGACGCCGCTTTCCCTCTGAAGACCATGAGACTGTTCGCGAGCATCACGACAAATGCGGTTCATTGGGCGTCGCTGACGGCTTCATTGGGAGGCCGGCGCACCGGACAAAGGGACCATGAGGTCCGGACTCGCGCTGCTCACCCAACGCAGGAGAAGTCGCCATCAACACCGCGCCTGCACACAACATTTAGCTCGCAGGAGCAGGTCGTGCCGAGTGTGAATGCGAGCTCGTCGAAGAGGAGCAGAGGCGTTCAAAACGTCGAGCGCGAGGGCAGGGTGGCAAGCACTACTCCAGTCAACGCAAGCGCAAATGCGACCAGCTGCACCATCGTGAAGGGCTCGCCAAGCACGAGCACGCCGACCACTGCAGCCGCTACCGGCAGCATCACAGTGAATACGCCGGCTTGTGCAGCGGGGACTGTCTTCAGTCCCGTCATCCAGAGCCAGACCGTCCAGATGCTCGCAGCCAGCGAGTAGAAGATGAGCAGTACCCAGATGCTTGCTCCGACACTGCTGAAATCGAAGGTGATCGCTGCGTACAGCCCGAATGGCGTGACGAGGGCGAACCCCCACAGGTTGATCAGCGACGCGATTCGCTTGGGCCCCAAGGCCCCAGTGAGCTTTTTGCCGATGACCGCATAAGCGGCTTCGCAGATGACGGCCCCGAGGATCAAGAGGTTGCCGAGCCAGGCCGGTCCGAACGATGACGCGGCGGCAATCGCATGGTTGTCGGGCCGGGCCAGCGCCAGCAGTGCGATTCCGGCCGCTGCGCACGCAATCGCCGCCCAGACGCGCGGCATGATGCGTTCACCCAGAACCCCCCAGCTCATGAGCGCGACGACCGCAGGGATCGCGGCAAGGATCACTCCTGCAGAGACGGCGCTCGTCATGCTCACCCCGAACAGCATGCATATCGAAAACATGAAGTTCCCCAGGAACGATTCGAGAAAGAGCAGGCGCCGCGTTTCGCGGCTCATTGGTGCCTCGCCCACAGGTTTGCGCAGCCACGGGAGCATGCCCAGGCCGCCAATCCCGAAGCGCATCCACGCCAGCAGGAACACCGGTATCGCCGCGACCAGCGGCTTGGAAAGTGCGACGTAGCTGCCGACGAGCGACATGCTCAACGCCAGGCAGGCGTACGCGACTGCGCGCTGGTGTCGCTCGGTCATTGAGAATGGTGGGATGAAAACAATACGAGCGAATAATGCCCGAATCGCCAGGGGCGACTGACCCCATGCCCCATCCTCAGGCACGTCACGTCTTCGTGTATGGGACGCTGCGCCGTGGCGGGCGCAACGATATCAACCGTTTGCAACCACCTCCGCGTTACGTGGGAATGGGCGAAGTCAAAGGTTGCCTCTACTGCATCGATTGGTATCCGGGCCTGACGCTGGGCGGCCAGGACGCGGTGACTGTGGTTGGTGAGGTGTACGAGATCGATGCACCGCTGGAGGCCGTACTGGACGAAATCGAGTGCATTGAAGACAGCCCCCACAGCGAATATTTCAAGCGCGAGCTGCTCATCGAAGTCGAGGGCCGTCCGGTGTCTTGCCTTGTGTACGAGGTGAACCCCGAGCGTGTGCGCGACAGGCAATTGATCGGCCACGGCGACTGGATCCAGTTTCACACGGCGTAAGTTCTGTTTCGCATCATGAAAATATGTCATGCTGCACTGCGCCAAAATTTCTCAATATAAGAAACAAAATCCCGCATTGAGAAATGCGAGGGGTAAGTTGTTGATATTTAACGTAAAAAAATATCTCTTATATAAGACACAAGATATTCTCAAAGTCTTGTAGAAGACTTAAAGTTCTTCCATCGGCACTGACTTGCACTGGCAAGAAGACCGAACCAGTTTCCTATCAACCTCGAAAGTAAATACATGACATCCTGGACCCACCTGACGCGTGAGCAGCAGATCGCCCAACTCGAAAAAGACTGGGCTGAGAACCCTCGCTGGAAAGGCATCAAGCGCGGCTATAGCGCTGCCGACGTCGTCAAGCTGCGGGGTTCGCTCCAGATCGAGCACACCCTCGCCAAGCGCGGCGCAGAAAAGCTCTGGAACCTCATCAACACCGAGCCGTTCGTCAATACGCTCGGTGCATTGACTGGCAACCAGGCCATGCAGCAGGTCAAGGCCGGCTTGAAGGGCATCTATCTGTCTGGCTGGCAGGTCGCCGGTGATGCGAACAGCAATGGCGAGATGTACCCCGACCAGTCCCTGTATTCGGTGGACTCGGTGCCTAAGTGCGTCAAAAAGATCAATGCCACGTTTGCACGCGCCGACCAGATCCAGTGGAGCGAGGGCAAGGGCCCTGGGGACGAAGGTTATGTCGATTACTTCGCGCCCATCGTGGCCGATGCAGAAGCCGGTTTCGGCGGCGTGCTGAACGCGTTCGAGTTGATGAAGGCCATGATCGAAGCGGGTGCCGCCGGCGTTCATTTCGAAGACCAGCTCGCTTCGGTCAAGAAGTGCGGTCACATGGGCGGCAAGGTGCTGGTGCCAACGCGCGAAGCCAATGCCAAGCTGATTGCCGCTCGTCTGGCGGCAGACGTGATGGGCACGCCCACCATCCTCCTGGCCCGCACCGACGCGGAAGCGGCCGATCTGGTGACCAGCGATGTCGATCCGATCGACCAGCCTTTCTGCACGGGCGAGCGCACGGTCGAAGGTTTCTATCGCACCAACAAAGGCATCGATCAGGCGATTGCGCGCGGCCTTGCTTATGCGGAGTATGCGGATCTGATCTGGTGCGAGACCGGCACGCCAGACTTGAAATTCGCAAAGGACTTCGCCGATGCGATCCACGCGAAGTTCCCTGGCAAGCTGCTGGCTTACAACTGCTCGCCATCGTTCAACTGGAAAAAGAACCTCGACGACGCAACCATCGCTAAGTTCCAGAAGGAACTCGGCGCGATGGGCTACAAGTTCCAGTTCATCACGCTGGCCGGTTTCCACAGCCTGAACTACTCGATGTTCGAGCTGGCCTACGGTTACGCCCGCAACAACATGAGCGCTTTCGTTGAGCTGCAGCAGAAGGAATTTGCGGCTGCCGATCGGGGATTCACCGCCGTGAAGCACCAGCGCGAAGTGGGAACGGGTTACTTCGACGCCGTGACCACGACGATCGAGGCGAACGCTTCAACCGCTGCGCTCAAGGGCTCGACGGAAGACGAGCAGTTTTTTGAAGAGAAGAAGGCCGCCTGAGCCTTCCACTCGCTGGAGGAAGGGGCCTGGCGGCCCTTTTTGCTGGGACCGGTCCCCTTGTTTTTTTCGGGACGAGCGCTAGAGTACGTGGCACCAATCAATGCAGGGGACGGCCTCATGAGCTCTACCGAAGACAGGACCGGTGTTTTTGACGCAAGCAAGCTGAGTCAGGCCAAATGTCCCGACTGCCTGGGCACAGGCGAGCTCAGATACGACAGCGAAAACATCACTGAGGATTTCGAAGTCGAAAAGCAGACGATCATTACGCCTTGCGAACGCTGTAACGCCACGGGCTATGTACCCGCCGGTTAGAATTGCGGCTTTTCTGAGTGAACAAGAGCGAGAAAGGCACCTGGTTATGACACCGCGAACTACCACTGAAGGTTTGACGGCCCGTTGAGGCCGTGTAGTCGCGTGCACTGAGGTCACCCTTTGCAACCCAAAAGCGCGGCTCATGTCCGCGCTTTTTTGTTGTCTGTTTCCCCCAAAAGCCTATTTTGATCATGATCCAAGTCACGCTTCCCGATGGTTCCCAACGTGAATTTCCCGGACCGGTTACGGTCGCTGAGGTCGCCGCCTCAATCGGCCCGGGGCTGGCCAAGGCGGCCCTTGCCGGCAAGATCGACGGCAAGGTTGTCGATACGAGCTTTTCCATCGACAGGAACAGTCAGCTTGCGATCGTTACCGCCAAGGACACCGACGGTCTCGACGTGATCCGGCACTCAACGGCGCACTTGCTGGCACATGCTGTGAAAGAGCTGTTTCCCGAGGCCCAGGTCACGATTGGGCCGGTGATCGAGAACGGCTTCTTCTACGACTTCTCGTACAAGCGTCCGTTCACACCCGAAGACCTTGTCGCCATTGAAAAGCGGATGACGGCAATCGCCGCGAAAGATGAGCCAGTGACTCGTCGCGTGCTTCCGCGCGACGATGCGGTGTCTCACTTCAAGAGCATGGGCGAGAACTACAAGGCGGAAATCATCGGAAGCATTCCTGCGAACGAAGATGTGTCGTTGTACGCCGAGGGTTCGTTCGAGGATCTCTGCCGCGGCCCGCACGTGCCGAGCACGGGCAAGCTCAAGCACTTCAAGCTGATGAAGGTCGCCGGCGCCTACTGGCGGGGCGATCACCGCAACGAGATGCTACAGCGCATCTACGGTACGGCCTGGGCAAGCAAGGAGGAGCTGCAGCAATACCTCACGATGCTTGAGGAGGCGGAAAAGCGAGATCACCGCAAGCTCGGCCGTGAACTCGATCTGTTTCACATCGACGACGTGGCGCCTGGCGTGGTGTTCTGGCATCCCAAGGGCTGGGCAATCTGGCAGGCGGTGGAGCAGTACATGCGGCAGGTTTATAAGGACACGGGCTATCAGGAAGTCAAGGGTCCGCAAATTTTGGACAAGAGCCTGTGGGAGAAGACGGGGCATTGGCAAAACTACCGTGAGAACATGTTTACCACCGAGAGCGAAAAGCGCGAATACGCCTTGAAGCCCATGAACTGCCCCGGGCATGTCCTCATCTTCAAGCACGGTATCAAGAGCTATCGCGATTTGCCGGTGCGTTTCGGCGAGTTTGGTCAGTGCCACCGCAATGAGCCGACCGGCGCGTTGCACGGCATCATGCGGGTGCGGGGTTTCACGCAGGACGATGGTCACATTTTTTGCACCGAAGACCAGATTCTTGAGGAGTGCGTGAACTACACGGCCCAACTGCAAAAGGTGTATGCGGATTTCGGTTTCAAGGAGATTCTGTACAAGGTCGCCACGCGTCCCGACAACAGGGTCGGCTCTGATGAGCTCTGGGACAAGGCCGAGTTCGCCGTTATGGAGGCGCTGCGCCGGTCGGGCGTTGATTTCATCGTCTCGCCTGGGGATGGCGCGTTCTACGGCCCCAAGATCGAGTACACGCTCAAGGACGCCCTCGGGCGTCAGTGGCAATGCGGCACGATGCAGGTCGATTTCAACACGGCCGAGCGGCTCGGGGGCGAGTACGTGACAGAGACAAGCAGCCGTGCACACCCTGTGATGCTGCATCGCGCCATTGTCGGCAGCCTCGAACGTTTCATCGGCATGCTCATCGAGAACCATGCAGGGGCGCTACCGGCGTGGCTGGCGCCGATCCAGGTTGCAGTGCTCAATATCACGGATTCGCAGTCAGATTACGCCCGTTCCGTGGTCAAAACGCTTGAAAATCAAGGGCTTAGGGTCGATCTTGATCTGCGCAACGAGAAAATAACGTATAAAATACGCGAGCATTCGTTGCAAAAGCTGCCGTACATCCTGGTCATTGGTGACAAGGAAATGGCTGCTGGTGCTGTCGCAGTGCGCGCCCGGGGCAACTTGGACCTCGGCGTGATGTCAGTGGACGCGTTCTCGCAAAGAATCGCGCACGACATCCGAAACAAGAGCTGATTCTGGATGAATAAAGCTATTGCTTGCACGCGCTGGGGCAGTTTCGCTACTTGATTTGTAGCAAACGTATTGAAGGACACAGACCATCGCTACTGAATTTCGTGACCGCCGCCAACGCGAGGAACGCAAGCACCGCCTGAACCGGGAAATCATGGCCCCCGAAGTACGCCTCTCGGGACCTGAAAACGAGCCTCTGGGCATCGTCAGTCTCTCTGAAGCCCTGCGAATGGCAGGCGAGGCTGATGTTGACCTGGTTGAAATTGCCGCTACTGCCAATCCGCCTGTGTGCCGATTGATGGACTACGGCAAGTTCAAGTATCAGGAGCAGAAGAAGGCGGCGGAAGCCAAAGCGAAGCAGACCGTCATTGAAATCAAGGAAGTCAAATTCCGGCCGGGCACCGATGATGGTGACTACAACATCAAGATGCGCAATATCAAGCGCTTTCTGGCCGAAGGTGACAAGTGCAAGATCACGCTGCGCTTTCGGGGCCGCGAAATCACGCACCAGGAAATCGGCATGGCCCTGCTCAATCGCATTCGCGATGAACTCGGCGATCTGATCCTGATCGAGCAGTATCCCAAGCTCGAAGGCCGGCAGATGATCATGATGATTGCGCCGGGCAAGAAAAAAGTGGCTGTCAAGCCCGCCGCCGAAACCTCTCAACCGGCTTCGGCTTAGTTGTCAAGGCACCCGTGGGGTGCGTAGTTAAAGCACCTGTCAAGGGTGCGCAGATCACTTGCCCATCAGTGGGCAATTGAAAGAAGTGTCTCGGGGCCAACAAGGCGCGAAAACGTTTTCGCGACGCCTCACGAGCACAAATTAAAAGGAGCATGAAAATGCCCAAGATGAAGACCAAGAGCGGGGCCAAGAAGCGCTTCCGCGTTCGTCCCGGTGGTACCGTCAAGCGCGGCCAAGCCTTCAAGCGTCACATCCTGACCAAGAAGACCACCAAGAATAAGCGCCACCTTCGCGGTGCGGTCGCTGTGCATGAGACCAATATGGGTCATATGTCGCAGATGCTGCCCGGCCGGGGCATTTAATTAACGACGAACAAGGAGATCAAACATGCCTCGCGTCAAACGTGGTGTAACGGCTCGCGCCCGCCACAAGAAAGTTCTCGCCCTCGCCAAGGGTTTCCGCGGTCGCCGCGGCAATGTATTTCGCGTCGCCAAAGAAGCGGTGATGAAGGCAGGGCAATATGCCTACCGCGATCGCCGCACCAAGAAGCGCGTTTTCCGTCAGCTGTGGATTGCCCGTATCAACGCCGCTGCGCGTGAATTGGGCATGACGTACAGCCAGTTCGCCAACGGCATTCGTAAGGCAGGTATCGAGATTGACCGCAAGGTCCTGGCCGATATCGCCGTGCACGACAAGGCCGCTTTTGCGGGCATCGTGGAGCAAGTCAAGGCCAAGCTGGCTGCTTGAGTTCACGGTGGGCGCTATGCATTTGCATGGCGTCCGGTGCAACCAACAAGGACGGGCTAGGGCCATCAGGCTCTAGCCCTGTTTTCATTCATGACAACCAAAACCGATCTCGATTCCATCGTCGAAAGTGCGCGCGACGCCTTCGCTGCGGCAGTTACGCCGGCGGAGCTGGAAAACGCCAAGGCACAGTACACCGGCAAGGCCGGCCGCATCACAGAGTTGATGAAGGGCATGGCTGCGCTCTCCGTTGACGAAAAGAAGACGCGTGGCGCTGCCATCAACTCGGCCAAACAGGCCATCGAAGCCGCACTTAATGAGCGCCGCCAGTCGCTGGCAGATGCCGAGCTGGAAATCCAGCTCGAGGCCGAATCGCTCGACGTCACGCTTCCCGGCCGCGTTCGCGAACCCGGCGGGCTTCATCCGGTGAGCATCACCATTGAACGGATCGAGCAGATTTTTGGCAGCATGGGTTTCGATGTAACCGATGGTCCGGAAATCGAAAGCGACTGGCACAGTTTCACTTCGCTCAACAACCCTCCGAACCATCCTGCGCGATCGATGCAGGACACGTTTTACGTCGACATCAATGGCGACGACGGTATCCCGTACAACCTCCGCCCGCACACGAGTCCGATGCAGGTGCGATACGCGCACGCACATATCAAGAAGTTCGCCGAACGCGTCAAAGCGGGCGAGAGCCTGCCCGAGATTCGCGTGATCGTCCCGGGCCGTACCTACCGGGTCGATAGCGACGCCACACACTCTCCCATGTTCCACCAGTGCGAAGGCCTCTGGCTTGGCGAAAACGTGAGCTTCAAGGACCTGAAGGTTGTCTTCACCGATTTCTGCCGCAGGTTCTTTGAATCGGATGACCTGACACTTCGGTTTCGTCCGAGTTTCTTTCCATTCACGGAGCCGAGCGCCGAGATAGATATCCAGTTCGCGAGTGGACCGCTCGCGGGCAAGTGGCTCGAGGTCGCCGGCTCGGGCCAGGTACACCCGCAGGTGGTGCGCAACATGGGGCTGGACCCCGAGCGCTTCATCGGCTTTGCCTTTGGCATGGGCGCTGACCGGCTTGCCATGCTGCGTTACGGCGTGAATGATCTTCGACTTTTCTTCGAAGGCGATGTCCGCTTCCTGCGCCAATTCCGTTGAACCGATTCCGATAGAACACCCATGCAATTCCCCGAGTCCTGGCTGCGCGAATTCTGCAATCCGCCGCTCACCACCCAACAACTCGCCGACACCCTGACGATGGGTGGCCTGGAGGTCGAAGCGCTGCATCCGGTCGCCCCGCCGTTTAGCAGGGTCGTCGTCGGCGAAATCAGAGAAGTCGTGCAGCATCCGGATGCCGATCGCCTGCGGGTGTGTCAGGTGGATGTGGGGCAGGGCGCTCTGCTCAATATTGTTTGCGGCGCACCGAATGCGCGTGTTGGCATCAAGGTGCCCACTGCCCTCGTCGGCGCCGAACTTCCGCCGGGTGAAGACGGCAAGCCCTTCCAGATCAAACTTGGCAAGCTGCGCGGCGTCGAGAGCCAGGGCATGCTTTGTTCGGCACGCGAACTCAAGCTGAGCGAGGACCACGGCGGTTTGCTTGAACTTGCGGCTGACGCAGCAGTTGGGGCGCCTGTTCGTGAACTGCTTGCGCTCGACGACACCATCTTCACGCTCAAGCTCACGCCCAACCTGGCTCATGCGCTGAGCGTTTACGGCGTTGCGCGGGAGTTGTCTGCGTTGACGGGTGCTCCTCTCAAGGAACCGTCGTTCGAGGCTGCACCTGTGGTGCACGACGCAAGGCTTCAGGTGAACGTGGCGGCCGCCGACCTGTGTGGCCGCTTTTCGGGCCGCATCGTGCGCGATATCGACACGAAGGCCAAAACGCCACAGTGGATGGTTGACCGACTCGCCCGATGCGGGCAACGAAGCGTCACTGCGCTTGTCGACATCTCGAATTACGTCATGTTCGAGTTTGGCCGCCCCTCTCATATCTTCGATCTCGACAAGATCCATGGCGCGCTTGATGTGCGCTGGGGCAAGCCCGGCGAAGCGCTCAAGCTGCTCAATGGCAGTGTGGTGACGGTCGATGAATCCACGGGCGTGATTGCAGACGACCAACAGGTCGAGTCTCTCGCCGGCATCATGGGCGGGGATGCCACGGCAGTTTCCGACGACACGCGCAATGTCTATGTCGAGGCCGCTTTCTGGTGGCCGCAGGCGATACAGGGGCGCTCGCGCCGGTACAACTTTTCCACCGATGCGGGCCATCGATTCGAGCGGGGCGTCGATCCGGGCACGACGGTCGAACACATCGAGCACATCACCCGCCTGATTCAGGCGATCTGCGGTGGCGAAGCCGGACCGATGGACGACCAGGTCGTCGTGCAGCCTGAAAGCAGGCCAGTCAGCCTACGAGTTGCACGAGCATCAAGGGTCATTGGCATGCCGTTAACCGAGGCGCAGTGCCTCGATGCGTTCAAGCGATTGGGCCTCCCCGTGACGTCGCATGACGGTGTCCTGACCGTCACGCCGCCGCCGTACCGCTTCGATATCACGATCGAGGAAGACCTGATCGAGGAAGTCGTGCGCATCGTTGGCTACGAGAACCTGCCGACTACGCCGCCGAGCGCCCCGATCACGGCGCGCCTGCAGCCCGAGAGCCGTCGCAGCCGGTTTGCCGTCCGGCGTTTGCTGGTGGCCAGCGGCTACCAGGAAACGATCAACTTCAGCTTCGTCGAGGAGAGCTGGGAGCGCGAGCTTGCCGGCAACAGCGATCCGATCAAGCTGCTCAATCCGATCGCGAGCCAGATGAGTGTGATGCGCTCCTCGCTGCTCGGATCGCTCTTGCAGGCACTGAAATTCAACCTGGATCGCAAGGCCGAGCGGGTCCGTCTGTTTGAAGTCGGGCGGGTCTTCGTGCGCGATTCGTCGGTGCCAACCGGCGACGTCACGGTCCGGGGCGTGCGTCAGCCTGTGCATGTCGCGGGACTTGCTTACGGCGATGCCACCGGGCTGCAGTGGGGTTCCAGGGCTGGCGGCACAGACTTCTATGACGTCAAGGGTGATGTCGAGGCTCTGCTCGCACCACTCAAGGCGAGCTTTGAGCCGGCGGCACACCCTGCGATGCACCCGGGGCGTTGCGCGCAGATCAGTCTTGACGGAAAGAGAGTCGGGTTCGTCGGCGAGTTGCATCCGCGCTGGCGGCAGAAGTGGGAGTTGGCCCATGCACCTGTGCTGTTCGAGCTCGACTTTGAGGCTGCCGCACAACGCGAGGTAGCCGCGTTCACTCCGGTGCCGAAGTTCCAGCCTGCGCAGCGCGACATCGCTGTGATTGTCGGCGATATCGTGACGCACGACGCGATCCTTGCGGCAGCGCGTGCGGCCCAGACGCGCGGCCTCTTACAGGACGCATTCGTTTTCGATATCTACAAGCCCAAGCAGGGCGCTGTGGGCCTTGGTGCCGATGAAAAAAGCGCTGCGGTTCGCTTGACGCTTTCCAGCGCCGAAGCCACACTGACCGACGACCAGATCGATGCGGCCGTGAAATCAGTTGTCGATGCGATTGCAGTCCGTCTTGGCGGACGCCTGAGAGGATGAGGACATGGAAGCGCTCAACACGCCGCCGGACGAACTGATGGACTTTGCAGTTGAAAGCCTGGAGACGCCCGCGCTCACCAAGGCGCAGCTGGCCGAGTTGCTGTTCGAGCAGATCGGCTTGAACAAGCGCGAATCCAAGGACATGATCGATGCCTTTTTCGACCTGATCTCCGATAGTCTGGTCGAAGGCAACGACGTGAAGATTTCCGGATTCGGCAATTTCCAGATACGCACCAAGGCACCGCGCCCCGGGCGCAATCCGCGCACCGGTGAAGCTATCCCTATCGATGCCCGCCGCGTCGTCACCTTCCACGCCAGCCACAAGCTCAAGGAACAAATTCAGGGCAATGGGCCGTCTGAAGGCTGAGCTCCGGAATCTTCCTGGTGGCCTTGATCCCGAAAGCAACGTCTTTCGGTGTCACTGCTTTGCACGTGCGGGTGACTTAGAGTAACCTAGCAGCTTTCCCTCCTACGACATTGATTTCAATGGAGAAAAGCCTCCCTTCGATACCAGCAAAGCGTTACTTCACCATCGGTGAAGTCAGCGATCTGTGTGGTGTCAAGCCTCACGTGCTACGGTATTGGGAGCAGGAATTCACTCAACTGCGTCCGATGAAGCGTCGCGGCAACCGGCGCTACTACCAGCACCACGAGGTGTTGATGATCCGCCGGATCCGGGATCTGCTTTATGACCAGGGCTTCACCATCAGTGGCGCGCGCAACAAACTACAGGAACTGGTGCAGGTCGAGCGCGACAAGCGACGTGCCGGCGAGGTCATGCTCGAGGGCGTTGAAGTCATCGAGGTCGAGGATTCGACCTTCGAGGATTTTGAGGACAGTACCATCGTCGAAGATGACGATCGCGTTTCGCAGAAGTTGATGCTGGTGCGCCGGGAGCTCTTCGAAATTCGCGACCTGCTGTCTTCGACGCAATGAAGCCTCAAGCTATAATTCAAGGCTCGGCGTGTAGCGCAGCCTGGTAGCGCACTTGCATGGGGTGCAAGGGGTCGAAGGTTCGAATCCTTTCACGCCGACCAATTAATGGAGTGACCTTGGAGTCACATTAAAGTGATCTTGAGATCACCCGCAGTTCTTTCAAAGGGTCTACAGTTTTCTGTCGGCCCTTTTTCGTTTTCCGACGATCCCTGCCGGTCGTCATGCAGGCGCCACCGCATAAAATCCCGGCGAATGGCCGTAATTCACTTCATAACCCAGGGACGCTGAACACATCGTGGCAACAGTCGTTTTTGCAGATCTGGTGGGCAGTACCGGCATCTTCGAGCGCCTGGGGGACGAGACGGCCGGCCGATTCGTTACCCAGTTCACTGGCGCGCTTTCCAGGACCTTCGAACAGCACAGCGGGCGGGTGGTGAAGTTGCTGGGCGACGGCATCTTTGTCGTTTTCCCTAAAGAGACCGATGCCATCGATGCCTGCATTGCCATCCAGAAGCGTCTGCAGGAAAAGCCGGTTTATCCGGGTGGCACGCTAAGGGCTGTGCAGATGCAGATAGGCGTGGAAAGCGGGGACGTGGTCGAGATTGATGGCGATTGCTACGGCGACGCGGTCAACAGTGCCGCGCGGCTGGCCGACCTGGCTGGCGCGGAGCAGATCCTCACAACGCAACGCGTGCGTGTTGCACTCACCGATCAGATGCAGTCGCAGCTACGCAGCCTGGGACCCATGTACCTTCGCGGCAAGCAGGAAGTCACAGAAATCTATCGCGTCCAATGGACGGCCGAGCTCGACGCCGATTCAACCGTGATGGGTGTTTCGATGCTCAAGGCGCCCAAGGACGCGTCACTGGAGCTTTCAGCGCTCGGGCAGATCCATCGGCTCGACACGAGCGGCGAGAAATTCACGTTGGGCCGTGCTGCAACGGCCTCTTTGTCTGTCAACGACTCGCGGGTGTCCCGGGTGCATGCCACGATCGAGTGGCGGGGCGGGCATTTTGTGCTTGGCGATGGATCGAGCTTCGGCACCTGGGCTTACTTCGGCAACCAGAGCGAGCCCGTGGTGCTCCGGCGTACCGAATGCTATCTGGTCGGTCAGGGGCAAATCTCATTGGGCTGTGAACGGGAAGCCGAGAAGGCGCCCATCGTGCATTTCTCGGTGAAGTCCTGACTTTCACAAGAGCGCCATGAAGCTTGAACTCCGTATTGCAGGCCCCGGTCTGGATGTGGTGCGCACGCTGGAGCCCGGTCAGCCGCAGCTGGTTCTGGGGCGGGACGCGGATTGCGGGGTTTGCCTGCCCGATCCGGAACGCAATCTATCGCGACGCCATCTGGCTGTCTGGTGCGAAAACGACGTGCTTCAATTTCATGTTCTTTCGGTCGTCAATGGCGTTGAGATGCCATTCGGCGAAGCGCCTCCGGGCGCGCGCGGCGTGTTGCCGTTTGGCCAGACGATGCGGGTGGGCGATTACGCGCTGGACGTCCAGTCGGTTTCCGCCTTGCCCCCCGCGCCGGATCTCGACCCGCCCCCCGCACCCGCCGCCGATCCCTGGGCAGTATTCGATCGCGACGGGTCGGGCGCAACGATTCCGGCAGCGCCTGCGCCGCGAGCTTCCAGGGCGTCGGCGGCAAACGAGGAAGACCCGTTTGGTGAATGGGGCTTCGAGAGCACCTTTGGTCCGGGTGGGGATGGTGGGGAACCGTTGGACGCCGCCAAGCTGGCAGCGGGCGATGTCTCGTCCGTGTTCAAGGGGTTGGGCATTGATCCGGCGACGCTTGGGACCATGAGTCAGGGCGAACTGGAGGCCTTGGGGCGCCTCGTTCGAATACTGGTCCTTGGCGTGATGGAATTGCACTCGAGCGTCATCGGCGTCAAGCAGGAAATGCGGTCAGGCGACCGGACGATGGTTGCCACGAAAGACAACAACCCCCTTAAAAGCGACTGGCCTCAGGAAACGAAACTGCGTTACCTGTTCGGTGGACGGCAGACGAGCGTCGGTTTCGTCAATCCGGAGCGCGCGTTGCGTGAACTGTTTGTGGAGCTGATCACCCACAACACCGCGAGCTCGGCGGCGATTCGGGCCGCGCTTGCAGGCACGCTCAAGGAATTCGATCCCCGGGCCCTGAAGGAGCGCCTGCTTGGCGGTGGCCCCAGGCTTCTCGAGAACGTCCGCGCCTGGGATGCGTATTCGAAGTTCTATGAGGAGCAGGGCAAGGACATGTCCAGCTGGACTCAACTCCTGCTTGACCGCTACTTCACCGACGCCTACCTGCGGGAAAGCCTGCGTATCCGCCGCGAGACATCACCGCGAGAGCGATAGGGAACTTGCGCGGTCGCAAGGCTAGAATCGGATTCCGCATTAGAGGGCGCTCGTTCCCGTGAGTCTCAAAAAGCTTGGCCGCTATGACCTGATTCGCGTTCTCGGCAAGGGCGCGATGGGAATCGTGTACGAGGGCAAGGATCCCAACCTGGATCGTCGCGTCGCCATAAAGACCGTCAAGGTCGAAAACCTCTCGGAGGAAGCCGCTGCCGAATACGAGGCGCGCTTTCGCACCGAGGCCCGTTCGGCAGCGCGGCTGCAGCACCCCAACATCGTCAGCGTGTATGACTCCGACCGGGACGGCGACATTGCCTTCCTCGTCATGGAGTACATCCAGGGCGACGACCTCAAGCACCACCTCGACAAGGGCCTGCGCTACTCGCTGGAGCAATCGCTCAAGATGATCCGCGATCTGCTGTCGGCGCTGGACTATGCGCACAAGCAGGGCATCGTTCACCGTGACATCAAGCCGGCCAACCTGCTGATCGAGCCCGGCGGACGCGTCAAACTCACCGACTTCGGCGTGGCACGCATCCAGGATTCCGGTGAAGCCACGCGCACGCAAGGCAGCATGGTTGGGACGCTCAAATACATGTCACCTGAACAGGTGCAGGGACAGAAAATCGACGCTCGCGCAGACCTGTTTTCAGTGGGCGTTGTGCTGTACCAGCTGCTCACGGACAAGCGTCCGTTCGACGGCGACAACGACTTTTCGATCATTCACCAGATCATCGGCCATACCCCTGCACCGCCAAGCGCTTTCAACGGGCGACTCCCTCCGGCGATCGATGCCGTGGTTGCGCGCGCGTTGGCCAAGAACCGCGATGAGCGCTTTTCCACCGCACGTGACTTTGCGTCGGCCCTGCAGTCGGCCATCCGCCGAGCCGAAGATGCGACGGTCGTGCCGCCTGCCGACCCGGGTCGGCGTCAGGAAGGCACGTCCAATATCAATCCGTCCACGACGGGATCGGTCATAACCGGATCGGCCATGACCAGCCCTTCGACGGTGACGCAGGAAGTCGAGCTGGTTTACTGGAAAGACATCAAGGATTCGGTAGAGCCTGAGGAGTTTGAAAGTTTTCTTTCCAGGTTCCCCGCCGGCATCTACGCCGATCTGGCGCGGCGACGCCTTCGCAAGCTGACGGGCGGGGCGATCACGGGCGACCAGACAGTGCTGGGCGGCGTCCTGCCTGGAAAAGAGCAGGACCTCGATGCCACCCGTATGCGTCCGAGCACATTCACGGCGCCTCTGGTGGTTGCCCAGCCGCCTGCGACTGGGGCGCCTGCTGAGGGGGGCGCTCCCGCCGAACGCGATTCCGGCCCGCCATCGGAGTCCTCCACGTTCTCCGATCCCGACTTCAGCAGTCCGCCGTTCGAAGCGCGGGCTGCGGACCTCGAACCTGAATCCATATCGCTGTCAACACCGGGTGCGGACGGCACTGCCCCACCGGTGCAACCACCATCAGCATCCGATTTCCGGCCTGAAGTAGCTGCGCCAACCTCAGCTGCAACCGCTGCTCAGGCGCCGGCGCCGGATTCGCTCGCCATGGCGGCGGCAACGGCAAAAGTGCAGCGGGCGCTAAAAAAGGAAAAGGATCAGGAAAACGAGCAGCAGAGGGAGCAGCAAAGGGAGGAGCAAAAGGGTGAGACCGCACCGGTGGCCGCTCCAGCCGGAAAGAAGCCGCCCATCGCAGTCATGGCGGGCGTAGGAGCGGTTGCAGTCATTGCGATTGCTGCCTTCCTCATGACCGGCGAGAAAACGCCGCCTGCACGAGTGGCCGCTGCCGCGAGTGCGGCGTCAAGCGCTCCAGTTGATGTGCCGGTTGCTGCGATAACAGCGCCTGTTGCTGTTGCGCCTGACGCGCTTGCGGCCTCTGCGCCAGGGGCCTTGACGCCGCTACCCGCGCGCGCTGCATCGGTTGCTGCCGCTGCAGCCTCCGCATCATCTGCGGCCGCGTTGAAAGCCAGCGCCCCACGCCGTGGCGCCAGTGCGCCGAGCCCTCGGACCGCGCCATCGGCCCCAGTGGCCGAGCCCTCACGAAGTCTTGCTGTCACACCGGCGGCGCCGGTGCTTGAAGACAACAGAGCGGCATCTGCCGCCGCAGTCCTCAACGTCCCGAATCCGGTGGAGCAATGCAAGGACAAGGTGTTCCTGTCGCGCGAGTTTTGCCTGGCCGAACATTGTGACAAGCCCGGATCGCGCAATCACCCGCTTTGCGTCCAGCGGCGAGAGGACATCAAAATGCGAGAAGACAGCAAGATTCGCCAGGGGCCGCAGTAGGACCGCAGCTGGCCCGCGCTTTGACACGCCCTTAAACGATGTCCATCGTGTGGACGTCGAAGTTGCCACGCCGCCGGTCCTCGAAGTAGAAAACGAGCGTTTCCTTCACAGTGCGAAAGGCGATCTCGTCCCAGGGAATTTCATCTTCAGCAAATAGCCGCGCCTCGATCGTCTCGTGACCGGGATCGAACTTGTCGCTCAGCAATTTCGCGCGGTAGAAGAGGTGGACCTGCCCCACGCGTGGAACGCTCAGCAGCGACAGCAGACCTTCCATTTCGAACTTCGCGCCGGCTTCCTCATCCGTCTCGCGGGCCGCCCCTTCGGAGGTGGACTCATTGAGCTCCATGAAGCCCGCCGGCAACGTCCATTTGCCCCAGCGCGGCTCGATGTTGCGCTTGCACAGCAGCACCTTGTCGCCCCAGTAAGGCACGGTGCCGACTACGGTCAGCGGGTTCTCATAGTGGATCGTGTCGCAAGCGGGGCACACGGCCCGCTCTCGGGTATCGCCGTCGTCCGGCACGCGGTAAACAACACCAGAACCGCAATTCCTGCAGTGTTTGATTGCGCTGCGAAATGTCATTCCCCGAGTTTACGGGGAAGGCTCCGCATTTACTTCCTGACCGGCGTGGCCTTGCCGTGCTTTTCGATCAGGGCGCGTGCGGTGTCCAGTAGTTTCTTGCCATCGTGGCCGCGCTTGTTCATATCCTCGACCCACTCGACTTCGACCAGGCGGGCCTTGCGCCTGAACTCCTGGGCATCCGCTGCAGTGATCTGGTAGATCGTGTTCTTGCGATCTTCAGCGGCCTTGCGTCCCAGTGGATCGTTTCCTTGCTGCGTCTTGCCGAGCCAGGCGGAAGTTGCCATGCCGGAATTGTTATCGATGACCTTTTTCAGGTCGGGTGCGAGCGAGGCGTACTTGGCCTTGTTCATGCCCATCACAAAGGTGGTGGTGTACAGAGCCCCACCTGAGTTTTCGAACTCACTGTGGAACTTCGTGAGTTCGTGTACCTTGACGGAAGGCACCACTTCCCACGGGATGACGCAGCCATCGATTGTGCCCTTGGAAAGCGCATCGGGAATCGCCGGAAGGGGCATGCCTACAGGCGTTGCTCCAACGTAGCCGAGCATCTTGGTGATCTGCCGGGTCGGGCCGCGCACCTTCATGCCCCGCAGGTCGTCTGCAGTCTTGACCAGCTTGTCCTTGGTGTGGAACATGCCAGGACCGTGCACATGCAGCGCAAGCACCTGGACGTCCTTGAACTCATCGACAGCTACGGTCTGCACGTATTCCCAATAAGCCTTCGAAGTGGCTTCGGCGTTGTTCATCATGAACGGCAGCTCGAACACCTCAATCCGAGGGAAACGACCAGCGGTGTTGCCCGGCAGCGTCCAGGTAACATCGACAACGCCATCCTTGGCCTGGTCATAGAGCTGCACCGGCGTGCCACCGAGCTGCATGGCGGGATAGCCTTCGAACTTGATGCGGCCGCCGGACTCTTTTTCAACCTTTTCCATCCATGGCTTGTGCATGGTGAGCCACACGTTCGACTGTGGGGCCATGAAGGTGTGAAACTTGAGCGTGACGGCCTGCTGGGCCATGCCTGACAGGCCGGGTACGCCCAGCACGGTTGCTGCGGCGGTTGATTTCAAAAGCGTGCGACGCTGGACCATGGTTGTTTCTCCTGTTGACGTCTAAGTTAACGCACGGGCGGTGCGAGCGGTTTCGGGGCTTTCCCTCAGCCAATGAATGTCACAAGCCACAGGGAGATTCCGGGAAAGAACAGCAGCAGGATCGTGCGCAGCGTGTCGCTGATCAGGAAAGGCATCACACCGCGGTAGCTTTCGGCGATCGGAACGTCCTTGGCCATGCTGTTGACAACATAGACGTTCAAGCCGACAGGCGGAGCGAGCAGCCCGAATCCGACGGTCATGAGAACCATGATCCCGAACCAGATGGCGACCGACTCGCTGGGCATGCCGAAGTCCAGGCCCATGACCATCGGAAAGAAGATCGGAATAGTTAGCAAGATCATCGAGAGCTCGTCCATGACGGCGCCCAGCACCACATAAAAGAGCAGGATCGCAGAGACGACAGCAAGGGGTGAAAGCCCCCATCCGCCTACCACTGCTGCAAGCTGGTTGGGAACCTGCGTCAAGGCCAGCGCTGAATTCATCAGGTCGGCACCGATGAAGATCATGAAGATCATGGCGGAGCTTTCCGCAGTGGCGTAGAAGCAATGCTTGAACTTCGCCGCGGTCATTTCGCGACGCATCAGCGCGGCTACGAACGTCGCGGCGGCACCGACCGCAGCCCCTTCGGTGGGCGTGAAAATTCCGCCGTAGATCCCCCCGAACACGATCAGGAAGATGATCCCAATCGGAATGACGCCCGTGACCGAGGACCAGGTGAGGTTCACCGCATCTTCGCGTTCGGGTGCATGCCCCGGCACCACCCGCACGTAAATCGCGATGGCGACGACGTAGCCGACCATGGCAATGAGCCCCGGGATCATTGCGGCGGCAAACAGCTTGGCGATGTTTTGCTCGGCCAGGATGGCGTAGATCACCAGCGGCACCGATGGCGGAATGAGGATGCCGAGCGTGCCGCCCGCAGCGAGCGTGCCCGTGGCCAGACGCCCCGAATAGCCGTGGCGCTTCATCTCCGGCAAAGCCACGGACGTGATGGTCGCCGCAGTCGCAACCGACGAGCCGCAGATCGCACCGAACGCGGCGCAGGTCAGCACGGAAGCCATCGCCAGGCCACCCTTGAAGCGGGACATGGCCACGCTCGCAACTTCAAACAGAGCCTTCGAAATGCCACCTTGCGTGGCGAAATTGCCCATCAGGATGAACAGCGGGATGACCGAAAGGTCATAGCTAGCAAACCGGGCGAAGGCCTGGGTATTGAGAAAACTGGCGAGCGGCGACCAGCCGGCCTGCATGACATAGCCAACGCATCCGGCGATGAACATCGAGATCGCGATGGGCGTGCGCAGCGCCATCAGCAGCAGCATGATCCCGAAGATCAGCAGGGCGAGGGTCAGCGGGCTCACTCGGAAACCTGCGAAAAGCCGCGGACGAATTGCGCGATACCGATGACTGCAGTGAGCGCCAGCGGAGGCACCATGGCCGCATAGACGATCCACTCCGGAAACCCCATCATCATGGTCCCCGATTGAGTGTTCCACGCGTTCAGGCCGCCCAGAGTCGAGCGCCATGCCAGCAACGCCATCGCCAGTCCCAGCAGCAGCGCGCCCACGCGGTCAAGCCGTTCATTGGTCTGGTCGCTGGCCTTGGCGGTAAAGAAATCCACGATGATGTTGCTGCGCCGGATCTGGCACCAGGGCAAAAAGAGTGCAATGGCGGCGCCGGCCGCCACACCAGTCAGTTCGAAGTCGCCGACCAGTGTGGTGCCGGTGGTGTTGCGGCCCAGGACGCTCAGGCAGGTCATCAAGGTGATGGCCGTGAGGAGCACGCCCGCCAGGATGGCCGAGAACTTGGCCAGGTTTTCGAGTACGCGCAACGGGTTCTCCGGATCAACTGGCAGCGGAGATCTTGATCGCCAGTGGTGTGAGACCCGCCACGCTACCGGTCAGCGTGTCGCCGGCCACTACTGCCGCAACGCCCTCAGGCGTGCCCGAATAGATCAGGTCACCGGGCTGCAGGTCCCATGCGGCAGACAGGTGTTCGATGATCTCGCCGATGTTCCAGATCAACTTGGACACGTTGCTGCGCTGGCGGTCCGTGCCGTTGACCTGCAGGAAGATCTCTGCGTTGGCCACATCGCCGGCTTGCGCTGCAGGCGTGATCGGACCGATGGGCGCGGACTGTTCGAAAGCCTTGCCGATGCACCAGGGGCGACCCTGTTTTTTCATCTCGCCCTGCAGGTCACGGCGGGTCATGTCCAGGCCAACGCCGTATCCAAAAATATGCTTCTGGGCGTCGGCGGCCTTGATGCGGCGTCCACCCGTGCCGATGGCAACCACGAGTTCAATTTCGTGCTGCAGGTCATGCGTGAGGCTGGGGTACTCGATCGATGCGGTCTGGCCGGCTTCGACCGGGACGGCGGTATCGGCAGGTTTCAGGAAGAAGAAGGGCGCCTCACGGCCGGTAAAACCCATTTCCTTGGCGTGCTCCACATAATTGCGGCCCACGCAATAAATGCGGCGAATGGGAAATCTGTCTTGCGTGCCGACCACGGCAACGGACGCGAGCGGCTTGGGTTCAAAAACGAAACTCATGACAACCTTTCTTCCTTGTGAATGCCCAGGGCCTGGTGCACCGGCCGATCCGAAAAACT
>JBKJKT010000057.1:0-17125 GCA_046597415.1 Ramlibacter sp.
TCTGACAGCGCGATAATTGCCCATTCAGCGAGGTCTCATGAGTTCCACCGAAGCTTCCAACCCCCTCCTTCAACCCTGGACTGCGCCTTACGGCCTGCCGCCGTTTGATGCGGTGAAGCCCGAACACTTCGAGCCTGCGCTCACGCACGCCATGCACGAACATATGGCTGAGCTCGACGCAATTGCAGCCAACAGCGCACCGCCCGATTTCGACAACACGCTGGCCGCCTTCGATCGCAGCGGGCGGTTGCTCAATCGCGTACAGGGGCTGTTTCGCAACCTGTGTTCGTCTCTCACCTCGCCTGAACTGCAAGCCGTGCAGCGCCAGATGGCCGGGCCGCTCGCAGCGCATGAGAGCGCAGTGTTCATGCACACGAAGCTGTTCAAGCGAGTGCAGGCGGTGCACGAAATTCGTCAGCGACTCGGCCTCACGCCCGAGCAGATTCGGCTGCTTGAGCGCGTGCACCTGGACTTCGTTCGTGCGGGAGCCATTCTCGCCCCCGCCGCACAGGAGCGCTACGCTCAAGTCATGCAGGAACTCGCCAGGGTCAACACTGCATTTGCGCAAAACGTGCTGCATGACGAAACAATCTGGCAGCGTGCGCTCAACGGCGAAGCAGACATGGCTGGCCTGCCCGCGTTCGTGAAGGACGCGGCGCGCGCGGCAGCCAAAGAACGCAACCTGACCTGCGAAGGCGCGATCACGCTGTCGCGCTCGTCGATTCTGCCGTTCCTCACGTTTTCTGAACGCCGCGACTTGCGCGAACAGGCCTTCAACGCCTGGACCACGCGCGGCCAGCACCCCGGCGATCACGACAATCGCCCACACATTGCAGAGATTCTCAAGCTGCGCCAGGAGCAGGCGAAGCTGCATGGATACGCAAGCTTCGCCGACTACGCGCTGGTCGATCGAATGGCGCGCGAGCCCGCAGCAGTGAGCAAGCTGCTCGACAATGTCTGGGCGCGCGCCAAGCCTGTGGTTGAACGCGAACGCGATTTGCTGCTGTCCGTGCAGGAGGGCAGCGGCGGCGAAGGCCCCATCGAGGCATGGGACTGGCGCTTCTGGGCCGAGAAAGTTCGCCAGCGCGATTACGCCATTGATGACGCGCAGGTCAAGCCCTACTTCGCGCTTGAAGCGATGGTTCGGGCCGCGTTCGACTGCGCGCAAAACCTGTTTGGCGTGACATTCACTGCGCGCCGCGACCTGCAAACCTATCACCCCGATGTGCTCGCGTATGAAGTACACGACGCGCAGGGTGAGCAGGTCGGCCTCTTTCTGCACGACAACTTCGCGCGACCCGGCAAACGCAGCGGTGCGTGGATGAGCGGGCTGGCCTGGCAGAACCGCAATGGCGGCGTGACGCGGCCCATCATCCTGAACAACAACAATTTTGCGAAGGGCACGCCGACGCTGCTCTCATTCGACGATGTACGCACGCTCTTCCACGAATTCGGTCATGGCCTGCATGGACTGCTGTCCAACGTGACCTACGAGCAGCTCACCGGCACCTCGGTGCTTCGCGATTTTGTCGAGCTGCCATCGCAGTTGTTCGAACACTGGACCACCGAGCCGCAAGTGCTACGCAAGCACGCTCGCCACGTCGAAACGGGCGAGCCGATTCCCGAATCGCTCATCAACAAGCTGCAGGCTGCCAGCAAGTTCGGCCAGGGTTATGAGACCGTGCGCTACACATCCAGTGCGCTGCTCGACATGGCCGCGCACAGCCACCAGGACCCTGCAAGCGTGAAGGATTGGGTTGCGTTCGAGGCCGACGTCCTGCGCGAGCTGGGTATGCCGCAAGCTGTGCATCCGATGCACCGTCTCGTGCATTTCCAGCATCTGTTCAATAGCGACGGATATGCCGCCGGGTATTACGTTTATCTGTGGGCTGAAGTGCTCGACGCCGATGCGTTCGGCGCGTTCCGGGAAGCGGGCAACGTGTTCGACCCGGTCGTTGCCGAGCGCCTCAAGCGCTGCATCTACTCGTCGGGCAATAGCGTGGAGCCGGGCAAGGCATTCGAGGAATTCCGGGGGCGACCGCCGAGGATCGAACCCTTGCTGGAAAAGCGCGGGTTGGCCGAGCCGGCTTGAGTGGCGGCCATGCAAAGGCCTCAGCGAAGGCAGCCATTTGCCCAACAGTGGAGTGAGAAGTAAACTTCACAGCCCATGAAGTCCTCGACAGCCACGGCCAAGACACTAGATCCCATCATTGAGACGCTTGTCCGACGACGCAGGCAAGTTGGTTTGCCCCAGCAGGCCGTCGCTGACCTCGCCGGCATCAGTCGTCGAGCGCTGGTGAGCATTGAGGGTGGGACTGACTGTACGTTGAGTACCTTGAGGGCTCTCTGCCGCGCGCTCGATATCAATCTGCAAACATGCGGTCCAGGAGGTGCGAGCAACTCAGGGCCGGCTCCCAGCTTCCGCTCGGCTGCGGAGATGTCGAGCTATCAGGAAGAGCGTGAACTGGCAGAAGCGATGCGTGTGCAGGCTATGAGCCCCGCCGATTTGTCCGCTTGGCTGGCGACAGGTTGGGACCGATTGCAAAAGCAGGCCGACTCCCTCTATGCGGGAGTGGAGCGCCCTCCGACCGGCCCTTCACGGCACTTCAAGACCATCGCGGACAAGAATCGCTTCGACGAGGAACGTGAGCTGCAATTTGCCGTCGCAGTGGCGATGCGCAATGAACAGGCCCGGCCCTGCCGAAAAGAAAAAACGTGTTGCAAACCTGCCTGACCTCGTTCTCCACAAATCCCCGGCCGTCAGACTCTTCGCTCAGTTCGCCTTTGCTTCAATGAACGCCGGCGACCCCGGCAAGGTGAACTGGAAGGCAGTCGAAGGCCGGGTGATTGATGCAGCCATGGCAGATGCAGCAATTGATAAGACTGACATCGCAGAGGCGCTGTGCTCGCACAGCCCAGGTGCGGTATTTCCGAGCCGTCAGGCGGCCATTCGAAAAGCTGCCGGTCGCTTCGCTCGCGAATAGATCGGACACCCCGTAAAAAACGGCCCGCAGAGCGGGCCGTTTTTTAGTTCGCCAGAAGCGAAATCAACCCTTCTTCTTGGCAGCCTTGATGTCGGCTTCAGCCTTGTCGTGAGTCGCCTTGGCCTGGGCCTTGCAGGCCTTTTCTTCAGCGCCCTTCATCGGCTTGCAGGCCTTCTTGGCGGCCTTATATTCAGCATCGGCCTTCTTGTCTGCAGCCTTGGCTTCGGCTTTGGTCATTGAGGCTGCCATGGGAGCAGACGCGCCGGTCATCGGGGCACCCGTGTGCGCAGCAGCGAAAGCGGCGCCCGACATGCCAAAAGCGATTGCAGCGGAAATTGCGAGGAGCGTGTTCTTCATGGAGTGGTGTCCTTGGTTGGCGAAGCCGGAAAGTCGGCTTCTTCAACAACGCACGGGGTCAGTCCGCGGATGTAGGACAACACCGATTGTTTGCCGGTAGAGTTGCAATGGCTACCTATAAATCGCCGACGAGCTCGGCAATGGCCCCGCCCACTTCGTCAAGCCGCTGACGGGCTTGCTGCGAATCCACACCAAGCCGGGACATGACAATTGCCGTCTTCACATGCCCATCGGCGGCAGCGAGCAGCCTCTGTGCATCACCCCGCGCTAAATGCAGTGTCGTCATGAGGATTCGCTCTCCCCGGTCCTGCAATTTGTCGCATGTCACCTGCAGGTCAACCATCAAGTTACCGAAGACCTTGCCCGTCTTGACCATGGCGGTGGTGCTGATGGTGTTGAGCACGAGTTTGGTGGCGGTGCCAGCCTTCATGCGGGTCGAACCGGTGATAACCTCCGGGCCCACGAGTGGCGCAATGACCACGTCATACGATTTCGTCAACGCATGCCGGGGATATGAGCAAAGCAGCAACCCTGTTCTGGCCCCGAGCTCGCCTGCCCGGTGCAACGCTCCATGAACAAAAGGCGTGGTTCCGGATGCCGCGATGCCCAGAACGAAGTCGTTGGCGCCAACCTGTTTATCGTCCATTGCCTCAGCGCCATCTTCGGGCCGGTCTTCCGCACCCTCGCGAGCTTTGAGCAAGGCTTCGAAACCGCCGGCCATCACACCCTGGATCAGCTCCGAATCGACCCCATAAGTCGGAGGCATTTCTGACGCATCGAGCACACCGAGGCGACCCGACGTCCCGGCACCCACATAGATCAGGCGACCACCCGCGCGGAAACACGCCACCACCATGTCAATGGCGCGCGCAATGGGCTCACGCTCCTGCGCGACAGCAGCAGCAACGCCCGCATCTTCCGCATTGATCAGGTCCACGATTTCGAGGGTGGACAGCTGGTCGATGCCCACGGTGCGCGGGTTTTGCTGCTCAGTCAGTCGAGCGTCGAGAGGGTCGTCGTGGGCGCTGGGTACAACTGGAATCGACATGAATTGATGGTGCTGGATGCGCACCCCGGCATTTGTAGGACGCCTGCGTCGATATTGATCAGCCGGGGAGCGACTCAAGCCGCGCAGTCGCTTCGCGCTTGCCCATGGTGCGCAGCGCGGCGATTGCCTGAAGATGCTTGGCGCGCGGCCTTGCCTTGCCTTGCTCCCACTTGTAGACCGATTGTCCCGATGCGCCTACAAGCGCCCCGCACGCCGCCGCAGAAAGCCCCAGGCGTTTGCGCTGTTCCCCAAAGCCCTTCGCACTGAAACGCAACTTGCGCTCCCCGGAATCTTCCGCCGCCGCCGGCGAACTCCTGCTGGACCCCCTCTTCACCTGACGCAGCTGCTGCTCGAGCGTCTTGATGTGACGCTTGAGTGCAGCAATGTCGGTGCGGTACTGGCCCAGTGCCTTTTTCATGCCCTGCGTCTGCGCGCGGACTTCCTTGCGCGCGACACGGGAGATTTCACTTTTAAGAAGAGATGCAATATTTGGCATGGACCCTATTGTGCCCGCACGACTCATCTATGCGCGCGCAGGGATTTCAAGGCCACGTTTCACTGCAGGCCGAGCGGCAAACACCTCCAGGACGCGCGTCACTTCCGGGTAGTCACCGATCCGGATAAGGTCGCCGGCTTCGTAGAAACCAACCAGGTTCCTGATCCACGGAAAGGTCGCGATATCGGCAATGCTGTAGTCGTTACCCATGATCCACTCGCGTCCCTTCAAGCGGGTGTTCAGCACGCCCATGAGCCGGCGGCTTTCATCGACGTAGCGATCACGCGGGCGCTTGTCTTCGAAATCCTTGCCTGCGAACTTGTGAAAGAAACCGAGCTGGCCGAACATCGGTCCGATGCCGCCCATCTGGAACATGAGCCAATGAAGCGTCTCGTAGCGGCCGGCCGCATCGTGCGCCATCAACTGGCCTGTCTTCTCGGCCAGATAAAAGAGAATCGCGCCGGACTCAAACAGGGCCAGCGGCTTGCCGCCCGGACCCTGCGGATCGAGGATCGCCGGAATCTTTCCGTTGGGATTGAGCGATTCGAACTCGCTCGATTTCTGATCGTTGTTTGCAAACGCGACAAGATGCACCTCGTAGGGCAGTCCGGTCTCTTCCAGCATGATCGAAACCTTGACCCCGTTGGGCGTGGGCAGCGAATAGAGCTGCAGGCGATCAGGATGATGCGCAGGCCATTTGCGCGTGATCGGAAAATCGGAAAGGGTCATGTGGGCTTTCGGCGTGGATCAGTAAGGGGTTATGCGATCATGCCCTTGACCTCACGCGCCATGCCATGACCTACCAGATCACCCTTTACGAGGCCGATGTTTCACCCGAGCAGTTGCGTGCGGCTGAGCAGCGTTTTCGCAGCGCTCTGGAAGAAGCACTTGGCTCCGCAGAGATGGTGATGCCCGTATACCAGGCCTATCAGCGCCTGATCGGCGCCTATGGCGAATCGCCCGACATCGACAACCTCACAGAGGCCGAACGCATCATCCTGGATCAATGGCAAGCTGCAGAACTTGCAGCAATCACCGCTGCATTCGGACCCAACCGGTACATGGGGGATGCGATGTACGAATTGAAGGCTTGATTTCCTGCCTGCCCATGAACCCCATCGACCTTCGCCAGATCGCCATTGAAGCCATGAAGAAGCGCGATCTGCGTCCGGCGTTTGCGCCCGAGGCGTTGCAGCAAGCTGAAGCCGCGCGCACCAATGGCCCTGAGCGCGGCGGCGACATCCGCGACCTGCGTCATCTGCTCTGGTTTTCGATCGACAACGACGATACGCGCGACCTCGACCAGCTGAGCTACGCGCAGGAGCAACCCGGCGGCGCAACACGCCTGTTGGTCGCCATCGCCGATGTCGATGCAATGGTCGAGCCGAAAAGCCCCATTGATGAGCACGCAGGCGCGAACACCACATCGGTCTATACCGCCGCAGGGATCTTCCCGATGTTGCCGGAGCTGCTGTCAAACGACCTCACATCGCTGCACGAGTCGCAGGAGCGCCTTGCCGTTGTTGTTGACATGGCGGTGCAGCCCGATGGGTCAGTGGCGCAGGCCGACGTGTATCGCGCGTCGGTTTTCAATCACGCCAAGCTCGCGTATGACGCGGTGTCGGCATGGCTCGACGGCGCATCAGACGCTCTGCCCAAACTCGATCAGGTGCCGGCGCTGCAAGATCAGTTGCGGCTCCATGATGCGATCGCAACAAGGCTTCGGCAACTTCGCAGCGATCGTGGCGCGTTGAACCTGAAGTCAAGCGCGGCCCGTCCGGTGTTCAAGGATGGGGAACTGATTGACCTGCAACCGGACGAGAAGAATCGCGCCAAGGACCTGATCGCCGATCTGATGATTGCGGCAAACGGCGCGACGGCCCGCTACCTGGCGGACAAGGGTTTTCCTTCGCTGCGGCGTTTGCTGCAGGTGCCCCGTCGCTGGGACCGCATCGTGGCGCTCGCCGCTTCGCACGGCGCGGTGTTGCCAGGCGAGGCCGATGCGCTTGCACTGGATCGCTTTCTGCAGCTTCGTCGCAAGGCAGACCCCGATGGATTTTCCGACCTGTCGCTGTCGGTGGTGAAGATGCTCGGCGCGGGCGAGTACTCAGCGGGCGCAGCGGGGGTGAAGTCGCAGGGCCACTTTGGTTTGGCCGTCGCCGATTACGCGCATTCCACAGCGCCCAATCGCCGCTACCCCGACCTCATCACGCAGCGGCTGCTCAAGGCCGCGATCGCAGGTGACCCGCCACCCTACGACACCGACGCACTCGCCGCCATCGCGAGGCACAGCACCACGCAGGAAAACAATGCGAACAAGGTCGAGCGACAGGTGCTGAAAGCAGCCGGCGCCTGGCTGCTGCATGACCGCATCGGTGAGTCATTCGACGCCATCGTGACCGGCGCAGCGCCCAAGGGCACGTTTGTGCGCATCCACAGCCCGATGCTCGAAGGCCGCGTCGTGCGCGGGTTTGAAGGGCTTGATGTGGGGGATGTGCTGCGTGTGCAACTGGTTGCCGTAGACCCCCTGCAGAGCTTCATCGACTTCGAGCGGGTGACCTGACGCGAATCAGCTTTGAGCCCCGGTTTTCACCGGGTGTACCCAAAGCCCCGCAGCACTTCCCATCAGTTCGACTTCACCTTCTCGCTGGGCGCCCAGCTTCCGGGCCAACCTGATCGAAGGTGCATTGCCCTCGCGTATCAGGCTGATCACGCGGTCTTTCTTCAGGTCTTCGAAAGCAATTCGCCGGGCCGCTTCTGCGGCTTCGAATGCATATCCCTTGCCCCAATAGTCTTTGCCGAGCAACCAGCCCAGCTCGAAGCCGGGCCATCCCGCGATATCGATGAACCCCACGTGGCCGATCAGGGAGCCATCACGCAGGGGGCCATCGCGCAGGGTGACGGCCCAAAGGCCATATCCGAGCATTTCCCAATGCCCCAACATCGCCGACACGCTGCGCCACGCCATGTCCGATGTGTTCGCAATACCCGCTCCCACGTAGCGCATGACGTCAGGGTCAGACGTGAGGCGTGCGTAGGCCGGATGGTCAGCGACCGTGAACGGACGCAGCACCAGCCTCGCCGTTTCGACAAGACGCGGTGCCTGGTACGTTCGCCATTCCTGCTTCACCGCCATTCAATCCGCAGTCAGCTTGCGATCGGTGATGATTTTCTTCCATCTCAAGCGGTCTGCGTTCGTCATCGCGATGAATTGCTGCGGCGTACCGCCGACTGCCTCGATGCCCAGTCGCGCAAGGCGATCCTTCACTTCGGCATCCTGCAAGGCCTGATTGACTGCCGTGCTCAATCGCGTGACGACATCATTGGGCATGCCCTTGGGTCCATACAGGCCAAACCAGGTCACAGCCTCGAAGCCGGGAATCGTCTCGGCGATTGCCGGCAGATCGGGCATGAGCGGCGAGCGCTTGGCCGTGGTGATGCCCAGCGCGCGCAAGCGGCCTTCCTTCACGTGCGGCAGGCCGCTGGGCAAGGAGTCGAGCAGCAGATCGAGCTTGCCGCTCACCAGGTCGGGAATGGCAAGCGCCGTGCCGCGATAGGGGATGTGTACCAGGTACAGGCCCGCCATCGCCTTGAAATACTCGGTGCCCAGATGCACCACCGTTCCGTTGCCGCTGCTCGCATAGTTCAGCTTGCCGGGGTTCTTGCGCGCGAGGTCCACCCACTCCTTCACGGTCTTCGCAGGTGAGCTGTTGGGCACCAGCATGATGCTCGGCGCATTGCCCACATGGGTGATCGGCGTGAAGTCGGCAACCGCGTCATAGGGAACCTTGCCAAAGCTCGGTCCAATGCTGTGGGTGCTGGATGTTGCGAGCAGCAAGGTATAGCCATCGGGAGCCGATTTCGCGGCGAGGTCCGAGCCGATCGTGCCGCCCGCTCCGGGCTTGTTGTCCACGACGATCGTGGTGCCCAGTCGCTCGCCCAGCTTCTGTGAAACCGCACGGGCAAAAATGTCGGTCGCGCCCCCGGCAGGAAACGGCACGACCAGCCGGATCGGCCGGCTGGGGTAGGCCTGTGAAGCGCCCTGGGCCATGGCCGCAGGAACCGCGGCAAGGGTACCTGCTGCTATCAGCAGCGCGGAAAAGATTCTGGAAATCGTCATTCGGCTTTCGCACCTGAGAATTGCACGATCTTCGCCCATTTCTCGGTTTCCATTCTGTGGATCGCCCAGAACTGCTCAGGCGTGCCGCCGATGGGCAGGCCGCCCAGGTCCGCGAGCCTCGCCTTCATCGTCGGGTCGGCAAGCGCTGCATTGATTTCGCGATTGAGCCGGGCGACGATGTACGGCGGTGTGCCTTTGGGAGCCGTGATACCAAACCACGCGCTCGCTTCATAGCCGGGCACCGTTTCCGAGACTGACGGTACGTCGGGCAAAGCCGGGGACCGCTGGGTGCTCGTCACACCGAGCGCACGCACGGTGCCGCCGCGGATGTGGCTGATGATGGACGGCATGTTGTCGAAGATGACATCGACCTGTCCACCGATGAGGTCGATGGTTGCAGGACCTGCGCCCTTGTACGGGATGTGCTTCATGCTCACACCGGCCATCGACTTGAACATCTCACCTGACAGGTGCACGGAAGTACCTGAGCCCGACGAGGCCATGTTCACCTTGTCCGGATTCTTCTTGGCGTAGTCGATGAACTCCGCGACGGTCTTTGCCGGGAAGTTTTTCGTGACCGTCATGACGTTGGGTACACGGATCAGGCCGCCCAGCGGCACCATATCTTCCAGGAAGTTGAACGGAAGCTTCGGGTAGAGGCTCGCATTGATTGCATTGGCCGGGTTGGCCAAAAAGATCGTGTGGCCGTCGGCGGGCGAACGGATCGCCATCTCCGTGCCGATGTTGTTGCCGCCACCCGCGCGGTTTTCGACCACGACCTGCTGGTTGAGGCGCGTGGACAGCCACTGCGCCATGAGCCGCGCCAGGATGTCGGTCGTGCCGCCCGGCGGATAGGGCACGATGAATTTGACGGGCTTGGTGGGGTACTCGGGATCTGCAGCCCATGCAGCGGACATGCTGCAAAGCAGTATCAGGGCCGAAACGAATTTCTGAAACAAGTGCATGAAGTCTCCTCTGGAGTGAAAGCCTGGCGAACACACACGGAATGTGGCCGGGCAAGCGTATAGGCAGCCGCACGAAGGCGTCAATCGGTAAAGGCGAGTGCAACTTTTGCCTGCTACTTTTTTCGATCCGAACCAACCCATTCATGCAGAATCGAAGATTGCCGCAAAGGGCGAAGGCGCGCTACAGTCGAGCTATGCGTCCCCCACCTGCCGACTTCGCCGATGGCGCTGCAACGCGCGTCTCCCAGGGCGGCACGATGCAGATCCGCATCGTGCGGCAGAAGGATTTCATGGGGATCGAAGCGACAGGCCCGCTCGATCTGGAGACGCTGCTGGAAGTGATCGCCAAACTCGGCACCCTCACCCGGCAAAGCGGCGATCAGCGTATTCTCTTCGACCTGCTCCACCTCGGCGGCCAGCCCCATGTCGCCGGACAGATGCAGGTTGGCGACCAGATCGGCAAGTGCCTGGTGCACGTGCGACGGGTAGCCTCTGTGGTCCCCCCCGACCGCATCACCCATGCCAGCGAAAACGTCGCGCGCAGCTACGGCGTGGGGATGCGGGTTTTCAGCGACAGGGAAGCTGCCGTCGCATGGCTGCGCGAAGACAATACCGCAGAGGAAGCTGACTCACCGCCGGACAAGACGTCGTCGCTCGATCCGGCACGTTCGGCCATCTGGGGCGCGGTACGACATCTGTTTCCACCGCACGCACAGGCCATCCAGTTGCCCACCGGAACCCTGGCCATCTCGTGGCCCATTTCCAGGGAACAGCACCGCGATGCCCGCTATGAAATGGCAACGCCGATCACGGTGCGACTCGAGCCCGATCTGCTGGAGAGCCTGAAAGTGGCGACTGCCGAGCAGCGCAAACGGATTGCCTCCAGCCAGGAGTCCGCATTTCGCTCCGGGATGATCGGCTACGACCCGTACACCGTGGTTCCGAAGGCGCGCGTTATCGTTCTTGGTTGAGCGCTCGATGGGCTGGAAAGGCTCATCAATCACGTCCGACAAATGCCTGAGGCCCGTGCCGACAGGTGGGGCCTGATGGGTTTGTCAGGCTGAAGTACCGCCGACAAAAAATGCCGAGCGGACAGGTGCAACCTCATCCAGGAGATCAGCCATGACAGACAAGAATCCAAGCAATCCCGACCCGATCACCGGCGAGCCAGGCGCTCATCCCGTGGGTACTGGCGTGGGCGCCACCGGCGGCGCGGTCGCAGGTGCAACCGTGGGGTCGATCGCCGGTCCTATCGGTACGATCGCGGGTGCCGTGGTGGGCGCCGTTGCGGGCGGAATGGCCGGCAAGGCGGCAGCTGAAGGCGTGAATCCGACCGTTGAAGACAGCTACTGGCGCGAGAACTACGACAAGCATCCCAGCTACAAGTCCGACTACAGCTATGACGACGACTACGCACCGGCTTTTCGCTCCGGCTACACCGGCTGGGAGCGTGCACAGGCATCGGGCGGCAAGTCGTTTGATTCCTACGAGCCTTCGCTGCGCAGCGACTGGGAAAAGTCCCGGGGCAAATCGCGCCTGAACTGGGAAGAAGCCAAGAGCGCTTCGCGCGCCGCATGGGATCGCGTTGAGCGCGCCATGCCGGGTGACGCGGACGGCGACGGTCGCTAAGGTCTTCCTGCCATCTGAAAGCAAGCCGCCCAACCGGGCGGCTTTTTTGCGGGCCGCTTTCTAGCGAGAACGAAACGGTGGCTGTGGCGCGCGGTAAGGTGGATCAACCTTGCGCCGGATCGCGCTGCCGATCGGCAGGTAGCGCAGCAGCTTCATGACACCATCGCGGCCACTCGCAGCGCGGCCCACCAGCGCCGTGCCACCCATCAGGCCGAGTGTGCGCAAGAGCAGCGAAGGGCTCTTGCGCGACAGCAGCCAAACGCCGATACCCGCGCCGAGCACCATCCAGTGCTCGCCGGGAATGCCGGGGCGGGCATCGTCGGCGGCCTTGATCTCCTTGAGCGTCTCCACCGCGGTTTCGACGGCGGTTGGTTCTTCATAGCGTTTGATTTTCATGTTGCCATGCTACGAACCGGAGCATGCCGGGCTCGTAGGAATCCGCCGCGTTCTGCGTCGCGATCCGGCAAATCACTGAGCCGGGGGTCGCGGGTGCTCCAGGAAAAACCGGATCATCTCCGCGCTGGCATCCGGGCCACGCGTATCGGTGTAAGAGCCCTGCTCCGATCCGCCGGACCACGCATGAGGCGAGCCGTGCACGATCCAATGCTCGGCGAGCACGCGGCCAGTGAATTGCTCGGTGTGGATATGGCGTGTAGCACCACGCAGGCCTGTGCTGCCCACCTTGTGCGTTGCGACCGTCGCGCCGCTACCAGTGGATGAGGCAATCACGCTTTCGCCGTTGGATGGATGCACCGTCGAGTCGGCATCGCCATGAAAAACGATGGTGGGCACACCCTGCATGGCCTCGGATCCAGCAGCAGCCCCGCTTCGCATGGCCGACAGCGCTGCAGGCAGGTCCTTCGCCGAGCTTGCCGCCAGCCCGGAGTGTACGCCGACCGCCGCATAGAGATCGGGATACGTGGCGCCCAGGATGGCAGCCATCGCCCCGCCGGCGGAGAGCCCCGCAACGTAAACACGGTTCGCGTCGATTGGATACCGGGCCATCACAGCCCGCGTCATGCCGGCGATCATTTCGGGTTCGCCGCGGCCACGCTGCTGATGGGTATGCTTGAACCAGTTCCAGCAGCCCTGTGGATTGGCCTGCCTGGATTGCGCGGGATACAACACGAAAAAGCCCTGCTGCGCCGCGAGCTCATTCATGGCCGTTCCGGCTGCGAAGTCATCGGGGTTCTGGGTGCAGCCATGAAGCATGACGACGAGCGGCATCGGCGCGGTCTGAGTTCCTGCACCTGACGGAATGAACAGTTTGTAGTCGCGTTTCATGGTGCCGCTGGCATGCTTACCTGCGATGAATTGCGACGAATCCGAAAACGCAGGGCGGTCCCGGGTTTCGGGAACGGGTGGCAAAGGCCCCTCGGAGTCGATCTCGCGTGCCTCGATATCGATCACACCGGATGCAGATGCAGATGCGGATGCGGATGCAGCGTCAGGTTCAGCGGCGCTCTGGAGGCCAGCACCGCTGAGCGCGGCCTGGATCCGGGCCGTGGCCTCGGTCAGGTTGCCGCCATGGGTCAGGCGCGTGGCTTCCTGCATCAATTTCTGGAACGTGGGGTTCATGGGTACTGCTTTCATGCGCCGCTCATGCGGCTTTTCAGGGCTTCCTTCACGGCGGGGCTTGCATGAAGCACGCCAAGTACCGTGATGGATTCGATGGTGGCAAGTGCCAGCGCCGGAGTGACGTCAGCTGCGATGGACGCCAGCCCGAGAACGCGAATCTGCAGCACCTGCCCGGCCGCCTTGACGGCCTTGAGCTCTTGGGCGCTGTAGTTCTGGATGCCCAGCACCAGCGTCTTGCGGGTGATGACCTGCTTGACGACGTCCTGGTGAATGCCCAGCTGGTTGCGGATCGCCGTGCGGATGAGATCAGTTCGGTTGGCGTAGAAGCCTTCCTGAACGAGCAGGTCGATCTGGCCGAGATCGACACAACCAAGATTGATCGTGATCTTCTCGTCTACAGGCTTGGGAGCCGCAGTGTTTGCTGCGAGTGAGGCGCTACGGGCTGGCATGAAACCATCCTAGCACCATCCAAGTGGATGGTTTGTAGGACGGAACAGATCGCACAAAAAATCAGGATTTCTTTGCGCCCAGCTTCGACTCGGTGCCCTTGAGCAGCTTCGCGATGTTTTCCTGGTGTCGCCAGCCCAGCAGCACCGCCATCACGGCCAGCACGATGGCCACTGCGGTATCTGCGTTCCATGCCACCCGGTGACCCAACAGGTAATACAGGGGAGCGAACACCGCAGAGACCAGCGATGCGAGCGACGAGTAGCGAAAAAAGAACGCGATGATCAGCCATGTCAGCGCTGTTGCAAGCCCCAGCCACACATTGAGGCCAAACACGACGCCGATGAAAGTTGCCACGCCCTTGCCACCCTTGAAGCGAAAGAACACCGGCCACAAGTGCCCGAGAAACGCGGCCAGGCCCACCATGGCCATCGTTCCTTCTTCCATTGCAAATGTGCCGCCATAGCGTCGGACGAGCAAGACAGGAACCAGTCCCTTCAGGGCATCGAGCAGCAACGTGACGATGGCGGCGGCCTTGCTGCCGGAACGCAGCACGTTGGTTGCACCGGGGTTCTTGCTGCCAAAGGTGCGGGGGTCCTTCAGGCCCATCGCCCGGCTGACGATCACGGCGAAAGACAGCGAGCCGACAAGGTAGGCGGCGAGCACCGCAAGGACGGAATATATGTAGGGCAAGGCGCGTATCTCCGGCAGGAACCGCTCTGGTGCGGCGGCGGTGCTGTGGTGCGCCTATTCTGCCAGCGCGCAGTTGACTGTCTTTGCATCGAGCAGGCGCACGCACGCCTGCGGATCGATGCCAACGAGATACCCTCGGCGACCGCCATTCAAAACGATGCGCGGCAAGCTCAGGATGCTCTCTTCGATATACACCGGCATTGCCTTGCGCGTGCCGAATGGCGACGTGCCGCCGACCAGATAGCCGCTGTGCCGATTGGCGACCGCGGGCTCGCAGGGCTCCACCGATTTCAAGCCGATCTGGCGCGCGAGGTTCTTGGTGGACACCTTCCGGTTACCGTGCATCAGCACGACGAGCGGCCGTGCCTTCTCGTCTTGCATGATGAGCGTCTTGACCACAGTGAAGGGATCAAGCCCCAAGACCTGCGCGCTGTGCTGCGCGCCCCCATGTTCGAGATATTCGTAGGGATGCTCGGTGAACTCAACACTGTTCGCCTTCAGGAAGGCAGTTGCCGGGGTTTCGCTGACGTGCTCTTTCTTGCCCATGTCTGCCAGTCGCAGGCTGTGATTGCGCGCCTCAATTGGCAGGGTCCCGATGCACCCACCGGATGCTGTCGATCCCGGCCAGCACTTCGGGCGGCAGCACTGTCCCCAATGCAGCGACATTCTCATCAAGCTGCGCAACACTGGTGATTCCGATGATCGTGCTGGCGACCTGCCACTTGGTGTAGCAGAAGGCCAGCGCCATCTGGGTCGGGGTCATGCCGTTGGCGCGCGCCAGCGCGTTGTATTGACGGGCTGCAGCCAGCGCGCCTTCCCGGCCCCAGCGGCCCTTGCGGACGCTCTCGAACTTCGCGAGCCGCGCATCGGTCGGCGCTGCATCACCCGTGATGCCCGATTCATCGTATTTGCCCGTGAGCAGGCCGAACCCGAGCGGCGAATAGGCCAGCAGTGAAACGTTGAGTCGATGCATCGACTCATCAAGCGCGTTTTCCAGTGCGCGGCTGATGAGGCAATAAACGTTCTGCACCGACGCTGGACGCGGAAGGCCGTGCAGTTCGGCCAGCCGCACGAATTCATGCAGGCCATACGGCGTTTCGTTCGACAGGCCCATGTAGCGCACCTTGCCTGCTTTCACCAGTTTGCCGAACGCTTCGAGCTGCTCATGGATGGACGTGTCCGAGCGCTCTTTCGTCGGGTCGTAATAGTTCGAGCCGAAGACAGGCACATTTCGCTCGGGCCAATGGATCTGGTACAGATCGATCACGTCGGTCTTCAGGCGCTGCAGCGACTTGTCGCAGGAAGCAGTGATATCGGCTGCCGTCATGCCTTCGCCCTCACGCACCCATGGCATACCCCGCGAGGGGCCGGCCACCTTGGTGGCGAGAACGATTTTTTGCCTCACGCCGGGGTTCTTGTCGAACCAGTTGCCGATGATGGTTTCTGTCGCGCCGTAGGTTTCGGCGCGCGAAGGCACGGCGTACATCTCGGCGGTGTCGATGAAGTTGATGCCATGCCCGACGGCGCGATCGAGGATGGTGTGTGCCTGCGCCTGCGCCACCTGCTCGCCGAATGTCATGGTGCCGAGGCAGATCGGAGTGACCTGAAGGCTGCTGGAGCCGAGCTGGATTTTTTGCATGGGGGAGTTGGACTACAGGTTGGATGGGCGTTGCGCAGAATAATCGAATTCACATTCCGCTGCAGACCATGCCCGAAGGCCCCTCCATCGTCATTCAACATCCATCGAACATCTCAGCGAGCGGCTTTCGCCTCCTCCTGCAATCGCAACACGCGCCGCTGCACCTTGCCCGTGGTGGTCATCGGCAATGCATCGATGAACTCGATTTCTTTCGGGTACTCGTAAGGTGCGAGCTTGCCTTTCACGTGCGCCTGCAATTGCGCAATGAGCTGCATGTCGTATTCACCGCCAGTTGCGCCCTGTTGCCGCACTCGCGCCTCAGCGTAATCGGGTGAAAGCACGACAAAGGCCTTCACTACAGCGCCGCGTTCCTTGTCAGGTTTGGGCACCACGGCGGCATTCACGACAGCGGGATGCTTGACCAGGCAGTTCTCGATCTCGCTCGGTCCGATGCGATAGCCCGCGGCCTTGAATACATCGTCGGCGCGGCCCTGATACCAGAGGTAGCCGTCCTTGTCGCGCGTCGCGAGATCGCCGGTGCGGCACCAGTCGCCCGTGAACTTGTTCGCCGTGGCGCTGTCGTTTTTCCAGTAGCCGAGAAAGAAGATCGGGTCCGCATCGCCATGAACATCGAAGCGATTGAGCGCGACATCCCCGGGCACGCCCACCGCACACTCATTGCCATCATCGTCAATCACCGCCACACGATGACCGGGGTAGGGCTTGCCCATGCTGCCGGGCCGCGCCGGCCAGCCGATACCGGGAGCCGTGCGCCCATTCATCGCGCAATTGCCGACGATGTAGTTGACCTCGGTCTGCCCGAACATTTCGTTGACGATGATGTCCAGGTGATCCTTGCAGTACGCGAACACTGCGTCGCCGACAGCTTCACCTGCGCTCATCATGGCTTCAAGCTTCAGCGTGAACGCCAGCTCGGGCTCGGGGTAGGCCTTCATCATCGCCTTGAGCGCCGTGGGGAAAAGGAAGGTGTGCGTGACGCCGTGCTCCTGCATCAGAGTGAAGGCTAGTTCCGGCGAGAAGCGGCCGTTGTAGGCGACGATGGGACGGCCGAAATAGAGCGTGGGAAGCAGGGCATCCATGAGGCCGCCGGTCCATGCCCAGTCGGCGGGCGACCAGAAGATTGCGGTGCTCTCGGTTCGGCCCGCGAA
>JBKJKT010000169.1:0-24239 GCA_046597415.1 Ramlibacter sp.
GGGGGAGGGGGTGTTTTTTGGGAATGGGGGGAGGTAGATTTGCTTCGGTCACGATTGAACGCCACGTCTGCTTTGGGTCGAAAGCAGACAAGCGCTATCCATCGATGAATTGGGTGCCATGCCTCGCACGCCGGGCTCAACCCCGCGAAAGCGTCTGCACCAAGGCCATGATGTTGCCTTCGCTGTCCTTGAACCACGCAGTTTTCGCGCCGCCGGCCGTCACGGCGCCTTGTGCGCTGCGCTCCCCGGGCATGTCGTCGTAGCGCTCGAACTGCACGCCGCGCGCTTTCAACGCGGCGATCTCCGCGTCGACGTCCTGCACCGACCAAAAGGCCTGGCTGGCCTGCGACGTCCCGGCATTCGGCGTGGGGTAGAGGAAGGCAGCCGTGCCGCCCTCGAATTCATACACCACACCGCCGTTCGTCTCTTCCTTGGCGCGCAGCCCGACCTTGGCCTCGTAGAAGCGGCGGGCCCGCGCGAGATCCTTCGCGGGGATGTATGAGTACATCGGAGAAGCTTGCAGCATCACCTCTTCTCCAGAATGACCTGGAAGCCTCCGAAGATCATGCGCTGACCGTCGAACGGCATGTCTTTCATGTCCTTCATGCGCGGGTCGTCCATAAACTTCTTCATGCCGTCGTCCCGCACGGCTTTGGATGGCCAGCTGATCCACGAGAACACAACGGTTTCGTCGTCCTTGCGCTTCACTGCCATCGGGAACGACGTCAATTTGCCTTCCGGCACGTCGTCGCCCCAGCACTCTACGATCTCTAGCGCACCCAAGTCCTTGAAAACCTGCGCAGCCACTTCGGCGTGCTGCAGGTAAGAGTCCTTCTTCGCGGTGGGCACCGCAATCACGAAACCGTCAACGTAGTTCATCGATATTCTCCTGTTGAGCGACGCGCACGGAGTTGCGCGCCTGCAAGAGTACGACGAACGAGACCGGAGAGTTTCGACATCGGGCATGGCGGAAGCTCGCCCTCATCGGCCTGCGCACCTCCTCACAACCGCCGCTTCGGTACGAACTCGATGTTCAGTCCGTCTTCCAGAACGCTCAGGTTCCCGGGCTCGAATCCCATGGAGTCGGGCAACGCGAGTTCGCGAGAAGTGAAGCGGTGCAAGATCACTTCGGCGGGCATCCCCGAGAGCAGGGCGCGCATCACGTTCTCGATGACGTCCGCCGTCCGCGGTGCAACTCCCGGCGCCCGCATGCCGCGGACCTCTGGATCACGGCCGCGAAGCGTTCGATCTGACGACTCGTAGCGCAATCCGAAGAGCACGTCCACTTCCCCCGATACCCTTTTCCGCAGGGCAGGACCTCCGGCGTGAAGTTGCAGGGCTGCCCCGATCTTCTTGCGCTCCGTCACCAGGAGAAGAGCAGGATCGCTGACCTCCAGCTCCATGAAGCCTTGTACGGCGAAGCGCAGAGGAAAGCGAGCGGACAGCGCCTCAAGGATCTTCGAAGCGGGGATTTTCAGATGTGGCAGCTTCGCTTGCGGCTGCGCGGCCAGGCTCGCTGCGGACCAGGCAGCGGGGGCGATGACAAGCAATCTGCGACGCATGCCCCATTTTGAACTGATGGCACGGTCGCGCTGCAAACCTGGACGGCAATTTCCGGCCAGAAGCAGACATTCGCCACGGCGCGGCTGCGACTGAGGAGCTAAAGCAGGCCACGTGGAATCGGCTGCATCGAAAAAAACTGAACGGCTATCAGCTGTTCACGATCAGTTTTCCAAGACTTCGCCACGGCCATCGCCAGTAGGACCCCGTGGCTCCGGCAAAACCTGCAGCCGGAAGCCTGGGCCACTGCCTTCTGGCTGAGCTGGATAGGACACAGGTACGAGCAATAATCCTCCATGACCTACACCTACACACGCACCTTGCCCGCCCTGCTCTTGGCCGCACTGCTCGGTGCCTGTGCGTCTCCACCACCGTCGGTCTCGCTTTTGCAGGCCACCGCCCTCGTCAGCGCACCCAACCGCTCCCCCGCCGACCGCATTAATGACGAGCGACGCAAACCTGCCGAGACACTCGCCTTCATCGGCGTGCGCCCTGGCATGACGGCGCTCGACGTGAGCGCGGGCCGCGGCTACACCACCGAACTGATCGCGCGCGCCGTCGGCCCGACAGGCAAGGTGTACGGCCAGCGTCCGCCTCCGCGCGAGAGCGCCACGCCGCCCGCGCAGCCCGAGGGCGTCGCTGCACCCGCGGCGCCGCAAGCCTCCGCGGCGCCGGTGATGCCCACGCTCGCGGACCGGGTGCGCACCACGCCCAACATCGTCGCGGTGCAGCGGCCCTTCGAGGACCCGGCGCCGCCCGAGGTGGCGTCTGGCGCGCTAGACCTGGTCACGCTGATGTTCAACTACCACGACTTCGGCCACATGGGCGTCGATCGCGCCCGCGCCAACGCGGCCATTTTCAAGGCACTCAAGCCGGGCGGCATCTACGTGATCGCCGACCACTCAGGCCGGCCCGGCACGGGCATTTCGGAGTCGGGCACGTTGCACCGTGTAGAAGAAGCCTTGGTCAAGCAAGAGGTCGAGGCGGCAGGCTTCCGCCTGATCGCCACGGGCAACTACCTGCGCAACCCGGCAGACCCGCGCGACAAAAACACCCCGGTACCTGCGATGCCCAAGGACCAATTCGTTCTCAAGTTCGTCAAGCCATGATCAGTCGGGCTCACGCCGCGCGCTTAAAGTCCAAGGGCTGCGTTCGGCCAGGAGCGGACACGCCTGCAGAAGTTGCGGCGTCCCTGCTTCTCAATGCACTGCGTCTACCTCAGAAACTGGCGGACCACTTGGTTAACGGCGTCAGGATTCTCTCTTGGGGACCCATGGGCCGCATTTGGGATGGTGACAACTCGCGCCGTGGGGAGGCAACGCGCCCGCGCGGCCACCAGGTCCTTGAATCGCTGCGAGGTGTTCTCGCCATTGATCAGCAGGACGGGCATCTTCAGCGTGCCGAACTCGATGCAACTGACCGGCAGCGCGTCGTCCATGCCCGCGCCGACAAGGGTCCAGGCGTTGCCACGGACGATCTCCTTGTTCGCCACTCAAGAGCGACAACAAACAGACCCAGGCCAATGTCCCGCGTGCTTTCATAAGTCTCTCCTCCAGAAGAGGTGCCACGATATACCCCGTGTGCGGCTGCCAAGCGTCTAACCCGACTTGTTCAGCAATGCGGCGGCATAGGCGCGATGGCTGCTTTGGGTCATGCATCAAAACTGGCTGTAATTGGACGGGCGACGTCCCGTTCTCTCGCCAGCATCGTGAGGTACACCGGGACTTCGTTGGCACCCGTGTCGCGGGATGCTTCACGCGGTGCCAGCGCGACAGGAAGCGCACCCAGGAAACCGTGAATTCCCACCTTCGCCGGGAAGTGACGCATGATGCGCGACGATGCCCCGCGCACCCTCCGCCAAAATCCTCCCTCTCGTCCTGCTGCTCACGTTCGTGTGGGGCACCAACTGGTCGATGTTCCCCCTGGCGGTCAAAGAGGTCTCCGTCTGGACCTTCCGATCAATCAGCCTCGTGGGCGCCGGCGTCCTGCTGCTGACGATCGCTCGCCTGCGTGGCATGTCGCTGGCGGTACCGCGCAACTCGTGGCCCGCCGTGACGGCCGCTGCGTTCATCTACCTGGTGATCTGGAATCTCGCGAGCACCTACGCCGCGATTCTGATCCCTTCAGGCCAGGCCGCAATTCTCGGGTTCACGATGCCGCTGTGGACCGTGCTGGTCGTGTGGCTCGCGTTCGGCGAGAAGCCGCGTGGCCGCATGCTGATAGCGATGGCACTTGCTGCCCTGGGGGTCGCCTTGCTGGCGATCCCTGCGCAGGAGGCTTATGCGGCCGCCCCCGCAGGCTTCCTGCTCGGACTGCTCGCCGGACTCGGGTGGGCGCTCGGCACGGTGATCCTCAAGCGTGCGAACGTACCCACGCCAGCGCTGGTGCTCACGGGCTGGCAGTTGCTGATCGCCGCAGTGCCGCTCACGATCGGCGCGTTATGGTTGGGAGCAGGACATGCGCACAGCGTGTCGTGGCAGACCATCCTGGTCATCGCGTACATCACCGTCGTGCCGATGGCGATCGGCAATGTGGCGTGGTTTTCCATCGTGGGACTGTTGCCGCCGGGCGTCGCGGGGCTCTCATCAGTGATGGTTCCCATTGTGGCGATGGTCACCGGCGCGCTGGTGCACGGCGAACCCCTCGGACCGTGGCAGCTGGGCGCGATGGCATGCAGCGCCACCGCGATGTTCCTTGCGCTCAGGAAGTGATCAAGCCGCTGGCCACGACTGTCTCGCCCCCGCCACAGGATTTCCGGTTCGCCATATTGGGGTGAACGTCTGCCGTGGGTGGCGGATTCAACCGGTTGACGCAACACATTCGTCGACCGGTTGATTCCGCCACCATGAGCTGACCTCCCCCGCGCCTATGAACTTAGCCACGAGCCATTGTGAATTAGTCAATATGGGGCGCGGAGCTTTATGGGAAAGTCTTGAATGTCGTAGAAGTGTTTCCGTGCCGACGATCCATACCCTCCATCCTCCGTGAGTTGCCGAAATGCGATCACCTGAAAGGACCAGCGTGTTCCCACCGGCTTGTGACCCACTAGAAAGCCTTTTCGATGAAGCATGTGACGCCGATGCCACCCCGGTGTCTTCAGAGAAACTTTCGTCAAATCACATCAATGCGCGCTTGGAAGAAAGGCCCCTCAACTCCCTGCGCTCCCGCCTCAACCTCGAAGAAGACCTAACAATCCTTGCGGCGCTCCACATCCTGCGTTCCCGATTCAAGCGCCGCGATGTCTACGACTCGCCTTCTTCCGTCATGCACTTCCTGCGCCTGCAGTCGCAAGGCCTCCAGCACGAGGTCTTCGGCGTCATGTACCTCGACACGCACCACCGCCTGATCGACTACGAGCAGCTGTTTCGCGGCACGCTCGCGCAGGCTTCTGTGTATCCGCGCGAGGTAACGCGGCAGGCGCTGGCTGCCAATGCGGCTTCGGTCATCCTGCATCACAACCACCCGAGCGGAGACTGCCTGCCCAGCCCAGCCGATGAAGCGCTCACCCTGACCCTCAGGGCTGCGCTCGGGCTGGTGGATATCCGTGTGCTGGACCACATCATCACCAGCGATTCGGGAGCGGTGTCGATGCGGCTGCACTACCTACTAGCTGAAGATCTGTTCGAACGCGTACTGGCACGTAGCCTGGATGTCGTCGGCGGTTAGCTTTCGGTCCTGCGGTATCTTGGCCGCCATTCGGATTTCATCTGTGACTTTTGAAAACGTAGACTCATTGAGCTTGAGCACGTCGTCGCGATGTTTGCCAAGAGCGGGACCGATCGTCTCTTTCCACATTTTTCGGAATTCGTCCATCTGCCCTCCGAACACGCCGATCGTGTCGAACCTAACATGGCCATGTTTGTAAACATGGCCATGTTAGGCGGCGGCGGCGGAGTACGGACTCTTTCCTGCTGCTGCCGGAAAATTGGATTGAAACGTGATATTGACGGACGCACCCGCGGCCGTGCGGTTCGCGCCTTACCTTACTTGGTGACCGTCTTTTTTCCTGCGCCCCCCGTCCGGAATGTATAGTTGGCCCGCCATGGTGGGCGTGTTGCCCGGCCACGAATCGCGGAGAGATATGTCATGGGTCTTGTTCAAGCAGTAACGGGTTCAATCGGCGGCATGCTCGCCGACCAGTGGAAGGACTTCTACACGGTTCCGGCTGGCTTGCCGGCGACGGCGGCGCTGTTTGCCGCGGTTCCGCACGGCACCAATGCCGGTCGCGGGTCGAACACGAAGGGTTCCTCGAACCTCATCACCAATGGTTCGAAAACTGTTGTTCCTGAAGGTTACGGGTTGCTTCTGTTCCAGGATGGCAAGATCACCGGCTTCGCTGCCGAGGCAGGCGGTTATGAATGGAAATCGGAGGACCTCAACTCGAAGTCGATCTTCTCGGGCGATGGCCTCGTCTCTTCGCTCATCAAGCAAAGCTGGGAGCGTTTCAAGTTCGGCGGCCAGCCGGGTTCGCAGCAAGCCGCCTTTTTCGTCTCGCTGAAGGAACTGCCGGACAACCGCTTCGGTACGCAATCGGAAATCTACTGGAATGACGGCTTCCTGAATACCCAGGTCGGGGCGGTGACGCGCGGCTCCTACACGCTGAAGATTGTCGATCCGATCCTGTTCGTCAAGAACTTCGTGCCGGCCACTTATTTGAAGCCAGGCCAGGTCTTTGATTTCACCGACATGGACAATGCCGCCGCCAGCCAACTCTTCAACGAGGTGGTGGGTTCGCTCGCGCAGGCGTTCAGCCTGTACACGAACGACCCGAGCAAGGGCAATCGCATTACCAGACTCCAGCAGGATTCGGTCGGTTTTGCCAGGAGCTTGTCCGCTGCGGTGGAGGACGGCTATCAGTGGAAATCCGATCGCGGGCTGGTCATCGCCAAGACCGCCATCATCTCCATCGAATACGACGCGAACACGCGGGAACTGCTCAAGACCGTGCAGCGCGCCGACGCGCTGTCGGGTGCGCGCGGCAATGCCAATTTGCAGGCCAGCGTCGCTGCGGGCATGCAGTCAGCGGGCGAACAGGGCGGTGCGGCGGGCCTTGTGGGGGTGGGCATGGCGTCGGGAATGATGGGCGGCCTCGGGAGCTTGCAGCAGCCGGTTGCGCCGGCCGCGCAGGTGACCGACGACCCACTCGTCAAATTGAAGAAGGCCAAGGAGATGCTCGATCTCGGCCTGATCACACAGTCCGATTACGACGCGGCCAAAGCCAGAGCGCTGGGTCTGTAAGCCGCCAACCGGGCACCACCCATGCCGAAGGCAAATAGCCCGCCGCCGGTTGCGCCATACACCGGCCCGGGGTCACCGCAAGACGTGCCACCGGCACCCGGCAGTTCGCCGATCGACCCGGCCACGCTGCCCGAACCGATCCGCGACGAATTGCAGGCGCCCGACCCGGTCGCCATCGACACCTCCGCCGCCGAACTCAAAGACGGCCTCAACCGCTGCCCGAAATGCGGCGCGACCGACGTCCGTCATAGGCCCGGCACTGATCTCCTGATCTGCCAGTTCTGCCGCCACCAATGGCACGGCGAGCGGGTCGAGGAGGAATTCGGGCTCGGTGAGGGCATCGACCAACTTAAGGGCACGGTCATCGCGTCCGGTGCGCGTGACATCGCCGCCGACGCTGCCAGCATGATGACGTTCAAGTGTCCCGGCTGCGGCGCCGAAGTAACGGTCAATACCGAAAACGCGATGACGGCGCGGTGCCATTGGTGCCGCCACGTCTTCGGCGTCAACGAACAGGTGGCGAACGGCGCGGTGCCCGACGCGGTGTTGCCCATACTCATCAAGAAGGATGACGCGGTCGCGCGCATTCGCCAGTTCGTGGACAAGCGGCGCATGTTCGCGTTGAAGGCGTTCAAAGAACAGTTCACCCCCGAGAACGTCGTCGGCGTCTACCTGCGGTACCTGATCGTCGATGGCAACACCAGCGCCGACGTCGTCGGCCACGCCGAGATCAAGACGCGCGAGTACACGCAGGGCTCCGACAACAACAAGAGGACCTACTACGATGCCGACGTCTACAAGGTAGAACGGCACGTGGATTTCACCGTGGACGACTTGCCGCTGGAATCTTCCGGCGCACGTGGCAACCTCGACACGCGCACCAATACCAACAACATCATCAACACTATCTTGCCGTTCGACACCAAAAACGCGGTGAAGTGGAACGCGTCCTACCTGTCGGGCTTCACCTCGGAAAAGCGCGACCTGGACGTGGAGAAACTACGCCCGCGACTGCACGACGATTTGCTGTCGATCGCCCGCGCCCAGATCGAAAAATCGATGGCCCGCTACGATCGCGGCGTGCGTTGGGAGCAGGAACGCCTCGACGTACACGGCACGCGCTGGGTATCGATGTACGTGCCGGTATGGCTGTATTCGTACCACCAGCCCGGCCCCAATGGCGGCATGCTGCACTACATCGCAGTCAACGGTCGCACCGGCGAGACCATGGGCAGCGTGCCGGTGCAGCAGTGGAAGCTCCTGTTCGCCGCGATAACCGTCGGCACGTTTCTTGAAGCCCTTGCAGTCTTAATCCTGGTGTACTCGTCATGAGCAACGATGGCGGATTGTGGCTGCTCGCACTCGGCCCGGCCGGCGCAACCGGGCTGTATTGGCTGCTGTACCGGTACTACCGTAACACCGACAAATCGCACTTCTTCGAAAAGGAAACGGCCGTCGTCGCCAAGCCCGTGACGGGCTCGGACCAAAAAGTCGACGAGGTGAGGGGCACGCAGGAAACGCGCATCCGTGGCGACAACGTGCGTGAATACCGAAAGCGCGTGCAGCGACTCCCGATGTGATCAGGATCAGTGGCGTCGGCGTCGGCTGCGTTGCGTCGACGGCGATCCGTGTTGAAGGTCCAGAGGTGTCGCTTGGGGTTGCGTCGTCGCTGCTGCTGTAACCCCTGGGCGTTGGCGTAGAAGGGCAGCCATGAGGTCCAACGTCCGGGTGCGACCCTGAGCCTGCGGGTCAGCGGAGGACGCAGATCGTCTTGCGCTCAATCATGGCGTGATCAATTTGCGCACCGAGCCCAGGGCCGGTCGGGGCGTGCACCATCCCGTCGGCGTCAACATCGATGTCCTGCACCAGTCCATACTTCTGCGACTCCGACGGCAGCAATATCTCGAAGAATTCGGTGTTCCCGATCGCCATGATGACGTGCAGGTTGGCGACGTTGTTGAGCGAGTTGCCGCCATGGTGCACTTCGAGGTTCAGATGGAACGCCTCCGCCAGCCGGGCCACTTTCATCATGGTGGTAATGCCACCCTTCACAGCGACGTCTCCGCGCAGGAAGTCTGTCGCCCGCTCTCGCACCCATGGCGTGAAGGAGTCGAGCCCGCCGGGCGGGTATTCCGTTGCCATGATCGGGATGCTCAACTTCTTGCGCAGTTCTATGTAGTTGTAGATGTCGGCATCCGCCAGTGGATCCTCGTACCAGTAGTACCCGAGGTCCTGGATTGCCTGTCCGACGCGCAGCGCCTCCGCGTAGCCGTAACCCCAGGCGGCGTCCAGCATCAGCAGGTAATCGTCGCCGACCGCGGCACGCACGGCCTCGCAAATCCTGATGTCCTGCCGCCACGACTGCGGCGGATGGATCTTGTAGGCGGCCATGTTGAGTGAGCGGTAATGCAGCGCTTCATCCGCGTACGCTTTCGCATCAGGCAGGACCGCCGAGCTGATGTAGGCGGGGACACGATCGCGGAAGCTTCCGAGCATCGCGTGAATGGGCATGCCTGCGGCTTGGCCGGCGATGTCCCACAGCGCGATGTCGACTGCACCTACCGCGCGCACGGTGGTTGTGCGCACCCGCTTCCACATCACTGCATTAAGGCGCTCCCGCTCCATTGGGTTCTGGCCCATGAGCACGGGCTTGAGCACCCGGATCAGGCTGCCACCGTCCGAGTCGGCAGGAAAGAAGGCTGACCCGAGAAATGCATGGCCGGTGATGCCCTCGTCTGTGTGGATGGCCAGCAACCCGAGGCGGCTCTCGCCCGAGAACTTGCCAGTGTGCGAGCCGTAGCTCGTCGCAGGGATGCCATCCCAGTCAAACAGAGCGAGACTGACGTCCGTGATCTTCATGCTGTGCACGCCTCCTTTGTCATTCGATCCGAATGCCGGCATCCTTGATCAACTGAGTCCACTTCGTGATCTCTCTGCTCACGAGGCGGCCGAACTCGGCAGGCGTGCTAGCCACCACCTCGACACCCTGGTTGCGAAATCGCTGCACGATCTCCGGGTCCTTCAGAAGGGTGACCATATCGCGATTGATTTTGTTCACCACGGCAGGTGGCGTGTTTCCAGGCAGTTGCATCCCGAACCAGACATTGACCTCGTAGCCGGGCACGCCCGCCTCGGCCACAGTCGGCGTCTCCGGCAGCAGTACCGAGCGTTGGGCACCGCTGACGCCGATGACCTTCAGCCTGCCGCCCTTGATCTGCTGCAGCACATTGGGCACGTTGTCGAACATCACGTCGATGTCACCGGCCATTAGTGCAGTCGTGGCCGGAGCGCTTCCCTTGAAGGGGATGTGCGCGAGCTTGGTACCCGTCATACGCATGAAAAGCTCCATCGAGAGATGGTTCGAGGAGCCCGAGCCGGTGGAGCCGTAGTTAAGCTTGCCAGGGTTTTTGCGGGCGTAGTCCAGCAGCTCCTGTACGTTGCCCACGGGCAGATCGTTTCGCACGACAAGCGCGTTCTGTGTACTGCCGGCCCAGATCAACGGCGTGAAATCCTTCTGCGCGTCATACGGAAGGCTGGCACCGTACAGGCCCGGCAGGGCTGAGAAAGGCAGCGGCGTTATCAGGATCGTGTACCCGTCTGGCGGGGCCTTGGCAACTGAGAGGTTCCCCACGGTTGTATTGCCGCCGGGCTTATTTTCTACCAGCACCGGCTGGCCCCACGACTTGCCGAGCTTCTCGGCGGAGACCCGTGCCAGCGTATCGTTGAACCCACCGGGGGGATAGGGAACTACGATCTTCACGGCTCGTTCAGGAAAGCCCTGCGCAACGGCGCCCGCAGCGATGACCGAAAAGCTGACGGCGGACAGCAGCCGCACCAGTAAGTTCCGCATGGTGTCTCCTTCTTGGTTAATTCGAAATCGGCTGCCCGCCGAGCTACGCGCGGGCAATCACTGCATTAGACATAGCAAGGCCCATCGATCAGCGGGTGCTCACGGATGAAGTGCTCGTCGATCCGCAAGCCGATGCCCTGGCCGTCGTGCGGCCGCACACATCCATGGTCGTCCAGTGTGTATGGCGCCTTGTCCGCCAGCAGGTCCCTGAATGGGTTGAGTGTGGTCACGTCCCCTTCGAAGTAGCCGGGATTGTCCACCGCGCAGAGGAAATGGATGGTCGTGGCCATATTGATCGCGGTGGCGGAGGTATGCGGATTGACGGTGAGCTTCTGCGCACTCGCCATAGCTGCAATGCGCATGGACTCGGTAACACCGCCGGTCTTGGAAAGGTCGGGCTGCACGAACTGCACGGCGCCATCCTCGAGTAGGGTGGCGAATTCATAGCGCGTGTAGTGGTTCTCGCCGGCGGCCAGGGGCACCCGACCGAGCTTCGCCGCGGCTGCATACGCCCGGCGGTCCTGGGGGGGGAAAGGCTCCTCCAGCCAGCCGACCCCGCACTCTTCAAACGCAGGCATGACGCGCCGCACATCGTCCAGGGAGTAAGCCGTGTTCGCATCGGTAAGGATGTCAATCGCGTCGCCGACGGCCTTGCGAACGGCACGCAGTCTGGCGATGTCGCGCGCCGGGGTGTCGCCCATGCGCAACTTAAGCGCGCGATAACCGTCGGCGACATGCCGCAGCGCTTCTTCCGCCAGTAGCGCCGGCTCCTGCCATCCGAGGGCGATGCCCCCGGCATAGGCCTTGATGGGCTTGCTAGCTCCGCCCAGGAGCTTGTAGAGCGGCAGACCGGTTGCCTGGCACTTGAGATCCCACAGTGCGATGTCGATGCCCGACAGCGCGAGCGCGGCAGCAGCGCCCATGCCGTGGCTTGCCAGCTGCATCTTGTAGACGCGCGCCCACACGCCGGAGACATCATGGGCATCGAATCCCACGACGAGTTCCTTCATAGTCGTGTCGATCAGCCTGGCAACGGCCCCGGGGCAACGGCCGTGGTGGGCTTCGCCCCACCCGACGTGTCCCTCGTCCGTCTCGACGCGCACGAGAACCGAGTCACGCTTGACGCTGCGGCCGATGCCCAGCCGCACGGACTTGTCTGCAGGAACGGGAAATGAGATTGGAACGGCACGAAGATCAGCGATACGCATGGCAAGGCTCCTGCCTGAATTATTGGAAGACCTGGGGGTTGACGACGTTAGCGGGACGCTCTCCGCGCAGCAGCGCGAGCACGGTGGCCGTGGCGCCTTCACTCATCGCCCGCATGCTGGTTCCGGTGATCCCGGCGATGTGCGGGGTCAGGAGCAGGTTGGGTGCGTCGAACACGGCCTCCTGGCCAGTGAGGGGTTGCTGGTCGTGCACGTCCAGTGCAGCCCCGCCGAGCCGGCCGGCGCGCAAGGCGTCCACAAGCGCTGCCGTCTCTACCACCGGTCCTCGCGAAACGTTGATGATCAATGCAGTGGGCTTCATACTGGCGAGCACTTCTGCGCTGACCAGCCCGCGCGTCTGATCGTTGAGCGGGCAACAGAGCACGACGACGTCGGACTCACGGAACAGGGTATTTCGGTCCACCGCCTCCACTCCAGGCGGAAGAGTTTCCGGTCGCCGCGCGAGCCCCAGCACTCGCATCCCGAGTGCGGACGCCGCACTGGCCAGGCGGGAGCCGATCGCTCCGACGCCCACGATGCCGCATACGCTGCGGCCGAGTTCTGCTGCCCCGTCGGCGAGCGGACGGGCCTGCGCCCAGCCGTCGCCCCGCAGTTGCCTGTCGATGCCCGCGAGGTTGCGGCGCAGGTGCAGCATGGCAGCCAGACAATACTCCACCACCGCCTGCGTGTTCGAGCCCGGCAGGTTGGCGACCGGAATGCCTTTCGCCGTCGCTGCCTCCACGGGGATCATGTCCAGGCCCACGCCGTGGCGCACCACGGCGCGCAAACGCGGTGCGTGGTCGAATATCGTGGGGACAAGCTGCGCCCGCACGACTACCGCGTCCGCATCGGCGATCAGCCGCGCCAAGGTCGGTGCGCTGGTATCCGGCGCGAGCACCACCTCGCAGTGCTGCGCCAGGACCGGTTGCAGATCTGGATGGATGGGGTTGGTCAACAGGACGCGTGGTTTAGCGGTCAAGGAACGGTTCTCCCTGCAGGATGGGGTTGCGCAGGCGCCCGAAGCCCTGCACCTCCACGGTGACAGTGCTCCCAGGTCGCAGCCACCCCGGAGGCTGGTGCATGGCCGCGACCCCGGCCGGCGTTCCGGTGGCGATCACGTCGCCGGGGTCCAGGGGCATGCGATGGGAGATGAACGAGATCAGCTGCGCGATGCGAAAGATCATGCTGGCCGTCGATCCGTCTTGCAGTGGCCGGCCATCGACTTCCAGCCGCACACTGAGCGCGTGCGGATCGGCGACTTCATCGGGCGTCGCCAACCATGGCCCAAGCGGCGCCGATGCCGGCAGGTTCTTGCCGCGCACGAAGTTCGCGCCGTCCCCCCTGATCAAGTCGCTGCCGCTTACGTCGTTGTGGGCGGTATAGCCGGCCACATGGCGCATTGCCTCGTCAGATGAGACGCGCAGCGCGCGACGGCCGATCACCACGGCGAGCTCTGCCTCATAGCCGACATTGCCGACGTCGGGCGGAATCAGGATCGGCTCGTCGGGGCCGATCACGGTACTGCCGGAGCGCACGAAGGTCACGGGCTCCGCGGGCGACTCCATCTTGCGTTCCGCCAACGCGTCGGTGAAGTTAAAGGCCGCACCCACGATCTTGCCCGGTCGCAGTGGAGCGAGAAGCCGCAGGCCGCCGAGCGGGCGCAGGCATTCGGATGGCATCCGGTTGCCGATACGCTGTGTCCAGCGATCCAGCCCGTCTTCGACCATGGCCAGGAGACTCGGGGCGCGACTGCCCAGCAGCGAAACGCAAGCCGGATGGGACAAATCGGCGACCTGCTCCCCCACGACGACGCCGACGCTGTCGCCTTCTTCGCTTCGGAAAGTGATGAAGCGCATCGGTCAGCTCACTCTGTAGCGCTCAATGATCGACCGGTCCACCTCGATGCCCAGGCCGGCGCCCGTGGGCACCTGCACCTTGCCATCGCGCTGGACGATCGGCTCGCGTGACAGCTGATCGCGGAATGGGTTCTCGCACTGCTCGAACTCAAGCAGGGGCGGCATCGGACGAAAGCTGGGAGGCTGGTCAGGCAAGGCTGCAAGAAAGTGCAGCGTCGCGCTCAGGCCGATTGCCGATCCCCAGGCGTGGGGAACGCATTCGACACCGTGGGCCATCGCCAGCGCGGCGATCTTGCGGCACTCGCTGATGCCGCCGGCCGCGCACACGTCCGGCTGAACGATGTCCATGGCCTTTCGCGCGACCAGGTCGCGGAAACCCCAGCGGGTGAATTCGTTCTCTCCGCCTGCGACAGCCATGTCCAGTGCGCGAGTGACTTCCACATAGCCGTCCACGTCTTCGGGGGAGATGGGCTCTTCGAACCACTCGACGTCAAGTTTCTCCAGTTCGCGGCCAAGACGGATAGCCTGCGGGACGGTAAAGCAATGGTTCGCGTCGACCATCAAACGCACGTTTGGCCCGATCGCCTCACGCACGGCGGCCACACGACGGATGTCGAGCTTGGGGTCGCCCAGGCCGATCTTCATCTTGATGGCCTGAAACCCCTGGCTGGCGAACTCCCGCGCCTCTTCAACGGCCTCTTCGACCAGGCGGTTCATGTCGATGAAGTACAGACCTGTCGCATACGCCGTCACCTCGGTTCGGTGCGCACCGCCAATCAGTTTGTGGATCGGCTTGTTGCACTCCTTGCCGATGATGTCCCACAGGGCGATGTCGATCCCGCTGATCGCGGAGATGGCCATGCCGGTAGTCCCGTAGTCCTTGATTCGGTTGTACAGGTCTTCCCAGATCACCTCGACATCGAAGGCGTCACGCCCAATGACGCGAGGGGCGAACTGCGTATCGATGAATGCCTTGGCCACCGCCGAAGGTCCGTAGCACTCGCCCCAGCCGACGATGCCATCGGCGGTCTCGATCTCCACGATGCAGGAGCCGCGCGTCTTATATAGCCAGCCCCGCGATGACGTGAACGGCCGCTCCACGGGCGCAGCCACTACGTGGCAGGTTACTTTCTTGATGACAGAGGTCATGTTGCTTTTACTTCTTTTCGGCGACGAAGACCTTCTTGCCGACTTCATCCAATGATTTCTGCACGTTGGTGATCTCGCGGCTCAACGCAGCTCCAGTGGTTTCGTCGACCACGGCGCCACCTTGCTCGGCCCACGCCCTGAACTTCGCGCTCTGTATAGCCTTGCCGAAGATCGCGGTGAGGCGCTCGCGCACCGGTGCCGGCGTGTTCGCCGGTGCAACGATGTAGGCCATCTGGACGAGCGGTCCGTATGGAAATACGTCCAGCCCTTTCTCCTTGAACGTCGGCACATCCGGCAGGGCTTTCAGGCGTTCGGTCGCGAAGACTGCGATAGGCTTGACGAGCCCGGCGTCGATCTGTCCCTTGCTCTCTGAGGGCTTCAATACCGCAGCGTCGATCTGCTTGCCTGCCAGATCGGTGACCACTTTCGAACCGCCCGTGTAAGGAACGGCGATGATCTCCACTCCTGCTGCGCGGCCAGACATGACGGCGAAGATGTGGTTGAGGTTGTTGTTGCCTGGCGTTCCGATGGACACCTTGCCAGGGTTCCTCTTGAGGTGGGCGATGAAGCTGTCCAGGTTGGCATAGGGTGCGTTCGCGGGTACCAGCAGCACGAGTGGGTCGAGCGTCACACGTGCGATGGGCGCAAACTGCTCGTTCTTCAGCGGAGTCAGACCCTGCGCAATCAGCGCGAGGGTCGAACTCGTACCCATCCCGATGGTGTATCCGTCAGCCTCGGCATTCGCGACCTTGGTCATGCCGATCGAACCCGTTGCACCGGGGACGTTCTCAACGATCACCTTCACGCCCTGCTCCGCTGCGATCTGGGCAAGGTGCCGCGCGGCGATGTCGTTGGAGCCACCAGCATTCCAGGGCACCACAAAGCGAATTTCCTTGGCGGGGAAGTTTTCGTTGGCGGCTGCGGAAAGGCCTGTCAGACCCAGGGTGGCGGCGGCGACCAGCTGCGTGGCGAGCGTCGCCAAGGGGAATCGGAACGTCACGTGATGTCTCCTGTTAGGTGCAAGGAGCGTGATGTTATAACAAAGAACGTTACCGCGCAAAGTGCCCCGCAGCATGCCCGACAAAAACTCTTCAGGTAAGCGGAGACGCTCTTGTTTCAGGTGCGGGAAGAGGAGCGCTCTCGCAGCATGGTTCCAATATCGCTGCCGGCGCTTTCAATGTCTGCCCGCACGGCCGCCGCTGCCGCATCCGGGCGGCCGTTGCGCAACGCAGCGATGGTGTCGATGTGATGCTGGTACCGCTTGAGCGACGGGACGTTCTGCGGCAAGGCCAGGGTCAGCGTCGGTGCGCACCGCAGCCACACACTCTCGATCATCTCCTCGAGCATGGGCATGCGGCACATTTCATAGATGCTGAAATGGAACAGGTAGTGTGCCTTGAGATACTCATCGGTTCGGCTTTCCTCAGCGTGGCGTTTCATCTCGATGAGCAGCTGCTCCACGACGTCCACTTGCTGAGTCTCGGCGTTAAGTGCTGCATACGCAGCCGCCACTGGCTCGAGACTGCCGCGGATGATCATGAGTTGCTCGAACTGCTCGGCCGTCAGTAGTGGAACGACCGCCGCGCCGGCGGGTCCGAGGCCTCCGCGTCCAAGAGCCTTTTCAGCGATCAACCGGTTGACCGCATCCCGCACTGGCGTGAGGCTGATGCCCAGGCTGTCGGCGATCTGCCGCAGGACCAGCCGCTCACCAGGTGCGAAGCGGCCCGCCATCAGCGCGCCCTTCAGTTCCAGATATGCGCGATCCCACAGCGTGCTGCGCTCGATCGATTGGAGGCGGAGAACATTCATGTCGGGATGGTCACGGTTACCGGAAACGCGCCGGGCGGCTGACTCTTCGCAATCGTTATCAGTGGAAAATCTTGCCTTCGCGCAAGCACGCAATCAGGAGCGCGAAGAAGCTGCGCCTCGGCCGAGAAGTTCCACGTTTTTGTTATAACATAAGTTCATTTCTCGCAGACAGGAACCTATCACAGCTCGCTGGCTGCTCCCGTGCACATGCCGCTCTCTCGCCCAGACTGTGGGAAAACGCTTGGGTTCATTGCGCTGTCGATTGCTCGGGTCGGCGGATCGCAATCGATCTCTTACAGGTCTTTCAGAACGCATCAAGGCCGACATTCGTGTCCTGAGTTCTTCATGTGCACCGCGTGGCACACGTACAGGCTTATGCCCGACCAAGTCGATTGCTTTATTTTCGCGCTGCCGGACACGCTTGCCGCGGGATACATCGTCTTGACACGCCGAATGGTCGTTCTTGGCCCTAACCTTGGCGAACCGCACACCAAGGCATTCGGGAACGGCTTGCTCGACTGCGCCTCAAAGGTGCCGAGGGCATCGCGCGTGTGTTTTTCTGCACGATGGTTGGCAGGCGTATCGTAATGCTCCACAGCTTTGTCAAAAAGACCGGCAAGACACCGCAGCGCGAACTGGCAGTGGCTGAATCACGTTTGAAGGAGATCAAGCATGCGAACTCATGAACAAGTCGTTAAAAAGCTCATGCAGCGTCCCGGCGTTCGTGCTGAGGTCGATCGTCTCGAGCGCGAAGAATCCGTGCTTCTGGATGCCCTGCTGAAAGCCCGACAAGAGGCCGGTCTGACTCAGGCTGAGGTGGCTGAGCGCATGGGGACGCAGGCGCCCGCAGTCGCTCGGCTTGAGCGATCGCTTGCCACAGGAAAGCACTCGCCTTCAGTCGCGACCTTGCCCAAGTACGTCAAGGCTTGTGGCAGACGTCTTGTGTTGAAGGTGACATGAGCGCGCAGAGAAGAACTTCAGAAACTTGGTCAAGTGAGACAACCCGGTCGAGCTATTCGGTGTTGACCGTTGCCAGCGCGTTGAGAAATTCATGAGCGATCGGCGCAGCTAGCCCTCACCCCAACCCTCTCCCAGGGGGAGCAGGGGAGAAGGGGAAACAGCCCACCAAAGGCAGACCAGCACCACCGGCAGAGCTTCACCAGACCTACCCAACCACCGCGACCGACTTCACCTGCGCCCACGCCATCTGCCCCGGCACAAGTCTCAACGCATCCGCGGCACGTGCCGTAATCCTCGCGAGCAAAATAGATTCGCCAATCTGCAACCGGAGCATGACTTGCGAGGGATGCGGATCCTTCGCAATCGCCTCCACCCTGCAGGGCAACAGATTCTGGATGCTGCTGCCGTTCGGCGCTTCGAGCGCAATGCTCACATCGCGTGCCAGCACCCGCATGCGCACCGCATGACCCAACGGCAATCCGCTGTCACGCAGCCAGAGACTGCCGCCTGCAAAGGCAACGCGTGCCAGGTGCCAGCGCTGGTCGATCTCGGCGATGCGGCCATCGAGCAACGCACCCGCGTCATCCCCCAGCACCACCGGCGAATCGATGCGTGCGAGCACTTCACCCGTTGCGCCGCTTGCCGTCACGCTTCCCTGATCAAGCACGACCAGCGTGTCGGCAAGCCGCGCCACTTCGTCCGCCGCGTGGGTGACGTAGAGCATCGGTATCTGCAGCTCGTCTCGCAGGCGCTCGAGCCAGGGCAGGATTTCCTGCCTGCGCGCGTGGTCGAGTGACGCCAGCGGTTCGTCGAGCAGCAAGAGCTTCGGCTGCGATGCAAGTGCGCGCGCAATCGCAACCCGTTGCCGTTCGCCGCCCGAAAGCTCGTGCGTGCGGCGCTGCAGGAGATGGCCTATGCCCAGCAGCTCGACGGTGTCATCGAGCGCGACCTGCTTGCGATCTCCCGGAGTCGCGCGCTTGCCCGCGAATGCGAGGTTGCCTCGCACATCCAGATGCTCGAAGAGACTGGCCTCCTGAAAAACATAGCCTATCGACCGCTGCCAGACCGGGATGAAGTGCTTTCGACTGTCGTCCTGCCATGTCTGGCCGGCAATCCGCACGACGGCGTCTTGCGCTCGCTCCAGACCCGCTATGCATCGCAGCAGAGTCGTTTTGCCCGAACCCGAAGGACCGAAGAGTGCGGTGATCCCACGCGCCGGTGGGTCGAACGCCACGCGCAGCGTGAACCCGGGTCGCGAGAGCGTGACCTGAACGCGATCGGGCTCGAGCTTCACGGCATGACCCGCGTCGAGCGGCGGTTAAGCAGTGCCAATGCAAGCAGCACCACGAACGAGAAGATGACCATGCTGCCCGCAAGCCAGTGAGCTGGCGCGTAATCCATCGCCTCGACATGTCCGTAAATCTGCGTCGAGACGACGCGCGTCTGTCCGGGGATGTTCCCGCCGATCATCAGAACGACACCGAATTCGCCCACCGTGTGCGCAAAGCTGAGGATTGCAGCGGTGATAAAGCCTGGCCTCGCAAGCGGGATCACGACATGGAAGAACGCATCCATCGGGCGCGCGCGTAAGGTGGCGGCCACTTCGAGCGGGCGCTTGCCGATGGCTTCAAAGGCGTGCTGCAGCGGCTGCACCGCAAAGGGCAGCGAATAAATCAGCGAGCCGATCAACAGCCCGGTGAACGTGAAGGGCAGCAGGCCGATGCCCACTGATTGCGTGAACTGCCCGAGCGGTCCATTCGGCCCCATTGCGACCAGCAGGTAGAAGCCCAGCACGGTGGGCGGCAACACCAGCGGAAGCGCGACCACGGCCCCAATCGGCGCGCGCCAACGGGACCGGGTTGTCGCGAGCCACCACGCGAGCGGCGTTGTCAGGATCAGCAGCAGGACAGTCGTCAACCCCGCCAGTTTCAGCGTGAGGACAACCGCGGCGAAATCGTCTGCGCTGATCACAGCTCGTAGCCGTGGCGGCGGATGACGGCCCTGGCTTGTTCGCTGCGCAGGTAGGTGACCAGCGCGGTCGCAGCCGGGTTGTCTTTGCCTTTCACCAGCAGGGTTGCTGCCTGCCTGATCGGACTGTGCATGTCGGCGGGCACGATCCAGGCCGAGCCGCGCGCAATGCGGCCGTCCTGCATGACCTGCGACAGGGCGACGAAGCCGAGGTCGGCATTGCCCGATTGCACGAACTGGAACGCCTGGGAGATGCTCTCGCCCTGCACCGCGCTGGTCTGGAGTCTTGCAAGATTCATTTTTTGCAGCGTTTCGATGGCGGCCTTTCCATAAGGGGCCAGGCGTGGATCGGCGATGGCGAGCTTGTTGTAGCCGCCGCGCGCCAGGACAGCGCCGCCATCGTCCACGATGTTGGGCCGCGCACTCCAGAGCACCAGCCGCCCGGTGGCGTAGTTGAAGCTGCTGCCCTTCACGGCCAGGCCGTCCGCTTCCAGCTTCAGCGGCGTTTCGTCGTCGGCAGCCAGCAGCACTTCGAAGGGTGCGCCGTTGCGAACCTGTGCGTAGAACCGTCCTGTGGAACCGAGCGACAGTATTGCCTTGTGCCCTGTGTCCGACTCGAACATCGCTGCGATCTTTTGCATGGGCGCGGCGAAGTTGGCAGCCACTGCAACCTGCACGTTGGCTGCCGAGCCTGGTGCCGCCACCGCAGCCGCGCAAGCGATGAGACCGGCGCGAACTGCGCGTGGGCCTGCACAGAGCGCTCGCGCTGCCAGCCGTTGAAGTGCATTCATTCCACAAAGTAGTCGTGAGGACAAGAGTGAAAGTATGTCATTGCGTGGATGCCGGCCACTCCGGTCGCAATTCCTGTCAGCAGACTAGATTTCGATACCCCTCGGCCGCTTCGCCGGATGCCGGGGTCGGGTAGACGCAGCCGCGGACTAATTAATTGGAATCTGACCCCAATTATTTTTTGCCGAGCTTGCGATAGACGGTGGCGCGGCTGATGCCGAGAGCGCGCGCTGCCTGCATGACATTTCCACGTGCGTCATCTACCGCTTTGCGGATCAACGCGGCTTCGACATCTCGCAGTGGCAAAGCGCGCGAGTTCCGACGGGCTCCGGGCTCCTGGCCCGGGGTTTGCGAAAGCACCTGAAGCCGCAATCCCGACCACAGCGGCACTTCCAGCGAATGCTCCAGCCCTGCGGAATCGAACAGCATCTCCATCGGCATCGCAAACAGTTCGCTGCAGTGCAGGCGAGCGGCACGTGGCTGCGCCAGGACCGGCACCATCTGCCGCGCCGCCGGATTCGCACCGGTCACACAACCATCGCCATCCAGCGCAATCAGCCCATCGGTGTCGTCGCCAATGGCGTGACCGGGCCAGTTCAGCCGCAGCAAAAGCGCATGAGGCCGCGCAATCGCCAATGCGTTCTCAATGCTGCGCGCGGCCTGCGCTGCGAGGTGTTTGAGCTCCGGCCGCTCTATCGTCTCAACGCCGGTCAAATCCAGCATCCCGGCGCAGTTGCCATCCGGTCCGAAGAAGGGCGCACCCGCGCAGCTGTAAACGCTGGTGTCGCGAAAGAAGTGCTCGCCTCGATGCAGCCAGACCGGCTGGTGTTCGGCCAGCGCAGCACCGATGGCCGTCGTGCCCACGGCGGCCTCAGAAAGATCGACGCCAATGCGGGTAATGAGATGAGCGCGCGGGTCGCTGCGGTCGATGGCCCCGCCCACATCGACGACGATGCCGTTGGCATCGGTCAGGATCGCAAAATAACGCGTGCTGGCGATAGCGCGGCTCAGCTGGTCGAGAACCGGACGTGCCGCATGCACCAGCTCGTTTGCTGAATCCGAAGCGCGTCGCGCGGCCTGGGCAGGTAACACATCAAAAGCAAGGTTCTCGTCGGGCCGGCGGCCGCGCGCCATGCAGCGACGCCAGGATCGCTCGATCCAGCTATGGTTGAACCACGCATCGACCATTGCATCGGTGGCGCTGCGGCCCTCGAACATGACGGCGGCGCGCGCCTGCTCGATGCGCAGCAGGCGCTCATCGGGGATGGCGGAGGTCGGTTGCGTGGATGCCATGGCGTCGTGATTGTCTGAACTGGCCGCAGGGGCCGATTGTTCCATTTTGAGAATTTCGCGTCAGCCTTTCTTCGGGCCTAGGGTTTCGCCTAGGTGTCCGGGGCAGGCGTGGTCGAACAATGAAATTTCCTGGAGACAACCCAAGAGGAAGGCCCACGCCATGCAGGTACAACTGAAAGTCAACGGAAGAGCCGCGTCCATCGACGTCGCGCCCAACACGCTCCTCGTCACCGCGCTGCGGGAGCATCTCAAGCTGACCGGCACGCACGTGGGCTGCGACACTGCCCAGTGCGGCGCCTGCACCGTGATCGTCAACGGTCGGGCGATCAAGTCGTGCAATACGCTCGCGGCCCAGCAGGACGGCAGCGAGATCACCACCATTGAGGGACTGGCGCAGGAGGACGGCACCATGCACCCGATGCAGGCCGCGTTCAAGGAGTGCCACGGCCTGCAGTGCGGGTTCTGCACGCCGGGCATGGTGATGAGCGCCATCGACCTGTGCAAGCAGAAGCCCAACGCATCGGAGAGCGAGATCCGCGAGATGCTGGATGGCAATATCTGCCGCTGCACCGGCTATCAAAACGTGGTCAAAGCCGTTCAACAGGGCCAGAAGGCCATGAGCTAACCAGGAGAACGACATGGGTGCATCAGACTTCTCCAAACTGCCTCACATCGGTGAGTCCGTCCGCCGCAAGGAAGACTACCGGTTCCTCACCGGCTCAGGCCAGTACACCGACGACATCAACCTCGCCAACCAGCGCTATGCGGTCTTTGTGCGGTCGCCGCACGCGCATGCCACGATCAACTCGATCGACACCACCGCAGCCTCGGCCATGCCCGGCGTGACGCGAATCTTCACCGGCAAGGACCTCGAAGGAAAGATGGGGGGCCTGCCTTGCGGCTGGCTTATCACATCCACCGACGGCACACCGATGAAGGAGCCGCCGCATCCCGTGCTCGCGCTCGGCAAGGTGCGCTACGTGGGGGATCACGTGGCGATGGTCGTTGCCGACACGCTCGAGCAGGCCCGCAATGCGGCCGAGGCGGTCGAAGTGGACTACGACGTATTGCCAGCCGTGGTGAGCGTTACTGATGCAGCCAAAGCCACGGCCTTGCACGAGGCCGCGCCAGACAACCATTGCTACAAGTGGGCGCTCGGCGACAAGGCGGCTGTCGATGCGGTTTTTGCGTCTGCAGCACACGTGACGAAACTCGACCTGACGAACAACCGCCTGATTCCCAATGCACTGGAACCGCGCGCGGCCATCGGCTCGTTCAGCCGGGCGAACGACGAGTACACGCTGTACGTCTCCAATCAAAATCCGCACGTCGAGCGTCTGCTGATGACGGCCTTTGTTCTGGGCCTGCCCGAGCACAAGGTGCGCGTGATTGCGCCGGATGTCGGTGGCGGTTTCGGCTCCAAGATCTTCCTGTACGCAGAGGATGTCGCACTGACCTGGGCCGCGAAGCAACTCAATTGCGCGATCAAGTGGACTGCCGATCGCAGTGAGTCGTTCGTGTCGGACGCGCATGGCCGCGACCACGTGAGTCACGCCGAAATGGCGATGGACAGCAACGGCAAGTTCCTCGCGCTACGGGTGCATACCGATGCCAATCTGGGTGCTTATCTGTCGACGTTCTCAACTGCGGTACCCACCATCCTGTACGCGACCCTTCTCGCCGGGCAGTACGCAACGCCGTTGATTCACGTCGAGGTCGATGCGTGGTTTACCAACACTGCCCCGGTCGATGCGTATCGCGGAGCGGGACGGCCCGAGGCCACCTACCTGCTGGAGCGACTGGTCACGCGTTGCGCCTGGGAGATGAATCTCTCGCAGGACGAAATCAGGCGGCGCAATTTCATCACCACGTTCCCGTACCAGACGCCGGTAGCGTTGCAGTACGACGTGGGCGACTACGGCGCGGCGATGGACAAGGCCAATGCACTGGCCGAAGTTGCCGGCTTCGATGCGCGCCGAAAGGAAAGCGAGGCCCGGGGCTTCAGACGCGGCATCGGCTACAGCAGCTATATCGAAGCGTGCGGCATCGCGCCGTCGAACATCGCAGGGGCACTCGGTGCTCGTGCAGGCCTGTTCGAGTGCGGCGAAATTCGCGTGCACCCTACTGGCAGCGTCACGGTGTTCACGGGGTCGCACAGCCATGGTCAAGGGCATGAGACGACGTTTGCGCAAGTGGTGGCCGCGCGCCTGGGCATACCGGTCGAGAACGTCGATGTGGTTCACGGCGATACCGGTCGTGTGCCGTTCGGCATGGGCACTTATGGTTCACGTTCGATCTCGGTAGGCGGCGCGGCGATCATGAAGGCGCTGGACAAGATCGAGACCAAGGCCAAGAAGATTGCGGCGCACCTGATGGAGGCGAGCGATGCCGACATCGAGTTCGAGGGCGGCGAGTTCAAGGTCAAGGGCACCGACAAGAAGATTCCATTCGGACAGGTGGCGCTGACGGCCTACGTGCCGCACAACTATCCGCTGGACAAACTGGAGCCGGGCCTGAACGAGACCGCGTTCTACGATCCGACCAACTTCACCTTCCCTGCGG
>JBKJKT010000209.1:0-8224 GCA_046597415.1 Ramlibacter sp.
TCAACTTCGGGTATGCGGCCACCGCCGGCAACACGCCTGACCTCGCCGACAGAGTCCATGTGGTGGGTGCGGGGGACACCCTGGAAGCCATCGCCAAGAACATCTACGGCGACAGCCGCCTTTGGTACCGCATCGCCGACGCCAACGGGATGACGAGCAATGCGGACCTGAAGGCGGGTCAGTTGCTCAAGATTCCGGGAGCCGAGACCAGCGCAAACAACGCAGACACGTTCAGACCGTACCGCCCCGGAGAAATCATCGGGGATACGAGCCCGAATATGCCTCGGCCGCCGCCCAAGAAGGCGAACATGTTTGGGCAGTTGCTGATGATCGTCGTCATGATCATCGTGACGATTTACACCGCAGGCGCTGCTGCCGCTGCCATGGCTTCGACTGGCACGGTCGCAGCCGGCACAGCCGGTTTCAGTGCCACGATGAGTCTTGGTGCCAGTGTCATGGCGGGCGCAGCCGGAGCCGCAGGCGTCACCGCCGGAATTGCGGCCGCGGCGGGCGCAACAGGGGGCGCAGTCGGCTCCATCGCCAGCCAAGCCGTCGGGGTGGCGGTCGGCACACAGGGAAAATTCAGCTGGGAGGGGGTCGTCATGAGCGCCCTCTCGGGCGGCACCGCCGCAGGCGTCGGCTCATTGGCATCGACCACAGGAAACGCATTCTCAGGAATGAACGCGGTAGCCCGCGCAGCGGTGTCGAGGATCGGGACGCAAGCCATCGGGGTGGCTACTGGGCTGCAGGACAGATTCAACTGGAGGAGTGTGGTCGCGAGCGCAGCAGGTGCCGGTATCGGTCAGACGGTTGCCCCAGCGTTTGGGAATGCATTCGGGGACACACCGGCAGGCCAGTTCGGCTCACGGCTCGCAACGGGCCTGGTCGCAGGCACGACGATGGCGGTGATGCGCGGTGGGAAGATTGCCATTCAACAGGTGGCTGTCGATGCCTTTGGCAACGCGTTGGGCGAAAGCTTGGGCGGAGCCTCAAGTACTGGTTCGGTAGCACAGGGATACGGGGCCTCTTCGAGCGGGGACTATAAAAACGGCACGGACATGCAAAGCGATCAGGCGTACCACTCGCTCCGCGAGCAAGAGTGGATTCAACAAAGCGATGCGATCCAAATGCGCCGGCAGAATGAGCCCGAGCAGCCGGATGCCCATACCGCGTTTAGAGAAGCAGAACGTCAGTACCGTGTGGCTACAGAAACTAGCGTTGATGGACGCGCCTACCGGGCGCGCCCTGGCGACACTATTTCGTCAATAGTCGGGAGTAGCAAGCCCCAGTTAATCGGCAACTTCATGCTGGCGAACAATACCAATGGGGACCGGATCGAGGCGGGCCGAAGTTACTTCATTCCCGCGGATGGCAACGCATATGGCGACGCTCGATCGCTCGGTGAATTTGCACTCAATCAAAGTAACGAGCGCCTTGCTGCTGCGAGCCGAAGTGAGTTGAGCGGTGAATCGAACCGCTTCAGCGTTAACCCGTCGCCTAGCGGGAACGCGAGCGCCGCACAATGGAGTGCGCTAGGAGAGGGGGCTGCCTGCATAAATCCGTATGCCCGCCCCACCGAATCCTCCCCCACAATGTCTGCATGGGACCCATCCGTGACCCGCGCACGGGCTACGCGTGATGCGGCGCTGATGAATTACATGCGAGGGCAGGGGCAGATGGCTTTCGGCGGAGTTATTGCCTCCGCCGCATCAATTGCCTCAGGTGGTGATCTCGCTGTGGTTTCGTCCATCACAAGTCTTGTAGAGTAAGCGGTAAGCCACCGGCGTTCTTCTCCCGAGCCGCGCTGATTCCCACAATTCCTGCATGTTCAACACATGCGAAGGAAGCGGGAAATGAAGACGATCAAGAGGCGGCGGCTGAGCAAGCAGGCCTGGAGCGAAGTGATGCAGCGCTTCGAAGGCTGCGGTACGACGATCGGGCAGTTCTGCGCGCAAGAGGGGGTGAGCACGCAGAGCTTCTCCCGGTGGCGCGGCCGTCTGGCTGCTGGCGTGCAGGCGGGCGCGGCCAAGGCGAAAGCGCCAGCGCTGATGCGCCAGCGGCGAGAGGCAGGCAACTTCATCGATCTGGGCGAACTGCCCGAGCCGGCGACTTCGCGGCCCGTGGCCGCGGGAGTTGAGCTGCGCCTGGAGCTGGGCGGGGGCGTTGTGCTGCAAATCGTGCGACGCTGAGAGGCCGCGATGTTCTTCCCTGAATCGCGCGTACGCGTGTACCTCTATGGCCGCCCGGTGGACATGCGCAAGTCCTTCGACGGCTTGTATGCCATCGCCAGGGCCGCGTACACCCAGGACCCCACGGCGGGCGACCTGTACGTGTTTGCCAGCCGCAGCGCGGCGCTGATCAAGGTGCTGTACTTCGATCGCAGCGGCTGGTGCGTGTGGGCCAAGCGACTGGAGGCGGGTTGCTTCATCACCGACTGGAGCCGTGTGCACACGCGGGAGATCGACTGCACGCAGTTGAAGATGATGCTCGAAGGCATCGAGCCCAAGCGCCAGTTGAAGCGCTATCGGCACGAGCCTGCGCAACATCGAAGCGATTGCAATTCGGGACACTCCGGTGGCGCGCAACTGCGAGCTTGCGCATGATGAACACCTTCATGCCCAGCGCCACACTCACACGCCTGCCCGAAGCCGCCCAGATGGCTGGCGTGCCGTCTGCGGTGCAGCAGCAGCTGCGCGCGCAGGCCGCGCAGATCGAGGCGCTGCAGGCGCAGCTCGAATGGTTCAAGCGACAGCTGTTTGGCAAGAAGAGCGAGCGCTACGCGCCCGAGCCGGATGCGCAGCAGATGCACCTGGGTGAGCTGATGGAGCAGCCCGAGCAACTGCCAGCGCCGCTGGAGCAAGAGGTGCCCGCGCACAAGCGGCGCAAGCGGCGCAGCGACTTCACCGACGAGGCAGCCGTCGCGCCGTTTTTTGACGTTGCCCGGGTGCCGGTGCAGACCATCGAAGTGCCCAACCCCGAGGTGCAGGGCCTGTCGAGTGAGCAGTACGAGGTGATCGGCGAGAAAGTCAGCCACCGCCTGGCGCAGCGCCCCGGCAGCTACGTGGTGCTCAAGTACGTGCGCCCTGTCATCAAGCGGCTGGACACGCAGACGCTGCACTGCCCGAGCGCGCCGGTGGGCGTGATCGAGGGCAGCCGCGCCGACGTGAGCTTTGCCGCCGCAGTGGCCGTCGACAAGTTCGTCTACCACCTGCCGCTGTATCGCCAGCACCAGCGCCTGGTCGATTCGGGCATCACCGTGAGCCGGCCGTGGCTCACGCAGATCACGCAGCAAACGGCGCAGCTGCTCGAGCCCATCTACGAAGCGCAGTTCACCTCGGTGCGCGCGAGCCGCGTCAAGGCGATGGACGAGACGCCGATCAAGGCCGGGCGAGCCGGGCCCGGCAAGATGAGGGGCGGCTACTTCTGGCCGGTGTACGGCGAACTGGACGAAGTGTGCTTCCCGTACTTCGAGTCGCGCCGCCACGAGCATGTGCAGCAGGCGCTGGGGCTGACGCACGCGCCGGGCTCGGTGCTGCTCACCGACGGCTACGAGGCGTACGCGAAGTACGCCAAGAAGAGCGAGATCACGCACGCGCAATGCTGGGTGCACTGCCGTCGTGGCTTCTTCGACGCGCAAGGCGCCGAGCCGCAGGCCGCGGGCGAGGCGATGCGCCAGATCGCTGCGCTCTACAAGATCGAAGAGCAGGTGCGCGAACGCAAACTCACCGGCGAGGCCAAGCGAATGCACCGGCTCACGCACAGCAAGGCGCTGGTTGAGAAGTTCTTCGAGTGGGTCGATCGCAAGCTCGAGCAGCAGGGGCTGCTGCCGAGCAATCCACTGACCAAGGCACTGGCCTACGCACGCGAGCGCCGCGCCAGCTTGCAGGTGTTCCTGAGCGATGCCGACGTGCCGATGGACACCAACCATCTGGAGCGCGCGCTGCGTGCAATTCCGATGGGAAGAAGGAATTGGTTGTTCTGTTGGACCGAGGTGGGCGCCAGGCACGCGGGCATCATGCAAAGCCTGTTCGTAACGTGCCGGCTGCACGACATTGATCCGTACACCTACCTGGTGGATGTGCTGCAGCGCGTGGGCGAGCACCCGGCATCCCGCGTGGCCGAACTCACCCCGCGGTTGTGGAAGCAGCACTTCGCTGACAACCCATTGCGCTCGGACCTGTACAAGACTACGGCCGCGTAGGCAAGAACTCCGTCGGCTTACCGCTTACCTTGTAGAGCCACTCGACAACCTAATTGCCCCCCGAGGCGTGAGCGCGATACGCGCCGGGTCTTCAAATAGGGTCAAGGATGCGGGAGCGCTAGATTGGTCTAGACCGAGCCCCCGGACAGGTGGTGACGCTGCGGCACACGTCATGGAAAACCATGCGACGTTAAGTCTGACCAAGCCGAATCAGGGAGTTTTCTACGGCAATCCTCTTGCTGCCATAGAAGACGCCTGGGCGCGGTCGCTGCGGATGGGCCTGCACCCAGTCACTGTGGGAAATCGAGATATTTACGTAGTGCCTCGACCAAACTCTGGCTACGCGGGGGGCATGGGCGGTCAGCTTGAAAACTTGAACCACGTGACGATCATTACTGAGGCTGGGACGAGCCGGATGGTGACAGGCTATGCTTCCGGGGGAACCCCCCCATTTCCAAGACAATATGAATTCCTTCTCGGGAAGTAACCATGCAAACATATGTTTTTGGCGAATGTCCAATTTGCCGTCAAGGTCAGCTGCTTGCGGTTAAAAGCACCTCAGGCGATGAATTACTTCTGATGTGCGATGAATGCGAATCAGTTTGGCGGACACCCCACGAAGTCAATTCATTTAAAAATGTTCTGCCCGACATTGGATTCACTGTTCGAAGCGCTACTTTGGAAGAGATCGATGCATCCGACTGGCAAGGGCTCCAAACAGGAATTGTCGAAGTTACTCGCTAACGACGCTGCAATTTGGCGGTAGCCTCCGGAACTCTACGCCCAAAGCTATGGCAAGGGGCCAGCGGACATTGGGCCGCCCGGGGGGGGTCCCCATGACCTGCCCCCACCTAGCCGTACCAGCGCAATTGAGAGAAGTCCTCTAGCCTGTGGCCAAAGTGCATCGTCTCGCCGGCGGCGAGCGCATTCACCCCGGATACCGAGGTGATCGCAGCCAGCGTACTCGCCACAGTCGGCACACCACCCTGAAATTGCGGCAATGTCATGTCCCAGGCCGCGTGCATTGCAACCGGGCCGGCCAGGTGCTGATCGATCCGGTACTCGGAAAGAATCTCATCGAGGGCTTCATCGGGCAACTCCTCCTCCTCCGTCGCCACGAGCCTGCTCAGAAGAAAATGTTGCCAACCTGGAAGCGTCTTGCCCCACGCGGACAGTGCATCGAAGATGTTGAACGTCGGCTGAGTCATGGGGCCGGCTCCCTCAACCCCAGTGCGCGCAGCCAGGCATCGACCTGACCGAAAGCATCCTGCTGCCACTGGTCCGGGCTCCGATCGCCAAGGACATTCGCTTCTTCGACGAAGCGACGCACACATGTTGGCCCGAAACCATCGACGGTGTCGAACTTTCCTGCAATGAAGCCGTACCCCGCCGTGCCACTGGCATGAGTGAGCAGTGGCCGACATTCCTCGGGGAGCGCCTCTGGTCCTCCATGATAGTTGCGGACGCAGTATTTTCACCCTATATACCAATTTCAGCATCCGCTGAAACTCCCCCATCGGGTGAAAACGGCTTGTTGGCGTTCAGACCTGCGTCCACGTGAGAATGGCTTCCAAGATTCCCCAGAGCTCATGGCCATCGTGGGGCGATATCGCCCAGTGTTTGCTGAGCAATTCTTATTTGCTGCAATAGGCGGACCGGGTCGAGGCCCTGGAACTGCGCGACCTGCTTTCGCTATTTCGATCGATTCTTCAGTTCCAAATACACCGCAACGCCCGCGTTCATCCCATCCACCGACAACGATTTCCCTGGTCGGGCAAGCAATCCCCTCAGTGACGCCGCAGTCCGTGTGGGCTGCCCCGCAACGCCGACAGGTTCGCCCTGAACGAATGTCCTTTGCAATGGGTCATTGAGTCGGGCGCGCATCTTGATCGGCAGCTTCATTTGTCTCTTCCCAGGAACGTGAGGTCCGCATATCCGAGTGTCGCAGCCCCTACTCTCGCTTATCGATATACCCCGCGAAATTCCGCGCGACCACCTCCTCGACCCGCTTCACCTGATCATCCGTCAGCTCCGCGACAAACCCCCGCTTGCGCTTTGACAGCGCCCCCTGCCCCTGCACAATCAGATCAATCAGCGAATTCAATTTCGACTGGCGCATGTCCAGCCATGTTTCCAGTTCATGCACCGTGTGGTCATGACTGCGCAGGTACTCGACTTCAGCTGACAGATCTTCCTCGACGCAGAGCTTGCAACATTGCAGCACGAACTCGCAAATCTCAGTGGCGTCGAAGTATGCATAGAGCCACGGCGGTTGCGGTGACGTCACATGAATCGTCGCGCTGTCGCTGTCCAGGCGGTAATTGACAAATGCAGTTCGCGGCTGCGAGTAAGCCTTCAGCAGCCCCGAGTACCGCTCCAGTTGCTTGAGCATGCGCGCCGAAATTGGCAGCACCACGCCCGCTGGTGTGAAGCCGGATTGGCGCAGCACGTGATGGAGCAGGAACCGGTGCAGCCGACCATTGCCGTCAAAAAACGGATGCACGAAGACCAGTCCGAATGCCGCGCAAGTAGCGGCCACCACAGGATCAAGAACGCCTTGACTGCCATACGCTGCCACGCGACCGACGCAATCCATCATCGGTCCGACGAGTGCTGCTGGCGGCGGAATGAAGTCTGCGATGTTGCGCAGCCTTCCAGGACGCGATAGCCAGTTCTGCGAAGCGCGGTAACTATGTTCGGCACTGAGCGGCATGACGATCAGGTTTTGCCACTCGCACAGTTGATCTTCAGTCAACTCGCCGGGTTCTCCTGCCGATTCGAGCAGGCGCCTGAACTTCGCTGCGCGATTGCTGTCCGGTATTTCGTCTTCGATGCTGTACGTCGAACGGGTCTCCGACAAGTACATGTAATCCACCGCGCGACCGCGCGACTGCGCATCTCCGGCTCGATGGAATCCATCGCTGCAACGACCTTGGCCCTGAGGTTCTCTGCGAGCAGCGACTTCAGCGTCTCGCTCTTGCGCACGAGAGGACTGAACGCCCGGCCACCCAACAAGTTGTTGATGACGCCAAATTGCGGGCTGGTCGTTTCCGGGCCGACGAGGTATTTGTCGGCGTTTAGCAAGCGCACTCGCGGAGCGCCGGCCGGCGCGCGAAAGTCGAATGCAATGCCCGTCAACCAATGCGCAAGGTAGCCCGCTTGACGTGCATAGACAGAAATGGGCCTTTCGGTGAGCCAGCCCGGAGGTGTTGAAAAACTCTACGTGAGTGCAAATTTCCTCTACATCCTAGCGAATCCTGCAGAAAAACTCTACTTTTAGCCAATTCCGGCGGGAAACCTCTACTCCCCTTTGCCTCAATGCCCATGCCCCACCGGCGTCACCTCCCAATGCTGCAGCACCTTGTCATGCGCATCCACACTCTCCAGCCGCACCTTGAAACCCCACAAGCGCGCGACATGTTTCACAACTTCCTCTGCCCCGTCGTCCAGCGGCCGGTCGTTGTGCCGCGTATGCCGCAGGATCAATGACCGGTCGCCGCGCAGATTCACATTCCACACCTGGATATTCGGCTCGCGCCAGTTCAGGTCGTACTGCTTGGCCAGCCCCTCACGCACACGCCGGTAACCCGCGTCGTCGTGAATGGCCGCCACTTCCAGTTCCTTTTGCGTCGAGTCGTCCACGATGGAGAACAGGCGCAAATCGCGCATCACCTTGGGCGACAGGTATTGCCCGATGAAGCTCTCGTCCTTGAAGTGCCGCATCGCATAGTCAAGCGTCTTGTGCCAGTCCGAGCCCGCAATGTCCGGGAACCACGCGCGATCTTCATCGGTCGGGTTCTCGCAGATGCGCCGCAAATCAGTGAACATCGCAAAGCCGAGCGCATACACATTGATGCCGCCATAGCGCCTGTCGCCCACGCCCGGCTGGAAGACGACATTGGTGTGCGAACTCAGTATCTCCATCATGTAGCCGTCGGTCAGCAGACCCTGGTCGTACAGGTCGTTGAGCAAGGTGTAGTGCCAGAACGTGGCCCAGCCCTCGTTCATGACCTGCGTCTGCCG
>JBKJKT010000078.1:0-2518 GCA_046597415.1 Ramlibacter sp.
TGCGGATGAGCGGGTCCAGCTTGCGTTGGACGAACTGCAGGGGCAACTGCCATGGTGAGGGGACTCGACATCTTCCGGGAGTGGTTCGCGGCCTACGCGGACCAGTACGTCCTGATCGGCGGCACGGCCGCCACTCTAACCATGGAGGACGCCGGGCTCGCGTTTCGCGCGACCAAGGATCTCGACATCGTCTTGCATGTGGAAGCGCTGACGCCGGCATTTGGTGAGGCCTTCTGGAAATTCGTCGACGCCGGCAAGTATGAGATCCGCCAAGCAAGCGAGACCGACAAGCCCAACTTCTATCGCTTCATCAAGCCCGGCGACGAGCGCTTCCCGGCGATGGTCGAACTCTTCGCCCGCGCGCCCGATGGATTGAAGCCAGCCGAAGGCAGCCACCTGACCCCGATTCCGCTCGACGAAGCCGTCGCAAGCCTTTCCGCGATCCTGCTCGACGAGGCCTACTACGCCTTCATCATGGCGGGACGGCGGGAAACCGACGGCCTGCCGTGGGTCGGCGAGGACCGCCTGATCCCGCTCAAGGCCGTCGCCTGGCTGGAACTGAGCGGCCGCAAGGAGAAAGGCGAGAAGGTGGATGCGAAGGACGTGCGCAAGCACTTGAACGACGTACTGCGCCTCTCGCAGCTGTTGGCGCCAACCACTCGCATCGAGATGGACCCGAAGATCGGCGCGGACCTGGCCCGGTTCCTGACCGTGGCTGCCGCTGACACCAGCATCGATCCGAAAGCGCTGCAGCTCGGCGCCGTCACCGTCGCCGAGTTGGTCGGCCGGATCGCCCAGGCCTATGGCATCGAGCTGCCAGCGCAAAAGTGAGTAAGGAGCGCGCATGACCCTGCACAAGAGCTGGTGCACCGGCACCCAGAAGAAAAACAAGAAGAAGACGCTCCGCGCCTACTCCGAAAAAAAGGGCGGCCGCGCCAAGGTCATCTCGCAGCTGGGTGAAACCGTCAAGGCCCACTACGACCACACCGATCGCATCGCCGACGACGGATTGAAGGTGCGCAAAATACGTGTCCGCTGGCCAAGCTGGTCCACAACCGCCACGGCAAGAAGGGGCTGCTGCAGGTCAACTACGGGCTGCTCGCCGACGTGCGCGGCTGCCCGGTGGCGGTGTCGGTGTACGGGGGCAACGTGGCTGACAGCACCACCTTCATGCCCGAGGTGCAGCGCTTGCGCGAGAACTTCGGCATCGAGCAGCTGGTGATGGTGGGTGACCGCGGCATGATGGGCCACAAGACCATCGACGAGCTGCGCCAGATCGATGGCATCGGCTGGATCACAGCGCTCAAGAGTCCTTCTCCACGTATTGCGCCGTGGTGCCCAAGCGGTTGGCGCTCGACAAGAAGAGGTCGCTGCTGAGCGCCTCGAGCTCCTGCACTTCAACGGTGCGCCTGTCGTTGCCGCTGGCCATGATCACTTGTTTGAAGGCTCCGTTCATCAGGGTGATGATCGTGACGCCGTCGCTGTTTGGCTGGCCGTCGTTAGGCGCTTCACTACCGCTGTGGTGCGCAGCAGCGGCTGCAGCAGCTCCTGCATCCAGCCAGGCAGCATGCCCAGGCCCGCAAGCAGGTCGTCGCGAATCGCTTTGCCGTGCTGACGCTCGTTCAGCAGCGCGGCCAGCCGCGAGACGATCCGGTCACGATCGGCGGGCAGCGTGTCCTTCAACCAGTGGAGAGCCTGCACCACGCGCATGGCCGGCCGCCCGGCCCAGTAAAGTCGGCTGGGTGCGGTGAGTTTGAACTGGATCACCAAGTTGCCGACCTTCAGCGATCGGCGGCGCGCGTCGGTGTGCAGGGTCACCTTGGCAGGAACCGCGTCGGTCAGGCCCAGATCATTGGCTGCCGTCATCCCATCGACCAGCAGGCGCACCTGGTCGCGCCGCGCCATGGCCTCGATCACTTGTCGGTAGTCCGGCACGGTGGGCCGCTGCGTCAGCGAATTGACCAAAGGCCGGTCGTACAGGCCGCGGTCGATGCGGCGCAGCTCGCCCGCTGCCACCATGCGCTGCAGTGTCTTGTCTATGGTGTCGCGGCTACCCAGGGCGGCGAAGTCGGCCGGCACCCAGACGTGTCCAGGCGCTGCGTGGTGGATGCGATCTTGGATGGCTGCTTTGAGGGCCGACATATGTCCGATGTTTGTATGCGAATTTCGGGCGTCGCGTAAAGGGTGATGTCCGAGATCTGCCCGGAGTCCGACGAACCCACCGCCGAGCCGCGCTGCCGGGTTCGGAGTTGGCGGGAGCGGTAGTCGAGGCGCCCACCACCCCGAAAACGTTCCCCGATGCACGTTCCCCGATGCACTTCGCCATTGCACTGGCCGGATCGGACGTCAAATTCCTAAATATGCTTACACATTATCGTCAGTAGGTATTTGTCTACGAAACCTGCCAGTCCGACGGGCAGAGACAGGCGGCGCAATGAGTAAAAGATGGGAGTCGCGGTGTGCACCGACGAGCAGGCCGCGGCGATGATACCGAGGGCCATCAGCACTGCGAAGCCAA
>JBKJKT010000086.1:0-22737 GCA_046597415.1 Ramlibacter sp.
CGCCAGCCTCATCTTCCATCTGGAGGATACCGATCGGCCGGCAGGTCACCACGACGCCCGGAATCAGCGGCACCGGCGTAATCACAAGCACATCAACCGGGTCGCCGTCGCCGCTGAGGGCCTTGGGCACATAGCCGTAGTTGGTCGGGTAATGCATGGACGTGCTCATGAAGCGGTCCACAAAAATGGCGCCCGTCTCCTTGTCGACCTCGTACTTGACGGGATCGGCATTCATCGGGATTTCGATGATCACGTTGAATGCGTCGGGAACTAGCTTGCCGGGGGTGACTTGATCGAGCGACATGATGAATTAGAGGTGAAGAACTGGCGACGGCGCCGAAGCGCCTCGGGGAAACCCCCGGATTATCCCTCGTGTCTCTTGCGCCGGGCTTTCGCGTCGCCCAACGGGGTGCGCTTCAGCGCTTGGCCTCCGGCTCAGGTCGCGGCGTCAGTTCGGCCGCAAGGCAATCGAGCGCCTTCACCCGCGCGGCAAGCTCGTTTTGCTGCGCCGGGCTCAATGCATGCGGGCCGGCTTGAGCGAGGATCGTCTGGATCCACTGCTCGACGTCGATGTTCTTCGCATATCGAAGTCCCTTTTGCCGCGTGTAGTCGAAGACCTCCACCGGCTTGCCGGAATTCTCGATACGCACGGCGCGCGAACGCACAAATGCCTGCAATGAAAGACCCGTCTGCGTATCCCTCAAGGGCCTGTCCTGGCCTGCTGCAAGGTGTTCTTGCAGCAGGGCGGGGCCTTGTGCCATTTTTGCGATCTCTGGAAAGCCCAGCGTGGGGATGAATGCATTGAGCGCCGATTGCTCAGTGCGCGTCGTTTCCATCTCGCCAATGAGATCCGGAATCAGGAACTCGCCAAAGCTGCCATTTTCGCCAGGGATGCGGCGGGTGAGTGTGAGGGCGGTCTTCATTGATTGCACGAAACACGAATGTGAGTCTGACTGTGTCGGAATGGCTTGCCGGTAGACGGGGATTTTTCGGCCTGTCTTTCGCACAGCTTCCTCGACCATGTCGACGCCCCCCGATTCGCCCGAAACGGTAAACGAATCAAAAAAGAACAACGCCTCCTTGCCCTGTTTTCGGACATAGACCGCGGACACACCGTGATCGACGCCGAATGTCAGGCCGGTTCGCACCTCTTGTGCTGTGCCGCTGGTGCGCCCAATCAGTCCCGCCAGCACTCCAGGGGCCGTGACCATATTGGGATGCACGTGGATCGAGGCGCCCCACTTGCGGTTGAGGTAGGTAGCGAGCAGCTTTCGGCCGTGTCCCTCCAGCTGGACCCCCAGGTTTATCTGTGGATCATTCCAGTTGCGATAGAACGAAGACAACAGCTGATAGGGGTCATCCGTGCCTGCGTCCATGGTTGCGACCCTGCGGGCAATATCGTGCAATTGCATGTCGGAAAGAGCCCTCAGCACATGAGGCTTCAGATCCGGCAAGCGGGCATCAACGACGATGGCGGCCAGCTCTTCAGGTTCGCAACGTTCGCGCAGGAGCTTCCAGGAATGACTGGCGGCAAGCACTTCGCGTAACGGCGAGCAAGCGACGATAGGAGAATGGAAGATGGCCTGGGCAAATTTGTGCACATCTTCATGCAATGCGCCGCCAGGCCCGGGGTCGTGTGCTTGAACAAACTGGTCAAGTACCGCGAGTGCATCCGAGGGCCGACAGCACCCTACAAATAACAGGACCCGGTTGGCCGGGTCTTGAATGCCGCGTATCGCCTCGCTCAGAGCGGCCCGGTCGCCGCCGGCATGCCTGACCAAGGTCTTGAGCACCACAGTGATTTCATCGTAAACGTAAGGCGCGAGCGCCCTGATCTCTCGCTTTGCGTTCGGATCGCCCGCAAGCACTCGCGCAAGGGCCGCCAGCCACGTGATCTGAGCGCGGGTCTCATCGGACATGCCTCCCAAATGCAGGCGCGCCTTTTCAATGGCGTCGATCGCTGCTCGTGGTTGACCGGCATCAAGGCACAAATCCACCAAAACCATGAGCTCGGGCAACTGCTCGGGCCCATCGCCTGTAAATCGGAGGATCTGCCGCTGCAGCGCAATGGCTTCGCCGGGGCGGCCCAACTCGATGAGCAGGTCGCGCGTGGCCTTCAAGGCAACCGGATCAAACGCGTTGAATGATTCGTTGGCCCGACTGGCTGCGATCCGCATGGTCGCGACGAATTCCGCGATTTCCGGGTCCATGGGGGGGCGGGCGCGAGTCTTTACAACTGGTACATCCTCGCTGTGCGACCCAAGCGGCTGAAGTCTTGCAGTCGGCACGCCTTTGACAAAGGGCGGGCCGAATGCCAACTCGCCAACTAGCGCAGCTTCCACTGCTTCGCCCTGTTGCGCAGGCAACGCGATTGCGGTACCCGCCGCTGCATCAGTCGAAAGGGAGAATCGGCGCGGCCCGGCATCGGAGATTTCCATGGCTTAAATCCGTCGGCATGGACGATCCCGCGCGGCTTTTTTGGCCTTGTTGGCTGCGCAGGTTAGTCCTGGACTCCCCGCTGAGTTGGTAACAGCGGTGGCTCGTACGTTCCATGATCGATGCGCGAGCGCGTGTGGAGTTCCAGTGTGCAAAGTACGTTGCTGCGCCGCAGCGCCCTGATACCCGGCAGTTCGAACGGCACCTGGACGGTGGCGCGGTCCAATGCTTCGTGCACGGGGCTGTACGAGCCGGTCACCCGGGCGAAGTCAGCCCAGACCGCGCTGGCGTAAATCTCGGACCGGTAAGCGGAAAGCCTGACGCTCGGGCGGAAGGGAAGGGCCCACCACGCGAATCTGTCCTGCTCATGCGAGTCGTGCAGCATATGGGCCAGCAACTGCAGCGCATCGTCCACCCGGCCCATATCGAACAGACTCGACGCCTGTCCCGCCAACGATTGCTTGCGCAACCCGGCCGCGCTCATGTCGAGCAACTCCGCTCGACTGGCTCCTTTTGGCATTTGCTGCGCAAGGTGCCAGGCAGACACGCAGATGATGCGCCACGCCGGCAGGTCGCTGCCATACCCGATAGCCCGGACCTCAGCTCGCGCCAGGGCGTCCCGGTCCTGGGTGATTATCTCCAGCGCTTCGCGATATGCGCCGACAAGAAGCTGCATCCTGCACAGGATGTCCATCGCGCTTTCATGGGTCTCTCCGGGGTCGTCATGCGCGACAGGAAACTCTGCGCTGTCGCGTGCCACGCGGCTGACGAGCTCGGTCGCGAGCCGCGTGCTGCCGGTGTATATGAGCAAGGTGGCCAGGGTGGCGTAGTCGCCCGTCGTGGGCATCTGGCTGCCATAGGCTAGCTGGAGCTCCAGAACTTCGAGAGCTTGCGCAAAGCAAGAGTTTTCCATCAGTTTCACGACCAGGTAACGAAAGCACTGGGTGTCAGGCCGCTCATTGAAATTGTTGGCGCGCGTGATTTCGCCAGCCAGTTCCCCGATCGCCTCCGTCAGCTCCGCGCGGGCGCGCTCGACGCGCCAATCGAATTCCTGCGCGCGCTGATCCAGTTCCCTGACACTCTCGCGGGCAGTGGCATCAGCGGATAAGCGAGGGGACGCGAACGCAGCGCCTCCTCTTCTGGCGATGGACATGTACATGTTGCTCCCTGGTTGTTTGCCAGAGGATAAGCAGCGGCGCAGTGCCCCGCATGCAGACAGTGGCCTCAATGGAGCCTTGCTGCGCAAACCCGCACACATGGGCTCTTGCCGGTCGCGCGCGAGATAGGGAGTAACCCTAGATTTGCGCGCGAAGAACCACGCTGGCCGGTCCACGCGATAAACCGTCACGATTTGCCCTTATATTTCGCCCGTTGGCCAATCGTCTTCAGCCGGTGTGTGAAGCAACGAGGAAGCAACGCAGCGGGGGTGCCGCCAGCGTTGCACCCCCTCCAAGCGAGAACAACGAAAGCAGGAGAAACTTGAATGAATGGCAACTCGGCGCTGATACTTGCGCTTGTCTGCGGCTTCGCAGCCGTGGCATACGGATTCTGGGCACGTAGCTGGATCCTTTCTCAAGACGCGGGCAACCCCCGCATGCAGGAAATCGCAGCGGCCATTCAGGCCGGTGCAGCGGCTTACCTCGCACGGCAGTACAAGACCATCGCCATCGTCGGCGTGGTGCTGGCCATCCTCATCGGCATCTTCCTGGACGTGCAGACGGCCGTCGGATTCATCATTGGCGCGGTGCTCTCGGGCGCTTGCGGCTTCATCGGCATGAACGTCTCGGTGCGCGCCAACGTTCGCACCGCACAGGCTGCAACACGTGGCATCGGCCCGGCGCTCGATGTAGCTTTCCGCGGCGGTGCCATCACCGGCATGCTGGTGGTTGGCCTGGGCCTGCTGGGCGTCACGGCGTTCTACTGGTTCCTGGTGGGCAACGGCAACTTCACGCCGGACCGCAAGCTCGCCAACCTGCTCAATCCGCTGATCGGTTTTGCGTTCGGCTCCTCGCTGATCTCGATCTTCGCGCGGCTGGGCGGCGGCATCTTCACCAAGGGCGCTGACGTCGGCGCCGACCTGGTGGGCAAGGTCGAAGCCGGCATCCCCGAAGACGACCCACGCAACCCCGCCGTGATCGCCGACAACGTCGGTGACAACGTCGGCGACTGTGCTGGCATGGCAGCCGACCTCTTCGAAACCTACGCCGTGACGCTGATCGCGACGATGGTGCTGGGTGCGCTGCTGCTCTCAGGCTCGGGCGCAACTGCGGCGCTTTACCCGCTGGCACTGGGCGGCGTGTCGATCATCGCGTCGATCATCGGCTGCTTCTTCGTCAAGGCCCGCCCCGGCATGACCAACGTGATGCCGGCCTTGTACCGTGGCCTTGCTGTCGCGGGCATCCTGTCGCTGATCGCGTTCTACTTCGTGACGATCTGGCTGATGCCTGACAACGCAGTCACCGCCACGGGCACGCAGATGCGCCTCTTCGGCGCCTGCGCAGTGGGTCTGGTGCTGACGGGCGCGCTGGTCTGGATCACCGAGTACTACACCGGCACGCAGTACGCACCGGTTCGTCACATTGCCGCCGCATCCACGACCGGCCACGGCACGAACATCATCGCGGGTCTGGGCGTTTCCATGCGTTCCACTGCATGGCCTGTCATCTGCGTGTGTATCGCCATCCTGGCTTCGTACCAGCTTGCCGGCCTCTACGGTATTGCCATCGCTGCGACGTCGATGCTGAGCATGGCCGGTATCGTGGTCGCGCTTGACGCCTACGGCCCCATCACCGACAACGCCGGCGGCATCGCCGAAATGGCGGATATGCCAGAGAGCGTTCGCGCCGTCACCGATCCGCTGGACGCCGTGGGCAACACGACGAAGGCCGTGACCAAGGGCTACGCGATCGGCTCTGCCGGTCTTGCAGCACTGGTGCTCTTTGCCGACTACACACACAAGCTCGAAAGCTATGGCCGCTCGATCAGCTTCGACCTGAGCGATCCGATGGTGATCGTGGGCCTGTTCATCGGCGGCCTGATCCCCTACCTCTTCGGCGCGATGGCGATGGAAGCCGTGGGCCGTGCAGCGGGCGCGGTGGTGGTTGAAGTACGCCGCCAGTTCCGTGAGATCAAAGGGATCATGGAAGGCACTGCGAAGCCAGAGTACGGCGTTGCCGTGGACATGTTGACCAAGGCTGCGATCAAGGAAATGATGATTCCGTCGCTGCTGCCGGTGGTGGTGCCGATCGTGGTGGGCCTTGTGCTCGGGCCGAAGGCACTGGGCGGCTTGCTGATGGGCACCATCGTGACGGGTCTGTTCGTCGCGATCTCGATGTGTACCGGCGGCGGCGCATGGGACAACGCGAAGAAGTACATCGAAGACGGCAACCATGGCGGCAAGGGGTCAGAGGCGCACAAGGCTGCCGTGACCGGCGACACAGTTGGCGATCCGTACAAGGACACGGCGGGCCCGGCGGTGAACCCGCTGATCAAGATCATCAACATCGTGGCGCTGCTCATCGTGCCGCTGGTGGTGAAGTTCCATCCGGGTGATGTGTCTGGAGGCAGCGCCGCACAAATTTCCGCGCCGGCTGTAATAACTGCCCCAGCATCTACGACGAAGTAAACAGGCAGCGGCGCCCGTCAAGTCAACCGACATGCATGACGAGGCGTTGCTGAGCTGCTGCTCTCTATTGCAGGGGGCGTGATTGGCGTTAATCCTTAATTTAGGAACTTGAAATGAACAAGACTCTTGCAATCCTTTTGTCCAGCCTTTTTGCCACGGCCGCATTCGCCGCTTCGCACGCTGGCGCCCCCATGGCCGCCAGCTCGGCTGCCAAAATGCCTGAAGCCATGAAGGCCGGCGACCCCAAGGCACAAGCCGCAGCTCAAGCCAAGGTCGATGCCAAGCCAAAGGTGGCTGACAAGTCGGCCATGCAGCCTGAAGCCATGAAGGCCGGCGATGCCAAGGCCGCAGCTGCTGCACAAGCCAAGGTCGACAAGAAGGCCAAGACCGGCAAGAAGAATTCGACCGACGAACAAATGGCCAAGGACGCCAAGAAGCTGTAAATCGGCCCTTGCGTTTTTGCAACAAAAAAACCTGCCGGGGCTGATCCGGCAGGTTTTTTTTCGTCCGACGTTCAATCCACTACAACAGGGTCTCGGGCACGAAGGGTGCGATCAGCCGGTTCTTCAGGCGCTTCCAGAACGACGATTCGGGCTCCACAGTGAGGATGATCTCCTTTTCGCCATCGTTGGTGAGCCACTCCAGCTGCTCAGTCCCAGCCGTGAGCCGCAGCCTGTAGGAGTTTTGCAGCTTGCTGATGTTGATCACCCGCAGCATCTCGCGCGCGAGCTGCGGACTGTCGACGACCACGCCCAGTTCTGTGTTCTGGGTTGCGGACCGCGGGTCCAGGTTCATCGAGCCGACAAAGATTTTTCGCCGGTCGATTGCCGCCGTCTTCGAATGCAGCCGGCCCAGGGACTTGCCGAACATGCCGAAGCGCTTGCCGGCAGTCGTGCGTTCGGGGCTCAATTCATAAAGATCCGCGCCGCTGCGCAGCAGCCGTATGCGGTAGCGCGCATAGCCGGTGTGTACCAGCGGCTCATCGTTCGCGGCCAGCGAATTGGTCAGCAGCGTGAGCTTGACCTTGCGCCGCGCGAGATCGTCGAAAGCCGCCATGCCCTTTTCTCCGGGCACCAGATAGGGCGATGTGATGTCGACCTCGGTTTGCGCGTCCATCAGCAAGCCCCATACCTTCATCGTCACGCTGGTGGCCAATGCCTCTTCGTCGCTCATGGTCGTGAGCTTGCCCGGTGGATCAGCGATGGCCACCGCCTCGCCCCACAGCAGACCGATCTGGCCGGCGTCCAGTTCCTCGGCGATCGGACCATAGCCCAGGATATCGGCGGGCGGCAACACGACCTTGGGCGCAGGCGCCGCCATGCCGATCCACTCGTCGAATTCAGTGCCGCGCGGGGTGGTGCCGCCCTCGCCCTTGACGATGTCCGCCACCGGCCAGACATGTTCGCTGTTCCAGAATCCATCGAAACTTCTTTCGAGCTGCGGCACGACCTGACCGATCACCAGAGAATCCATGTCGATAAAGTTCTGCGACTCATTGAGTAGGAAGTATTCGTCGGCTATGTTGCGACCGCCGACGATGGCCATCAAGCCGTCCGCGATGAACAGCTTGTTATGCATGCGGTGGTTCAACCGGCGGAACTCGTGCGGCGACGCCAGAAAGCGCGAAGCAAAGCCATCGCGTCCACAGCAAAACGGGTTGAAGAGTCGCACCTGGATGTTGTCGGTGCCCGACAGTGCCAGCAGCAATTGCTGGCTGCCTGCGGTGTATAGGTCATCCACCAGCACGCGCACCTTCACGCCGCGTATCGCTGCTTCGCGCAGAGCGCGAAGCAGCAGCCTGCCGGCGGAATCGTTTTCAAGCTGGTAGTACTGCACAACCAGCGAGTGCTGGGCCCGCCTGGCGAGCTGCAGCCGCGCATCGAGCGAATACACCCCCAGCGGCATCAGACGAAATCCGGAGTGCTCCCCCGGCGGCGTAGAAGCTCGCGCAATTTTGGCCAAGGCCGCGTCCGCCCGCAGGGGTGCGGCAAACTCCGGCGGGCGCTCACGCGGCGCCGGCAGACTGGCGCAGGCCGCGAGAAACAGTGGCAAGGCAATCGTGCCAGCGCGCCGCGCCAAACGCTGCGCCGCGGAACGGATTTCGGTGATACAACCTGTCATGTCGAGGAGCCCTTCATGATTCCTATCTATGTCGCGCGTGGGTTGTGCATTCTTTCATGCGCCATCGTGTTTGCGCCTTCGACTTACGCGGCGCTCGATATCGGTGACGCTGTGCCCCGCTTCTCCGCCGCAGCCGCATTGGGCGGCAAGACCTTTCGCTACTCGCTGGACGAAGCGCTCGGCAAGGGCCCCGTCGTGCTGTATTTCTTTCCGTCCGCCGATTCCACGGCATGTTCGATAGAAGCGCACGCCTTTGCAGAAGCCATAGAGCAATTCGCTGCCCTGGGCGCCAGCGTGATCGGCGTTTCTGCCGACAGCATTGACGTTCTGACCAAATTCTCGGTGTCGTCGTGCAACAGCCGCTTTCCGGTGGCCTCGGACGAGACGAAATCAATCATCCGGGCATTTGACGCGGTGATGCAGACCCGCCCCGATTTCGCAAACCGGCTTTCCTATGTCATCACAACGGATGGCAGGGTCGCCTATTACTACCAGAACCTGAACCCCAATCGGCATGTGGAACGCATGCTGGCCGCACTGCGCGCGCTTCCCGCGGCAGCGCGCTGACCTACGTCATTTGCTCCCGGTCACAGCCCTCACCAGTTGGCTCGCCGGACCTACCAGGTCTGGCAGCTTTGCCACCCGGTCCTGCTCGATGTATTCCAGCACGAGCTCATTGATCCCCCCCACCACCGCCATCGCCATGCCCGGGGCCAGCGGCGCAGCGCGTTTATGCCCAGCATTCGCCCCATTGATCACGGTCAGCATGAAATCTGCAATCTCCTGGTTCACCCGACGCCTCGCCTGAATGCCCTCAGTACCCAGCCCCAGGATCTCGATGAACAGCGTCCGCATCAAGACGGGGTTCTGCGCCATGCATGCGAGATACGCAGCAAGCGCACTTTCGATCTGCGTCTCCCATGCATGCTCCGAGTCGATCGCCTCGCGCAGCACCCGCAGCGCGTTGTGACTCGCCGCCTCATAGAGCGCGATCAGGCATTCGGCCTTGGTATTGAAATGCTCATAAAACGTACGCCGCGAAACGCTCGCCTCGCGCACGATGTCGGCGATGGTGGTGTCAGGATAGCCCTTGGCGGCAACCGCGTGCGCCATGCCTTCGAGCAGGCGGTGACGGTGCTCGTGAACTTCGGAGTCGGATAAATTTGCAATCTCAGGCATGGTCCGATTCTCGATGCAGTGAACCTCGGTACTTGACAGTACCTGCAACTGTCCTCATCATCCGGCTGTCTGTGCCAGTGGCAACTCAACTACATTCGACCCCCATGACTGATCTCGTTGTTCGCCGACTTCTCGTTGACATGGAGGCACCGATCGCCCGCCACTGGTGCGGCAATGATGCTTTTCGCTCAGCGCTCTTCAATGCGCTTTCGATGAGTTTTCCGGTGGGCGAGCAGTTCTTCATCGACTCGGTCCGAAACGGCTTCAAGGTCCTGCCTGCCGACAAGCAGGATGCCTTCAAGGCGGAAGTGCAAGGCTTCATCGGGCAGGAAGCCACGCACAGGCGGCTTCATGGCCTCTTCAATGGCCATCTTGAAAAGCTGGGCTTGGTGAACGTATGGGCGCCGCGGGCCGAAAAACGCATGAAGCTGCTTGAGGGCATCGATCCGCGTCACGCACTGGCGATCACCGCTGCCAATGAGCACTTCACGGCGATCCTGGCCAACTGGATGCTGAACAACCCCGACCTGGTGGATTCCAGCGATACACGCCTGAGCACACTCTGGCTCTGGCACAGCGCCGAAGAGTCGGAACACAAGTGCACCGCGTTCGATCTGTACAGGGCGCTCGGGGGCAACGAGCAGTGGCGCCTGACCTGGTTTCGCCGCATCACCATCATCTTTTTCGGCGACACGGTGCGGCAAACCGTGCGAAACCTGAAAGACGACGGCACGCTCTGGAAGTTCAGCACCTGGAAGAGCGCAGCGTCGTACCTGTTCGGCAAACGCGGGCTGGTTCGCGTGACTTTCGGGCCGTGGCGCGACTACCTGCGCGCCGACTTTCATCCCTCGCAGCAAGACAGTCGAGCGTCCGAAGAATGGCTGTCTGTCCACAGCGATCGGTTCACGCCCGTCGGCGTTGCTGCCTGAGGCCTCGCGCGACCCCGTCCGTCGTAGTCATCTGGCAGGCAGCCCCTGCCACGGGTCCATCGTGTCCCACTGCGCAGGCATCTGCAAAATCACCTTGTCCAGTGCCGAACGCTCGCGCAGGAACGCCATCGACTCGCCGAACCGGTCCAGCGGCATGGGCATCGGCTTCATCGGACCTTCAGAGGGAATGAAGAAATCGTCCCAGTGAATCGGAATCACGCGGCGAGCCTTCACGCTCATCACCGCTTCACGCCAATAAGCGTCGCGATAAGCCGCGCTTCGCATACCCAGCCCGCCTATCCCCAGCATCACAACATCCGCACTCACTCCCTGTAATGCGCCTGGTTCAAAACCTGCACTGCCGTTGATCAGCAGAGAGCGGCCGTCATGCTGCACCAGCACCGCGTAGCTCTGGCCCTCCTTGTACGCAGAGACGCGCGCTGGCGGCACAAGGGGCTGGTCGATCGTGCCGCCGGTAAAGCCCGTGGGCGAATGGCGCGAGGCCAGGAGCGTGACCGTGAAGCGCCCGAACTTCATCATCTCATTGAGCTTCGCGACCTTGATCTGGGACTCCGGAAGCTTCCAACCACGCCCGATATTCGCCGTGGACTCCGATCCCAGCAGGATTGCACCCGTGCGCCGGGCGACTTCGGGCGCATCCATGGCATGGTCAAAGTGCGAGTGCACCGGAATCACCGCTGCGAGCTTTGTCACACCCGCACGCTGCAGGCCGCGTTCGATGGCAGCCAGATCGGGCCGTATCTGCCCGGCCAGCGACTGCAGCTTGCCCGGACGCGAGAAAAAGCCGTCGGTCATGATCGCGGTCTCGCCGTCGTCGAGCAGCACCGTTGCCACGCCGAGAAATTTGACTTTGAGGGGCGTCGCAACCGGGGCCTCGGGCAAGGCGAGAGACAGATACGCATCCATCGAGGGGTGGCTGTTGACGATCAGTGCGAGCGCGGCCACGACACTCATCACGACGACCAGCACGCCCGTGAATACTTTTTTAAGCATGGCGTGCATGGTAGCGGTGCAGCGGCATGACGGGCAAAATGACAGGATGCAATTCAATTACATCGGCAACGAATCCCTCACCTCCTCCTCGGACCGTTCGATCCCGGTCATCGACCCTTCGGACGGACAGGTCTTCGACGAGATCCAGCGAAGCAATGCTTCCGACATTGATGCCGCAGTTGCGGCCGCCCGCAAATGCTACGACTCGGTGTGGAGCAAGCTGAGCGGGGCCGAGCGCGGGCGTCTTCTCATGCGACTGTCAAACAAGGTATCCGAGCACGCCGAAGAGCTTGCGGGCATCGAACAGCGCGACTGCGGCAAGCCCACCAAGCAGGCGCGTGCCGATGCGATGGCACTGGCGCGCTATTTCGAGTTCTACGCCGGCGCCTGCGACAAGCTGCACGGCACCACGATTCCCTATCTCGACGGCTACAGCGTGCTCACGTGGCGCGAGCCCCATGGCGTCACCGGTCACATCGTTCCGTGGAACTACCCGATGCAGATCTTCGGACGCAGCGTCGGCGGCGCGCTGGCCGCGGGCAATGTGTGCGTGGTCAAGCCGTCCGAGGATGCGTGCCTCTCGCTCATTCGCGTGGCGCAGCTTGCGGAGGAAGTGGGATTTCCGGCGGGGGCGATCAACATCGTGACCGGCTACGGGCACGAGGTGGGCGATGCGCTTGCGCGCCATCCCGGCATCGATCACATCAGCTTCACCGGCAGTCCGCGCGTGGGCACGCTGATCCAGCAGGTGGCGGCCGAGCGGCACTGCCCTGTCACGCTGGAGCTCGGCGGCAAGAGCCCGCAGATCATCTTTGCAGACGCCGACCTTGATGCTGCAATTCCCATGGTCATCAATGCCATCGTGCAGAACGCAGGCCAGACCTGTTCGGCAGGCTCGCGTTTGCTGGTGGACGAGTTGATCTACGAGCCACTGCTCGAACGGCTGGGCAAGGCGTTCACCAATCTGCGCGTCGGACCTGCGGTGATGGACCTCGACGTGGGCCCGCTGATTCGCGCGAGCCAGCAGCAACGCGTGTGGGACTTTCTTTCCGATGCGCACGTCGCCAACATTGCAATGGTCGCGCAGGGACATGTGGTTGACGAAGCGCCGGAAACGGGCTTTTACCAAGCACCCACGCTCTTACGCGACGTGCCGGTGGACCACCGCCTCGCGCAGGAGGAAGTTTTCGGCCCGGTGCTGTCGGCGATGAGTTTCAGGGATGAAGACGAGGCCATCGCGCAAGCCAACGCCACGCAGTTCGGCCTGGTGGCCGGCATCTGGACCCGCGACGGCTCGCGCCAATTGCGCGTGGCGAAACGCGTCAAAAGCGGCCAGGTGTTCATCAACAACTACGGCGCGGGCGGCGGCGTTGAACTGCCGTTTGGCGGTGTCAAGTCGTCAGGCTATGGGCGCGAAAAAGGCTTCGAGGCACTGTACGGATTCACGACCGTCAAGACCGTGGCGATCAAGCATGGGTGAGGTGCCGGGGGCCCATCCATCGACAGCCTTCAGGAATGGACCTTAGGTCTGTTGCGCCACTTCCAGTTCTTCCTCGACCATAGCGGCACTCCGCTTCATCGAGGTTGAACTCCACATGGCAACTGTCACCAGCGCACGAACATCCTCTTCAAACTCGGACCGGGCGCCTGTTTTTGGCGCATTGCAATCACCTGTGCAAGACAGCCCGTCCATTCCTGTTGCGCGGCGTGTCTTTCAGCAGCCTTCTGTAGCGCCACGCGTTTCTCACGCGGGCCTTCGCTTCAAGAGTCTCTTTTTGCTGGTCAATGTGATGACCGCTCAAGCCTACAGGCCACTCATATTGGCGACCGACGCCGAAGCTCGCGACCTGATTGCGAGGCCACTGGTCAATGCCCTGGACGCTCCGATCGATTTCGTCAGCGTTCACGTCGGGGCCGACGGGTATCCATTCCCCAGGAATCTCGCCGCAGAGGGCCCCGGCGGCACGATGCTGATGTCCGCGCCTGAAACGCTTCGAAACCTGCAGTCCGACGAGGCGCTTGCCATTTCCGCCCGAGAAATGGCCGCCGTATTGGCCCGCTTCCATGTGAAAGTGAATGCGCTGCCCTTTCCGGTGAACTGGGCGAATCTCGCGTCCGATCCAGGCCTGGACTTGCTCGTGCTTGCGCAGCCGCAGACCGTGGATCAGGGGCCTTCATGGCAGTACCCGGCACGTGGACACGAGAGCGAAAACGAGCAACTCATCGATGCCTTCGGCAGACCTGGGCACGTCATGAAGATTGCCCCCGCCAAAATCAGGCCTACGCTCACGACACGTGTGAATGACATGTGCTACGACCTTGATATGTACCTGTCCCTCTTTCGAAATGTCGATGGAGAAGCCGTGGCGTTGGTTCACAGCAAGTGCATAGAAAAAAATCCTCCTGCGGGCCTGGTTGGCAGGGCGGATTTCACAAGAGCGCTCAAGGCGCTCGGCGTCCATGTGGTCGAGATGTCCAGCGACGATTTTCAAAGGCGAGCGGCCAACTCCATCAGCGATGAACCTGGCAGCATTGTCTTCAGCGAACCTGTTTCAACAGCGCTCAAGCAGCAACTCAGCAAACTGGGTGTGAAATCACGGGAGATGGAAGGGTTCGCCAATGGCCGCGAATTTGGTATCCACTGCGCAACGCTCGAACTGCCGGAGCCTGGGCGTGGCACCCTGGGACCGCCGGCAGTCAGACCTGCGCCACCCAAAGCGCAATCGGGAGACAAAAAGAGCACTGCGTCCAAAAACAGAGCCGGCGAACTCTGACGCGCCGTGCATCGTCCGCGGGTCAGCCGCGAATCCTCGCCGTCCTGATCACTGCTTCGGCCATTGGCAACAACCTCGGATAGAACGACATGCGCGGCGCGGCGAATGTCGCGGCGTACATCTCACCCTGGTGCACGGCGACCCAGCCGACGCCTTTGAGGATGACGTCGTCGACGCGTCGTGCCAGCGTGAATTCGAAGCGCACGCCCCTGGCCCCGGCAAACACCGTGGGCTCCACGCGGGTGATGTTGACCACGCCTTCATTCGCGTAAATCGCCTCGAACAGGTTCACCAGCTTGTCGGCTGGCAGGGCCGCATCGAAGGTCGGAAAGCGCGGGTCTTTCTCGCCCGGAGAGCGAAACCAGACCGTCGGCTTCGTGACGAGCGTCTTGCCCGACGGTACGCCCGCCCACAGGCGCAAATGATCGAGGGGCACGCCTTCCTGCGTCCACATGTCATAGGGCTCACGGTCCCAGGCGCTGTTGACCTTGTTCCATGCCGCAGACACCTGGACCTGCATCTTGCCGTTGACGACCTGCTCACCTTCGACCTTGGCAATGGTCATGCATGCGGACAGCGTCAGGGCCAGCAGCAGTGAAAAGAGAGTTCTCATGGCTTTAGCTCCGTCAGATACGACTTCACCATGCCGCCGTCAGGCGCATCCGGCATCAGCGAAAGGTACTTCTCGAACGCCTGGACCGCAGCAGGCGAGTCCATGCGTTGCTTGTACAGGAGCCCCAGCGAGCGGTGAGTTTCAACCGGCGTCTTGTCCGGTGACAGGCTCGCGGCCTTTTGCAGGTCGTCCAGCGAACGTGCCAGATCGTCCTTTTCGGCGCGCTGGCGGTACACCTCGCCGCGCGCATAGAGAACCTCGGCGTCCTGCGGATTGCGCTGGATCAGGCGGTCGAACAGAACGACGCTTTCCTCGAACTGGCCGCGCTTGATTTCGTCCTGAAGCCAGCCGAAACGCATCGGTGCAATCACTTGCTGGAATTGCGCCGAACCGGTGTTTCCGCCGGAGTCGCCCGCGAGTTTCAGCAGATCATCGCGACGAGTGCCCACCGGTGGATGCGTCGCGAACATCGCGTTTCGCTGGCCCACCTCGTCGCCGCCGGTCACCTTCAGTTCGCTCAGCAGGTTGTCCCAGACGGCGGCTGCCTGACGCCCGTCATAGCCCGCCTGCTGCATCAGCCGCATACCCATCTGGTCGGCGCGCGCTTCATGCTCGCGCGAGAACGCAAATATGCTGGCCATGATGCCGATCCGCCCGACTGCGCCCGCCACGCCGCCGACCAGCCCGATGATCTGCGCCAGCATCGCCTTGTCCTTGGCGTCGCGCAGTTGCTCGAGCTGGTGGCGCTCCAGGTAGTGGCCCATCTCGTGTCCTACGATGGCAGCCAGTTGCGCCTCGTTTTCGACGCGCAGCAGCAGGCCGCTCCAGACCTGCATCATTCCATTGGGCGCCATCGTCGCGTTGAACATCGGCATTCGCATCACATGCACGCGGATGTCGGGGCAATGGCCGTCGGAGAGGCGACAAGTCAGGTCCGTGAGGTACTTCGTCAGGGCCTGGTCCTTGATGGCCAGCGGACTGCGGCGCAGTTTGGTTTCTTCGCGGTCCATCATGTTCCAGAGGCCGCCCTCTTCCGTGTCGATGGCCGGACGGCTGAAACGTCCCGGCACTTTGAACGTCGAGGCGGGCGCGGCATCCTGTGCCAGGACACCGACGCCCGATGCCAGCGCCCCCAGCCCCAGGCAATGCTTGCATGCCGAAGCGAGAAAGCCCCGACGCGGAAGTGTCGGATTGTTCAGGCGCGGCAGTGTTGGATTGTTCATTTCAGCTCCGGAAAGTCTTTGAGCAGGGCTTCAACAGTTTCTTTGGCAGCCGACGCTTCGCGCAGATCGCCGGACATGCGCTGCAAGTCGTTGAACCACACGACGCGACCGGTGTTGAGGTCCACCAGCGACGCATAGCCCATCTGGTAGCCGCCCATCTGGAACGAGCCCAGGAGCGCCATGCCGATCATCACGGCCTTGCGTTCGCTACTGGCATAGCTGTCGCGAAACCAGGTGAAGAGCGCGTAGTCCGCACCCGTGCGCTCTTTCAGCGGCTTGACCGAATCGGCGCCCAGTGTCCAGTCGAGTTGCTCGTTCTTGGTCGGCAGTTTGAGACCTGATCGGGCGTGGTGGACAAAGATCGCTTCGGCGACCGCGCGGTGCAATGCGTGAAGCTCTGCGAAGTCGTCGAGCACCGCATCGGTCATGTCGGACGAGTTGGCCCCCAGGAGATTGCGCCGTGAGTCGAGTGCCAGCTTGAAGTTCTTCTGCGCCGCTTCGGTCCAGTCGGCTCTGGGCTCCGGGACGCCCCCGGCGCTGATGGAAAACAGCTCCATGTCCGAGGGCACGATCACGAGCTTCGACAGGGCCGGACGTGCTGTAAAGCCCGGCGCGAGATGCTTGGTATCGCCGGACGAAGACAGGAACGCCGGCACTTGCGCCTGCGCACCGGGTGCAAGGAGCATCCCGGACAGCACAAGGGACAGGGCAAACAAAATTGGCAACGGCTTGGGCATGTGGAACTACTGCCTCTGGTGAAGTGAATTCTGGCGGGAGCCCAGTCTGGTCACACCCGGCTAAACCCGCAACTGAAATCAGCAACAATGGCTCTGTGGGGCCGCAGTGTGTGAAATGGTTCAGCTTGTGGCCGCCAATACGTGCACATGCATATGCACAGTTGCAGGTATTCACGGGTAAACACAAGGAGCAAACATGCGGGTCAAGGACAAGTCGATCATCGTTACAGGTTCGGGCGGCGGCATCGGTGAAGGCATCGCCAGACGCCTGGCAGCCGAGGGCGCGAAAGTCATCGTGAACGACATCAACATCGCGCTCGGCGAAAAGGTAGTCGCGCAGATCAAGGCTGCAGGCGGCGAGGCGTCGTTCTTCGCAGCCGACGTTACAAAGTCGGCGGATGTCAAGGCGCTGGTTGACGCGGCCGTCCAGCGATACGGGAAGCTCGACGTGATGGTGAACAACGCCGGCTGGACCCACCGCAACCGCCCGGCCCTTGAAGTCAGCGAAGATGAATTCGACAAGTGTTTCGCGGTGAACATGAAGAGCATCTACCTCTCCACCATTCACGCCGTGCCTGTCTTTCGCGCCAACAAGGGTGGCAGCTTCATCAACATCGCATCGACCGCGGGCGTGCGCCCTCGCCCGGGCCTCAGCTGGTACAACGGCTCCAAAGGCGCGGTCATCACAACCAGCAAGTCGCTCGCAGCCGAGTTCGGGCCTGACAATATCCGGGTGAACTGCATCAACCCTGTTTTCAACCCGGACACGGGGCTGTCGGCTGAGTTCGCGGGCGGCCCGGTCGACGATGCGCGCCGAGCCAAGTTCCTGGCCAGCATTCCGCTTGGACGGTTTTCCACGGCGCTTGACGTTGCCAATGCCGCGCTTTACCTGGCCAGTGACGAAGCCGCGTTCATCTCGGGCGTCTGCATCGAAGTGGACGGCGCACGCTGCGTGTAGGGCTTTAGCCGCCCAACGACAATAGCCCCATGGCCGAACGCGTGATCCCCCTGATCGACCAACGCATCGCGGCGTTGAGGGCCAGCGTGCCTGAGCAGACGATCCATGCGAACGGCCTGCTGCCCGACGCGCTGGGGCGACCGCTTCGCGATCTGCGCATCAGCGTCACCGATCGCTGCAATTTCAGGTGCAGTTACTGCATGCCCAAGGAAGTGTTCGACAAGAACTATCCCTATCTGCCGCATGCGTCGCTGTTGACGTTCGAAGAGATCACACGGCTCGCCACGCAGTTCGTTGCGCACGGTGTGCAGAAGATACGGCTCACCGGCGGCGAGCCGTTGCTGCGCAAGAACATTGAAATCCTGATCGAACAGCTCGCGCAGTTGCGTACGGTCGAGGGGGCCCCGCTCGACATCACGCTCACCACCAATGGTTCGCTCCTGACACGCAAGGCACGCGCCCTGAAAGCTGCCGGATTGCAACGCGTGACCGTGAGCCTCGATGGCCTTGACGACGCAGTGTTCCGCAGCATGAACGATGTGGACTTTCCGGTGGCCGAGGTGCTGGCCGGCATCGACGCGGCGCGTGAAGCGGGGCTGGGTCCCATCAAGCTGAACATGGTGGTCAAGCGCGGCACCAACGATCATGAAATCCTCACGATGGCCCGACATTTCAAGGGCACGGGCGTCGTGTTGCGCTTCATTGAATACATGGACGTGGGCGCAACCAATGGCTGGCGCATGGACGAAGTGATGCCGTCGGCGGAAGTCATCGCGCGCATTCACGCCGAGATGCCGCTGGTGCAGCTGGAGCCGAGTGCGCCAGGTGAGACCGCCGAGCGCTGGGGCTATGCCGACGGCGGCGGCGAGATTGGCGTCATCAGCAGCGTCACGCAAGCTTTTTGCGGTTCGTGCAACCGCGCGCGCCTGTCGACCGAGGGCCAGCTCTATCTTTGTCTCTTTGCGACGCACGGGCACGATCTGAAATCGCTGCTGCGCGGCGGCGCGAGCGATGCAGACCTCGCATCGGCCATTGGCCATATCTGGCATGGCCGCAGCGACCGCTACTCTGAACTTCGCGCCACGCTGGCGCCTGACACCGGCACGGGCCAACGCCGCGTCGAAATGAGCTACATCGGAGGCTGATTGATCGAGACAGCAGACATCACGGGCGTGATCCTGGCGGGTGGGCGTGGCTCGCGCATGGGCGGTGTTGACAAGGGCCTGCAGAATTTCAACGGCATGCCGATGGCGATGCATACCCTGATGCGCCTGCAGCCGCAGGTCGGCGAGATCATGATCAACGCGAATCGCAATCTCGGTGCATACGAATCGTTTGGCGTGCCGGTGTGGCCCGATGTGCTGGGCGACTACGCCGGCCCGCTAGCGGGGTTTCTGACAGCGCTGGAGCGCTGCGAAACGGGCTGGCTCGTCACAACCCCGTGCGATTCGCCCCTGTTCCCGGACGATCTGGTCGCGCGCCTTGCGAAAGCAGCATCGGACGAGCAGGCCGATATCGCCATGGCCGCCGCGCCCGAAGAAGACGGGCAGCTTCGCACCCAGCCCGTTTTCTGCCTGCTACGCGTGGACCTGCTCGAAAGCCTGGTGGCATTCACCCACGGCGGCGGTCGCAAGATTGACGCCTGGACCGCGCAGCACAAGACGATCACGGTTCCATTCAACCAGCCCGGAGACGATCCGCGTGCGTTCTTCAACGCGAACACGCTGGCCGAATTGCACCGGCTCGAACAGCCATGAAATCGCTTGACGAGATCGCCGCGCAGTTGCAGGGCTACGACCCGCAGGCGCTCAGCGCGCAAGGTGTCAATGATTTTCTGGCACAGCTGGTCGAACCGGTTAGCGAGTCGCAATCCGTCTCTATCATGGAAGCGCTCGGACGAGTACTGGCAGCCGATGTAATCTCGCCGGTCAACGTGCCGCCGCACGACAACTCGGCAATGGATGGTTTTGCGTTTGACGGCTCGCAATTGTCAGAAGGCGAGCTGACGCTGGAAGTCATCGGCACTGCACTGGCGGGCAAGGCGTGGCAAGGCAGGGTGCGCCCTGGCCAGTGCGTCAAGATCATGACGGGCGCGATCATGCCGGCAGGGCTCGACACGGTCGTGCCGCAGGAATTCACCAAGGCCGCCGGGGACGGGCGCATCGTCATTCCACCCAGGCTGCTGTCCATCGGCGACAACCGGCGGCTCGCTGGCGAAGACATCGAACAGGGCAAGCCAGCGCTCTTGCAAGGCGACCGACTCACGCCTGCGGCTCTCGGTCTGGCCGCAAGCCTGGGCATTCCCACCGTTGCTGTGCTGCGGCGTGTGCGAGTTGCGTATTTCTCCACAGGCGATGAAATCCTGAGCCTGGGTGAAGCGCCTCGCGAAGGCGCGGTGTACGACAGCAATCGCTACACCGTGTTCGGCCTCCTCACGCGGATGGGCTGCGAAGTGATCGACCTGGGCGTCGTGCGCGATGAGCCTGCTGCGCTCGAAGCTGCATTCGTTGATGCGGCTTCAAGAGCCGACGCCATCATCACCAGCGGCGGCGTCAGCGTCGGCGAAGCGGACTACACCAAGGCCATGATGAAGAAGCTGGGCGATGTCGCGTTCTGGCGCATTGCCATGCGACCGGGGCGGCCGATGGCGGTGGGACGCATTCAGTCCAACGATGCGCGGCGGCCAGGCGCGGTCCTGTTTGGATTGCCGGGTAATCCGGTGGCCGTCATGGTGACGTTCCTCGCGTTCGTCCGCCCTGCCCTGCTGCAACTGATGGGTGCGAAGGCCGGGCAGCCGCCATTGCTGAAAGCACGCAGCGAAGAGCCGATCCGCAAGAAGGCCGGTCGCACCGAGTACCAGCGGGGATGGGTCAGCAGCGCTGCCGATGGGTCGCTACAAGTGCGGACTACGGGCAATCAGGGCTCGGGCGTGCTGAGCTCGATGGTTCAGGCCAATGGGCTGATCGTGCTGCATCACGCGCAGGGCAACGTGGCCGCCGGCGAGCAGGTGGACGTGATGATGTTTGAAGGCGTGGTGTAGGCGATCGCCGCCAGCCCCCATCCCGGCCTTCCGCCAGCGGGGGAAGGAGAAAGTCCGGCGTTTCCAACTGGGCGAAGCAGGAAGTCCGCCATTGTTGCCTGGAAGTCCGGCGTTTCTCTTGCTCAGTCGGCAGGAGAAGGATGTCCGCATTGCTCCCTCCCCCGCTGGGGGAGGGTTGGGGTGGGGGCACAGCGGCCATTGCACAAGCCCGCAGTTCCCACCCCGAGCGCCTTCCTTGGCTACCGAACCAAAGCCGAGCGCCCTCAAAACGGATAGTGCCGGGGCGTCGTCTGCAGCGTGATCCAGCGCAGCTCGGTGAACTCATGCACACCGGCGCGACCGCCGAAGCGACCCATTCCGCTGCCCTTCACGCCACCGAAAGGCATCTGCGCTTCGTCATGCACCGTGGGCGCGTTCACGTGGCAGATTCCGGAGTCGATCTTGCGCGCGACGTTGAACGCGCGCGCAATGTCCTTGCCAAACACAGCCGCCGAAAGGCCATACTCGTTGTCATTCGCACAGGCTATCGCTTCTTCAACACCATTGACCCGCACGATGGCCTTGACCGGGCCGAATGTTTCCTCGTGATAGATCCGCATCGCTGGTGTCACATGATCGATGAGCGTCGCAGGCATCAAGGTCGAATCCGATTTCCCGCCGCAAACCAGCTTGGCCCCTTTGTCCAGCGCGTCGGCAAGCAAGGCGTTGCAGTGCTCCACCGTGCTCATGCCGATCACACTGCCGAGCACGACAGGCTCGGGTTTGCGCGGATCGCCCACCGGCAGTGATCGCGCCTTGGCTGCGAAGCGCCGGACAAAATCGTCGGCAATTTTTACGTCAACGATCACGCGTTCGGTGCTCATGCAGATCTGCCCGCTGTTGGCGAAGCAGCCGAAAGCCGCAGCATTCACGGCATCGTCAAGGTCGGCGTCGTCGAGCACCACCAGGGGTGCCTTGCCGCCCAGTTCCAGCACGGCGGGTTTCAGATACTTCGCGCATGTCATGGCAATCAGGCGACCGACGCGGGTGGACCCCGTGAAGTTGACGCGCCGCACTGCCGGGTGCGCGATCATCGCTTCGACCACCGCAGCCGCATCTTGGGGAGCATTGGTGATGTAGTTCACGACGCCGGCGGGCAAGCCTGCCTCCTGGAACGCTTCCACGATCAACTGGTGCGTGCGCGGGCAGTTCTCGCTGCCCTTGAGCACCACCGTGTTGCCACAGGCGAGGGGCGTTGCGATAGCTCGCACGCCCAAGATGATGGGAGCGTTCCACGGCGCGATGCCGAGCACGACTCCGGCAGGCTGCCGTACACCCATCGCCAGTGAGCCGGGCACATCCGACGGAATGACCTCGCCCGAAATCTGGGTCGTGAGCGATGCTGCTTCGCGGATCATCCCTGCAGCCAGCATCACGTTGAACCCGGCCCACATGCCCGTCGCACCCGTCTCCGCTGCAACGGCTTCGACGAACTGCGGCAGCTTGGCCTCCAGCTTGTCTGCGGCCTTGAGGAGCAGCGCGCGCCGCTCGCCGGGGCCGGTCTCGCCCCAGGTGCGGAAGGCTTCGGCGGCGGCTTCCACCGCCATGACAGCATCAGCCGGTGAGCACGCTGGAGCACGTGTGGCTACCGTGCCGTCAAGAGGGTTGCGTCGCTCGAAGGTCGCGTTTTTTTCGGCGGTGACTTTGAGGCCGTTGATCAACATGGACAGGTCGGACATGGGGTACTCCAGAAAATTCAGGGATGTGTTCTTGCAGACACTGCTCGCGAAGCCGTTGTCGTCTCACTACTCTCGGCGCCCAGATAGGCTTCGCGAATGACCGTCGACCGCGCGAGCAATTTCGCCGGCCCGCTTGCAACCAGTGCCCCTCGCTCCAGCACATACCCGCGATCAGCAACCGCCAGCGCCTTCTTCACGTTCTGCTCCACCATCAGCACCGTCGTGCCGCTGTCGGCAATTCGACGCGCCATCGCGAGCAATTCATCAACCATGCGCGGCGCGAGGCCGAGCGATGGCCCATCGAGCATCAGCAGGCGCGGCGCACCAACCATCGCACGCGCGACCGCCACCATCTGCTGCTCACCACCAC
>JBKJKT010000101.1:0-12698 GCA_046597415.1 Ramlibacter sp.
GCGCACGTTGGCCAGGCCGATGCCGACGCCCTCGAACTCCTCCTGGTGGTGCAGGCGGGAAAATACCTTGAACAGCTGGTGGGCGTACTGCATGTCGATGCCCACCCCGTTGTCGCGGACGCAGATGCGATGCTCCCCCGGCGCGGGGGTGCTGAAGACCTCGATCACCGCCGTCGCACTGCGGGCCGAATACTTCACGGCGTTGCCCACCAGGTTGGACAGTATCTGGAGCAACAGCGCCGGATCCCCCTGCACCCGGGGCAGCACGCCGATGCGCCATTGCACGGTCCGCCCTTCCAGCTCTGGCGCGAGGGCCTCGATGCACCGCGTCAGCAGCTCGTTCAAGTCCACCAGGGCGACGTTCAGGGCGTGGTGATTGAGCTGCGAAAACGCCAGCAGGTCGTCGATCAGACGGCCCATGCCCTGCGACGCGGCGACGATGCGCCCGAGGTAGTCGCGGGCCTTGGCGTCGAGCGCGTCGCTGTGGCGCAGTTCGAGCACCCGGGCGAAGCCGTGGACATGGCGTGCGGGGGCCCGCAGGTCGTGCGCCACCGAATAGGCGAAAGCCTCGAGTTCCTGGTTCACGCGGGTCAGGTCCGCCGTCCGGCTTTCCACCGTCGCTTCGAGTTCGCGGGCGAAGTTGCGCTGCTGCTGCTGGATCCGCTTTTCGATCGAGATGTCGTGGAACGAGGCCAGGAACTGGCGGTGGCCGGCATCGCCCACCTCGCCGACCGACAGCGCCAGGTCCAGCGACCGCCCGTCCGCCGTGACGCCGACGATGTTGCGGACGGTCCCGACCGGCGGCATGGCCGTGTCGGGCGCCAGTTTCGAGAACGGCTGGCCCAGCAAGTCGCTTTCCGCATAGCCGAACAGGCTGCAAGCCGCGGGATTGGCCGAGCGGATCCGGCCCGCGGCGTCGACCGCGATGATGCCTGTGAGCGTGGCCCCGAGCACCGCCGCGGCCCGGGCCTGGGCCCGATCGCGCTGGTCGGTGGCGCGCTTGACCATGCCGGCGCCGAGCATGGTGATCGCCAGCACCAGCAGTCCTGCCGTCAGGGCGTCGGCCTGCAGCAACGGATGGATCGGGCGGGTCCGCATCTCCAGCCGCCAGAACCGGCCCTGGACCACCATCGATTCCGACAGCAGGCGCTCCTGCCGCCAGGCCGAGGGCTCCGGCAGGATGCCGTAGCGCCCCAGCGGCGTGTCGCGCGCCTGGGCGGGCGCGACCATGGCGACCGGCCCGGTGTCGGTCAGGCGGATCTCCGTGCCCGGTGCGAGGTGGTGCCCCAGCGCCGTTCCGAGCAGGGTGTCGGCTGCGAACACCACCGAGACCTGGCCGACAAAGGCCTCGCGCCGTTGCGCGACGTCCGCGGGCGAGGCGCCATGCCGGTAGACCGGCGCCCGAAGGACCAGACCCACCTTGCCGGTCTGCACCAGCTCGAACGGCGCCGAGGCCATCGCCTGGCCGCTGTCGCGCGCCGCTTCCAGCACGCCCAGCCTTGCCGGGCCGAAGGCGGTGTCGAAGCCGAACGCGACTTCGTTGCCCGCCATCGGCTCGTTGAATTCGGTGGCGACATAGAAGGCGCGCGCGCCGGGCGGGACGATGCGGAAATCCGGATAGCCGGCCGGCCTGAGCGAGCGGTCCGCGCGCACGGCCGCCTCGAACGCGTCGCGCCCTGCCTGCGGCACCAGACGCGCGAACTGCACCGCCTGCAGCCCCAGCTTGCCCTGTTCGATCTGCAGGGCGCGCGCGTACTGGTGGAAGTCCTCCCGCGTGACGACGTCCGACGCCATGAAGACGCCTTGCAGCCCGCGCAGGATGTTGTGGGCCTGGTCAACCTTGGTAGTGACTTCGTAACTCAGCTGGCCGAAGCGCTGCCCCTCCTCGCGGATCAGGGCCTGCTCGCCCGAATTGGCCACGCCCCACCACACCAGTCCTGCCAGCACCGCGCCGGCGATGCCGAGCGCCGCCGCGTAGACCCCGGGAAAATGTCGAATGCGTCCGGCAGTCACCATCGGGTCGAGCATAACCACAGGCCGGGCGCGAATCGGCGCGGGCCATAATCCCAGCCGATGGAAATAGTCACAACCCTGCTGGATTACATCCTCCACGTGGACAGGCACCTTGAACTGTTCGTTACCAATTACGGAGCCTGGGTCTATGCGCTGCTGTTCCTGATCATCTTCGTCGAGACCGGCGTCGTGGTGATGCCGTTCCTCCCAGGCGATTCGCTGCTGTTCGTGGTCGGCGCGATGTGCGGCCTCGGCCTGATGAGCCTGCCGCTGTCGATCGGGCTGCTGTTCGCGGCGGCGGTGCTGGGCAACCAGAGCAATTACGCGATCGGCCGCTACTTCGGGCCCAAGGTGTTCAAGTGGGAGAACTCGCGCCTGTTCAACAAGGGTGCGTTCGACCAGGCCCACGCCTTCTACGAAAAGTACGGCGGCATCACCATCGTGGCCGCGCGCTTCATGCCTTTTTTGCGGACATTCGCGCCTTTCGTTGCTGGCGTTGCAGCGATGACCCGCAGCAAGTTCACCTTCTATGACGTCACCGGCGGTGCGCTGTGGGTGGGCGGCATCATCACGGCAGGTTACTTCTTTGGCAGCGTGCCATGGGTCAAGGCGAATCTGGACAAGATCATCTGGGCCATGATCATTATTCCCGGCTTGCTGGTGCTGTTCGGCGTATGGAAGGCCAAACGCAATGCGGCGGCGCAGGCCCTGTAGCTTTATCGATTCATTTCCGCAGACGAGGCGATCCACATGATCCGTGCATACGTTGTTTCGCAAAAAGAGGGTGCCACCGGCGCCGGGTTCGGGGAGATGGACGATGCGGCGCTTGACGCCGGCGACGTCGTCGTCAAGACCGCCTATGCCAGCATCAACTTCAAGGATGCGCTCGCGGCCACAGGCAAGGCGCCGATCATCCGGCGCTTTCCGTGTGTTGGCGGGATCGATGCGACGGGCACTGTCGAGAGTTCGACATCGCCGCGGTTCAAGGCCGGCGACAAGGTCATCGTGCACAGCCACGGCTTTGGCGTCTCGCATCACGGCGGGTATGCGACGCGTCTGCGTGCACCGGCTGCATGGGTCAATCTTGTTCCCGAGGGCATGAGCGCGCTCGAAGCAATCACCATCGGCGTCGCGGGCTACACGGCAGCGCTGGCCGTTGAGCTGATGGAACTGAACGGTTTGAAGCCCGACAACGGAAAGGTCCTGGTCAACGGTGCATCGGGCGGCGTGGCAAGTGTCGCGATCGACATGCTTTCGCAGCGCGGCTTTCACGTGGTGGCGTCGACTCGCAAGATGGCCGAGCGCGACTATCTGATGGGCCTGGGCGCGGCGGAAGTGGTGGACGCCGCAGGACTCAATGCAGGTAGCCGTCCCCTGGAAAAAGCACTCTGGCAAGGCGCAGTTGATTCACTGGGCGGCGAAGCGCTGGCAGCCCTCACGCGCACCATGCAGCGCGACGGCGTGATTGCCAGCCTGGGCAATGCGATGGGCGTCGAGTTCACCACCACGGTGATGCCGTTCATCTTGCGTGGTGTGCGGCTCGTGGGTGTCAACTCCGACAACGATGAAGCGCTGCGCGACCATCTCTGGAAGCGCCTGGGCACCGATCTCAGACCGCGTCACCTCGCGCGCATCGCGCAGGTGAAGCCCTTCGACGAACTGCCCGCGATGATCGATGCAGTGGCCTCGGGCCGCATCAGGGGTCGCACTGTGATTGAAATCGACGCGTCGGCCGCGTAGTGCCATGAACGCGCCCGAATCGCTTTCACGTTGGGGCCAGTCGGGTTCCAGTCGCGTCCCGTTCTGGGCTTACACCGATGCGCAGCTTTATCAACAGGAACTGCAGAAAATCTTTTACGGCGCGCACTGGAATTACGTCGGCCTTGAAGTAGAAATTCCGGACACCGGCGACTTCAAGCTCACCTTCGTGGGTGAGCGGCAGGTGATCATGGTGCGCGACCGCATCGCGCCAAAAGATCGAGGCGTGGACACTGGCATCCGCGTGGTGGAAAACCGCTGTGCACACAGGGGCGTTCGCTTTTGCCAGCAACCTCACGGGAATGCGCGCAGCTTCGTGTGCCCGTATCACCAGTGGACCTACAAGCTCAACGGCGATCTCGCAGGGCTCCCGTTCAAGGACGGTGTGAAGGCCGTGGACGAGTCGGGCGCCGATTGTGTGAACGGCGGCATGCCGGCAGATTTCGATCTGAAACAGCATGGGTTGACGAAGCTGCGGGTGGCCGTGCTCCACGGACTGGTGTTTGCCACTTTCAGCGAGACGGTGGAGCCGTTGCAGGACTATTTCGGTCCTCAGGTCATGCCGTGGCTCGACCGGATTTTCAGGGGCCGTCCACTCACGCTCCTGGGCTACAACCGGCAGCGCATTCCGGGCAACTGGAAGCTGATGATGGAGAACATCAAGGACCCGTATCACCCGGGGCTGCTTCACACCTGGTTCGTCACATTCGGCCTGTGGCGTGCCGACCAGAAAAGCCGCATGGTGATGGACGAATACGGTCGCCACGCGGTGATGATTTCACGCCGCAACGAGGGCGGAGAGAACGCTGCCGTGACGCAGGGCGTGACCTCGTTCAAGGCGAACATGGCGCTGAACGACGATCGCCTGCTCGATGTGGTGGGCGAGCCATGGTGGAAGATTTCCGATCCGTCCAACCCCGGCGCCGAAATCACGCCCACCGTGACGATGATTACGCTGTTCCCCGGGGTCATCATTCAGCAGCAGGTGAACTCGCTGTCCACGCGGCACATCGTCCCGCGCGGCGAGGGCGAGTTCGATTTTGTGTGGACGCACTTCGGGTTTGCGGACGATTCGCCGGAGATGACCCAGCGCCGTTTGCGTCAGGCCAACCTGTTTGGGCCAGCAGGCTTTGTGAGCGCGGATGACGGGGAGGTGATCGAGCTGAGTCAGCAGGGCTTCGATCAATGGGGCGAAGACGGCAGCACGCTGTGTGAGCTGGGTGGTACGGGCACCGGGGGCACCGAACACATGGTGACCGAGACCCTCATCCGAAGCATGTACGCGTACTGGCGCAAGGTCATGGGCGTATGAATTGCGCCACCTTGCTTCTGGCGGCGGAAATCGATCGCTTCAACGCCGAATACGCTGCAGCCCTGGACGAAAAGCGGTTTGACGACTGGCCCGATTTCTTCACGGAAGAAGGAAGGTATGTCGTGCAGGCGCGTGAAAACTTTGATCGCAACTTGCCGCTGGCGCTTATCTGCCTTGAAAGCAAAGGGATGATGAAAGATCGCGTTTACGGCATCACGCAAACGATCTATCACGCGCCGTACTACACGAGGCATGTAATTGGCCCAGTGCGTGTGCTCACAGGGGATGACTCAGTGATTAGCGCCCAGTCGAATTACGCAGTGTTTCGAACACGCCCTGGAGATTCCACAGAGGTTTACAACGTAGGCCGCTACATCGATGAATTCGAGCGAACGCCGGCTGGTTTGAAACTCACCAGCCGGCGTTGCGTTTATGACAGCGAAATGGTGCTCAACTCGCTGATATACCCGGTCTGAACGGGAAGAGGTCTTTTGGACCTGCGTGACTTACTTGGTGGCCTTGTTGCCAATGTAGGCGCCGGCTGCAGCGCCGCCAATCACGCCCACGGGGCCGCCGAGCAGTGCGTCACCGACCACACCGCCGACAACAGCGCCGCCCACGGTTCCGACCGTGTTGCGATCCATCGTGGCACAGCCGGTCAGGCCCATCAAGGAAGCGGCAAGCGCGGCCGCAGCAATCATCCTGGTTTTCATTTTTGATACCTCTCGTGTTGAACTGCAGGCGCGTCTGCCAAAAGGTGACGCCTTGTTTAACCTGTGAACCCACTTTAGGTTTCGCGACAAGCTGCGGGTGTAGGAGAAGCCTGTCCGGATGGGTCGGTACGGCGCGCAAGCGCCTGGGGGGTTCTGGCGGACAAGGGTCTCGCGACTCGCTAGCGCTGACCTTGCCGCGCAATGGCAAGCCGATTGGTGTACCGCAGCCGCGCCGCCAGATCTACTGCGATGTTGGCGAGCAGCTTGCGCACGAGGTCCGGCTTGCTGAGCCACATGGCGTCGAAAGCCTCGCGGCTGAGAAAAGCCACGGTCACGTCATCGTGCGCCACCACCGAGGCCGATCGCGGCGACCGGTCGAGAAAGGCGATCTCGCCCAGGCTCGCGCCGCGCCGCACGCCAGCCAGCCGCACGTGACGGCCCTCATCGTCCTGCACCATCACACTGGCAGTTCCGTGCAGTACCAACAGCAGTTCATCGCCGGGATCGCCCGCCGACACGATGCGATCGCCGGGCCGGAACTGGCGATGCTCCATCGTCTCCATCAGGAATGTCTGCTCGCTCTCCTCCAGGCCGCGAAAGAGGTTCGCCGCCTGGATGAAAGCATTGGCGTCGTCGGCAGAACCCTGCGGGGTGCGAAGCTGCAGCACATGATTTTCTGCCTGCTCCAGGGCGTGGTCCAGATCATCGACAAAGCTTGCGCCGGGCAGTTGCCGTTCAAGCACGCTGCCCACCGTGCCGCCGTGGAGTTCCGCGCCCGCATGCCACAGTGGAATCGAGCGCGCCTTCGCGGCCTGTTCGATGCGCATCGCCGCATGCGCCACGCTGCTGTCGATATGCCGCACACGAGTCCAGTCGATCACAGCGCAGGCGGCTGGTGCGAGCCCTGCGATTACTTCCGTTTCGAGCTGGTCCGCAGAGCCAAAGAAAAGGTCACCCTCCAGCTGGAACACAAAGATGCCGTCGCCGTGCTTGCCAAGCACTCGCATGTCGGCGGCCGATCGCGCGCAGTTCGAATGCAACTGCGCACCCGTCCAGACATTGCGCACGGGCCGGCGTGCATTGCGCACCGCAAAGAGCACCAGACCCAGGATCAGCCCGGCAAGCAGAGCCACGACCATGTTAAACAGGACGGCAGCGGCGGTGACCGCCGTGATCAGGGCCAGGTCTTCGCGCGAATTGGCGTCCATCGGCCGCCGCCTGATCCAGTCGTTCATCAGCGTGAGGGATCGCGGATTGACCATGAACCAGGCTTCGCACAGCAGGGCCGCGCAGAGGGCCACGACAGGCAGCCAAATCGTGGCGCCGCTCAGGTAAAACAGCGCGGCTATGATGCCGCACAACAAGACGGTCAGGGTGCTCAGCGGCTGGTTACGTGTGGCAGCCAAGGTTGTCTGCGGCGAGCCGGATAGCGGAATGCATCCAAGCACCCCCATGGTCAATTGCAAGGCGGCTGTGCCGATGGCTGTGGAAGCGCGCGGGTCGCGCCGGCGACTATCTGCGAGCGTCATCACTTGCGCTGCCAGCGTTGTGTTGATGAACATCACGGCCCCAAGAATGGCCGAATGACCTGCGACGGCGACGACGATGGTCCAGAGCTTTCCCGATTCGCCCAATGCCTGAAAGTCTGCAAGCATGACCGGCAGGACCAGGGACGCGTTGCCGGCTGCGCCGACTGTGGGCGTTGTCGTGCCGATAAACTTCCACATCAATCCCGCCAGCACTCCCATCAGAAGCGCAACCGCTGCAGCCGGCCATCGTGGGCGCCAGCGCCGCACCGCCAGTCCGGTGATCAGTACCAAACCCACCATGGTCACCACCGGCAGCATGGCATTGGGTGCCTGGACAAGCTCCATCAGAATCTTGCCCTGACTGAGCAGCAGCGCCAGCGCAATGCTGTTGGCGAACCCGGCGAACACCGGGGCGGGAATATAGCGGGTGAGGCGGTCCGCTCGAAACAGGTAGAGAACGCCAACCCACAATCCCGCGCCACCGCCGATCAGGCACAGGAAGGCCAGTCTGGTACCGGTCGTGTCGGCGACGCCCCAGGCGGGCAGGTGTATCACGACCTGGTCCATCATCGCCGCCAGCGTCGTGGCTTCGAAGAACCGGGCGGAGTAAAGCACCGGTCGGGAGCTGACCGCTTGCGCAACGTGAATGAGCAGCAGGCCCAGCATCAGTGCGAGGACGGCGCTGGCGAGCAGGTCGGGCGATACGCGGCTAAAGACCAGCACGGCACTGCCGATGCTCGCCGGAATCAGGAATGCTGAGCCTTCCATCGCTGAGACGATGCTGCCGCGCCAGCTTTGCGCAGGAACGGTGGTCGAAGCCGGCAGGGCGATGTTCGGGTTGTTGGACACTACCGCAGTTTCCAGGAGTTACATCAAACGCAACTGGACACTAACGAAACCCGTGAAGCTCGTCTATGGAAATATCACCGGCATCACAGGGAGCGGCTGCGAGCGAGGGGCGGATTGCGCGCAAAGTAATGCTGAATGCCTCGCATGAGCGCGTCGGCAAGTTTTTCCTGGTAGTCCTCGCTGCGAAGGCGCTGCTCTTCTTCGGGGTTGCTGATGAAAGCCGTTTCGACCAGCACGCTCGGGATATCGGGCGCCTTGAGCACGGCGAACCCGGCTTGCTCGACGGCTGCCTTGTGCAGCTTGCCGACCCGTCCGATCTCACCCAGGAGCGCGCCGCCGAGCTTCATGCTGTCGTTGATCTGTGCGGTGGTGCTCATGTCGAGCATCGTGCGGGCAACCTGGGCGTCCTGGGTCTTGACGTTGATGCCGCCGATCAGATCGGCCTGGTTTTCCTTGTTGGCCATCCACCGGGCCGCACTGCTCGACGCTGCACCCTGGCTGAGTGCAAACACGCTCGCACCACGAGCCGTGGGAGTGATGAAGGCGTCGGCGTGAATGCTCACGAAGAGGTCCGCCTGGACGCGCCGGGCCTTTTGCACGCGTACCTGCAGCGGCACGAAGAAATCGCCATCGCGTGTGAGGTAGGCGCGCATCGGATTGCCGTTGATGGACGAGCCGTTGATGCGGTCGCGAAGGCGATGCGCCACTTGCAGCACGATGTCTTTTTCGCGCGTGCCGGCAGGACCGATGGCGCCGGGGTCTTCGCCGCCGTGACCGGGGTCGAGCGCAATGATGATGAGGCGGTCGGTGCGGTCGGGTGTTCGCGGCGCGAGAGGGGCGGGTGCGCGCGCGACTGGAGGCGGCGCTGCCGCTGGAGCGGGCCCCGGTGTGAGACGCGACTTGTCGACCCGCTGCGCGATCAGGTCACCGAGCGGATCGACCTGCGATGCAGCCGCAACGGGCGGCAAGGCCGGTGCCGAAGGCTGTGCCTGCGCGATGGAAGGCCGTTTGTCGAAATCCCGGAGCCGCTCGTTGATGAGCGACTCCAGCGGGTCAGCCTGCTTCAGTGGGTAGAAATCGAACACGAGCCGGTGTTGGTATGCAGCCACAGGTGCGAGCGTGAACACCTGGGGCACGGCCTGCTGCTTGAGCTCGACCAGCAGCCGCACGACGCCCGGCAGGTACTGCGAGGCGCGAATCCCGGCGATGAACGGATCGTCGGCGCGAACCTTGGCGACCAGCTCGCGCAGCTGCGGACTCAGCTCGAGTCCTTCGATATCGACGGCCAGGCGAGGCGGATCCAACATCACCAGTTGCTTGCTCGAAAGCCGCGTGTCGGACTCGATCGTGACCCGCGAATACTCGGGCGCGGGCCAGACGCGCACGGCCACGATGCCCGCCCCTCTGGCGATCTGTGAAGCGCCCAGCAAGAGCACGAGCGAGCCGCCGCGAACGATGTCACGTCGCTTCATGCAAGCAACTCCTCGCCGATGGGCGTGTGGGCGTGCAGCGTGACATGACGCGTCTCATCGGCGTTCGCGCCGATTCGCACGACGAGGTCGGCGACGGGGAGCAGTCGTGCAGCTTTCTCCGGCCATTCGGCGAGCTTGAGGCCGGGACTTGCGAAGATGTCGCGGAAACCGGCGTCTTCCCACTCGCGCGGATCTGCAAACCGGTAGAAGTCGAAATGCCACGCGGCGAAGCCGGATAGCTCGTAGGGCTCGACCACTGCATATGTCGGGCTTTTGATGCGACCCTGAACGCCCAGGGCGTGCAGCAGGTGCCTGACGAGAGTCGTCTTGCCGGCACCGAGGTCGCCATGCAGTTCGATGAATGCATTGCTGATGGCCGGATGCGAGGCCAGGCGTGCGGCGAACGCGCGCGTGTCGTCCTCGGTGCGCCAGACCGCGGTGCGGCTGGCACTTTCTACAATCGGCGGGTGATGTTCAACAGCGGTCAGATCGACGGTCCTCAACTGGTGGCAGATATACAGGCCTGGGCCGGTGAACTGGGATTTTCACAAATCGGCGTGACTGGTGTTGATCTTTCTTCTGCGGAGCCCGGACTTTCTGCATGGCTGTCCAACGGATTCCACGGGAGCATGGCCTACATGGAAACCCACGGCATGAAGCGCGCGCGCCCCGCGGAGCTGGTGCCGGGCACCGTGAGCGTCATCACGGCTCGCATGGATTACTTGCCAGCCGGCACGCCCGATGGCTGGCAAGTGCTGGAGTTTGCGCGTCTTCAGCGTCCGGGTGAAGGCATTGTTTCGATGTATGCGCGGGGGCGGGACTATCACAAGGTGTTGCGCCAGCGGCTGCAGTCACTCAGCGACAGGATCGCCACGCGCGTCGGTCCGTTCGGGCATCGCGTATTCACCGATTCGGCGCCCGTGCTGGAGGCGGAACTTGCAGCGCGCAGCGGGCAGGGCTGGCGGGGCAAGCACACGCTGGTGTTGTCTCGCGATGCGGGGTCCATGTTCTTTCTCGGCGAAATATTCGTGGACCTTGCGCTTGCGCCGAGCGCACCGGTCACCGAGCATTGCGGCAGCTGCCAGGCGTGCATCGACATCTGCCCCACTCAGGCGATCGTGGCGCCAGGCAAGCTCGACGCGCGTTTGTGCATCTCGTATCTGACTATCGAACATCATGGCTCGATTCCGGTCGAGTTGCGGCCCCTCATGGGTAACCGGATTTACGGCTGCGACGATTGCCAGCTCGTGTGCCCCTGGAACAAGTTTGCGCAGCGAAGCGCCCTGCCTGATTTCGATGAGCGTGTGGGTCTTTCGGGGCGTCAGCTGGTGCAGTTGTTCGGGTGGACTGAAGAGGAGTTCTTGCGGTTCACAGAAGGCAGCCCGATCAGGCGGATAGGGCATGAGCGGTGGCTGCGCAATATTGCGGTGGCGATGGGGAATGCGCTGCGGGTTTCGGACGATGTGGCGATTCGTGCTGCGCTGGGTTCGAGGTCTGGTCATGCGAGTGATGTGGTTCGCGAGCATGTGAGCTGGGCGCTGTCGCAATCGGCGGGTGCTGCCTGAATAGGCAAGCATTCCTAGCGCAGCAACCCCAGCGCCAAGCTCAAGCTTGCCACCCCCAGCACCGTCGATAACGTCACGAGGCCTGCGACATATGCGCCGTTGTATCCCATCCGCGATGCAAGCACATAGCAGCTCGACGCGGTTGGAAGAGCGGAAAACGCAAGCAGCACAGTTGTTTGCGTCGCGTCGAGACCCAATATCCGGGCTAACGCAAAAGCGACCAGCGGCATCAACAGGTGCTTGATGCACAGCAGGCTGACGCTCAACGCCTTGTTCTCGGTGAGCGACCCCAGACGCATCCCAGCACCGGCAGCCATCAATCCCAACGCAAGAGACGCCGCCCCGATTCGCCCGAGCGTCGGATCCAGCCACACCGGGATCTTCAGTCCCACCACGTTGGCAGCCAGGCCCAGTGCGGTCCCGATGATCAGCGGATTCTTCAGCAGTGCTCTGGCGAACCCCGTGTTGGCATGACGCGCCATCGGCCAGACGGCTGCCACGTTGACCAGCGGAACGCAAACGCCAATCAGCACTGCGATCAGCAGCAAGCCCTGCGCCCCCGCCAGACGTTCGGCCAGCGCAAGAGCAATGTACGAGTTGAATCGAAACGCGATCTGCGCACTGCCTGCATGCTCACGTGCATCGATGTGTTTGCGCAGCAATGGCACATAGGGCAGCGCATAAGCCATCGCGACGCCCGAGAGACCGAGCAGCAAGCCAGCAGCGATGAGTCCGGAAGCGGCACCCCAGTCGAGCGGACTCTTTGCGATCGAATGAAAAAGCAATACCGGAAACAGCACGTAGTAAACGAGCGACTCGACCTGTTCCCAGACGGTCCTGTCCAGCGCCGTATAGCGGCAGATCAGGTAGCCGCAAAGGATGAGCGAGAAATCAGGAAAGAGAAGTTGCGCAAAATTCACCGGGCGAGGATACGTGAAGTTCAGTGAAGTTCAGGGTAAGCCCTTATGGAGAATCCACACTGAAACCACCCCGGCGCACTTGTAGGATTCGGACAACGCCTGCATGCAGGTCCCCCCTCTCAAGGAGTAAGCCCCATGAAAACTCGTTCGATTCTTGCCGTTGCCGCACTGGCCTTGGCATCCGGTTCCGTGCTGGCGCAGGCCTATCCCAACAAGCCGGTCAAGTTGCAGGTGCCTTTTGCGCCGGGCGGCACGACCGACATCATCGCGCGCGTCATTTCCGATGCGCTGGGCAAGACCCTCGGACAGCCGGTCATCATTGAGAACAAGTCCGGCGGCGGTGGCGTGATCGGTGCAACCGAGACGGCGCGTGCAGCGCCCGATGGCTACTCGCTCGGCATGGCCACGGTGTCGACTACTGCAGCCAATCCTGCGATCAATCCCAAGATCCCATACAACCCGCTGACCGACTTCACGCCGATCATCAATATCGCCGCAACGCCTAACGTCATTGCCGTGCACCCGGGCTATCCCGGCAAGACCGACTACAAGGCCTTCATCGCTGAA
>JBKJKT010000008.1:0-22841 GCA_046597415.1 Ramlibacter sp.
CGAGGCGGTGTTCCTGCTGGGCAAGGACTTGAACTCGTTCAAGGAAATCGCACAGGGCCTGCTGGATGGCAGCCCCGAACTGCGGCTGGCCGGCTCCAAAGACCCGCAGACGCGTGAGCGCCTGGAAGCGCTGATGAAACTGTATGAGCAGACCCGCACGCAAGCCGGCGCGATTCTTGGCAACCTGCAAGGCCTGGTGTCAGCCCGTGAAGCGCAGGCCGCGATTATTGCGGACAGCGAACCGCTGCGCCGGTCGATGGAAGACCTGCAGGGCAAGTTGTCGGCCCAGACCGGCCTCGGCGCCGGCTCGCTGACGGCTCTGGCGCTGTCGTCGATCTTCGCCATCTTGTGCGCGGTTGGTTTGGCTTACGTGCAACTGCAGGACAGCCGCAAGCGCCAGGTGGTAGCCGAACAGCAGCGACTGGAAGCCGAGCAGCAGGAGCAGGAAGCCAAGCGCGTGAACGACGCCAACCAGGCGGCCATTTTGCGGTTAATGAATGAATTGCAGACAGTGGCCGAGGGCGACCTCACACAGGAAGCCACGGTGACCGAGGACATCACGGGCGCCATCGCCGACTCGGTGAACTACACGGTGGAAGAGTTGCGCCAGCTGGTGGGTAACGTGCAGAACACGGCTACCAGGGTTGCCCAGACGACGGCGCAGGTGGAAAGCACGTCTACCGAGCTGCTCGCGGCCTCGACCGAGCAGCTGCGCGAGATTCGCGAAACCGGCCAGTCGGTGCTCGACATGGCAGGCCGGATTAACCAGGTGTCCGGGCAGGCGCAGCAATCTGCCCAGGTTGCGCGCCAGTCCCTGATGGCTGCCGAGTCCGGTCTCGCTGCCGTGCAGAACGCCATCGGCGGCATGAACTCGATTCGCGACCAGATCCAGGAAACCTCCAAGCGGATCAAGCGGCTGGGTGAATCGTCACAGGAGATTGGCGAGATCACCGAACTGATTTCCGACATTACCGAACAGACGAACGTGCTGGCGCTCAATGCCGCGATTCAGGCGGCGTCAGCCGGTGAAGCGGGCCGGGGCTTCTCGGTGGTGGCGGAAGAAGTGCAGCGACTGGCTGAACGTTCTGCAGACGCAACGCGCCAGATCTCGGCGCTGGTGAAAGCAATTCAGACGGACACGCAGGATGCTGTGGCCGCCATGGAGCGCTCGACGCAGGGTGTGGTGGAAGGGGCAAAGCTCTCCGACAACGCAGGTACTGCCTTGACCGAGATTGACCAGGTGTCGCGAAAACTTGCTGAGCTGATTGAGCAGATTTCGACGACTGCTGCGCGCGAGGCCGAATCGGCCAACGTGGTGGCGGGCAACATCCAGCACATTTTTGCGGTGACGGAGCAGACCGGTGAAGGTACGCGTTCCACGGCGCAGCAGGTGCGGGAACTCTCGCGCATGGCCGAAGAACTTCGCCAGTCGGTATCGCGATTCAAGATCGCATAGGAATGTGACCCATCCTCGAAGCGCCTGCGGCACCTCCCCTTCGAGGGGGCGCCTTCAGCGGCCCGGCCATGCCGGATCCGCCGTGGCTCACGTAAAGCTCGATTGGCCCGATTGGCATAGGTGAGCAATGGAATCAACTACGGACATCGATGTCGCTACCCACGACCTTGGCCCTCTGGCCTGGGTGCTGGACGAGCTTCGCAAATCTCTTGAGTCTGCCTCGGCTGCACTCAGGCGCTTCGTGCGCGACACGGCGCTGGCGCGAGGTCAGGACATGGCGTCGGTCGATGGCGGCCAGCTGCGCATTGCGCGGCAGCAGTTGCACCAGGCGGTAGGCGCGCTTGAAATGGTGGGGCTCGGAGCGCCGGCCCACATGCTGCGTTCCATGGAAGGGGCGGTCCAGAAGTTCATTGAGCAACCCGCGCTTTGCACCGAAACAGCCGCTGCCAAGGTCGAGCGTGCCGGCTACGCGCTGGCGGAGTACCTGGAGGGCGTGCTCCTGGGCAAGCCTGCGACCGCCGTGGGCCTGTTTCCCCAGTACCGCGACACACAGGAGCTCGCCGGTGCCGATCGCGTGCATCCCGCAGACCTGTGGTCGCAGGATTGGCGCTGGAACGATCCGCAGACACCGTCCCCGGCCGAATCCATCATCTATGACCCGGCCGTGCGTTCGCGCATGGACCAGGGCGTGCTCAAGCTGGTCAAGACAGGCGACGTCGAAGCCGCTTCGGAACTCGCACGGATCAGCCTTTCGCTGTCTGAGACGCAGTCGGCTCGTCAACCCAGGATTTTCTGGAAAGTTTGCGCCGCCTTCTTTGAGGCGCTGGCCATCGGGATCCTGCCCTTCGACCTTTATGTCAAGCGCGCAGCCTCACGCATCCTCCAGCAGTACGCCTCGCTTGCCAAGGGGGAGCTCGGCGTGTCGGACAGGCTGGCGCACGATCTCGTGTTCTTCTGTTCCCAGGCGGTTCCGCGCGCGGGCGATCCGTGCCCATCGCTGGATGCTGTTCGCAACGCGTGGTCGCTCAACCGATTTGTTCCGGTTGACTACAACGCGACGCAGTACGGCAGGTTCGATCCGGTCCTTCTCGCACAAGCACGCAAGCGCATCACGTCGGCGAAGGAGACCTGGTCTTCCCTTTCCGGTGGCGACGTCACCAAACTCAAGGGCGTGGTGGACCAGTTCCATCTGGTCAGCGATTCGCTTTTGAAGCTCCATCCTCCAAGCGGTCCTCTTGCGCAGGCGCTCACCGATGTTGTCGAAGGCATTGTGCGCACTGCGCGTCCGCCCGGCGCCGAGGTCGCGATGGAAGTCGCTACAGCGGTGCTGTACCTGGAGGCGGCCTTCCAGGACCTTGATCCCAACGATCCCCAGCTGGCGGTTCGCACGGCGCGATTGGCCGAGCGCCTCGATCAGGTTCGACAGGGCGGGCAAACCGAGCCACTCGAAAGCTGGATGGAGGAGCTATACCGGCGCGTGAGCGACCGTCAGACGATGGGCTCTGTCGTCGGCGAGTTGCGCGGCACCCTGGGTGAACTCGAAAAGCTGCTGGACCAGTATTTCCGCAATCTTCAGGACAAGACGCCCTTGCGGAATGCGCCTGCTCACCTGGCGCAGATGCGCGGCGTGTTGTCGGTACTCGGGCTCGATCAGGCCGCTCAGGCCGTGGGACGCATGCGTGACGCAGTCGAGGAGATCATCGTCACCGAGGTGGATGAAGCGCAGGCGCGCAGCGCCGGCACTTTTGACAAGTTGGGCAACAACCTGGGCGCGCTCGGCTTTTTGATCGACATGCTCAATTACCAGCCGACGTTGGCCAAGAAGCTGTTCGTGTATGACGACAGCACAGGCGAGTTGCGTCCGTTGATGGGGCGCACCGGCGATGCCGACCAGACACCGGGTCTGCAGCCCGAGCCGATCGGGTCGGAGGCGTCCCCGGTGGTTCTCGAAGCGCTGCCTGGAGCCGCATTCGGTGAGTTGGCCCAGGCACTCGATGGCTTCGACCTGCCCGCCGCATCCGAAGTGGCTGCGCAAGGTGCTTTGCCGCAAGTCACGCAGGAACCCGCGACCGTCGCCATGCCCGCCGTCGCACCAGCGGCTGCCCCTGAACCCGATATCGAAGAAGACGACCTGCTGGACATCTTTCTGGAAGAGGCGCGGGAAGTGGTGGAGACTGGCCTGGCCGCGCTGGATGCGCTGGCCGTCAATCCCTCTGATCTGGGTGAACTCACCACGCTGCGCCGCGCGTTTCACACGCTCAAGGGCAGTTCCCGCATGGTTGGCCTCGATGAGTTCGGCGAAGCGGGATGGTCACTTGAGCAGCTGATCAATACCTGGCTCGCGGACCAGAAGCCCGCGACCGACGAGCTGCGCGTGCTGGCTCGCGACGCGATGCGGGGCTTCGGAAGGTGGACTGAAGATATCGCCCGGCACGACGACGCAATGTGGAAGGCGGCGGTCTTCCGGGGCCCGGCCGACGCGTTGCGGGTTGATAACAAGCTGGTTGCCTTCGAGTTTCCGGTCAGCCTGTCCGGATTTGGTGACCTCGCGGCAACGCCAGTGGAGCCGGTCGAGGTTGATGCCGCAGCCCAAGAGCAGCAATCCGTGGGGCCCGCCGATGCACCCGAAGAAATCGATGTGTCCGCACCGACTGAGCCGGCTGTCGAGGTGTCGGTTGAGGAACTGAGTGCCGATTTCGATTTCGATCTGGACCTCGTACCAGAGGTGAAGTCCCCGGCAGCGCCGGAGTCGTCAATCCAGCCCATGGCCCTGGATTTGCCCGCGGACATCGAAGACATCGATTTCGACAGTCTCGCAGCGGTTGCCGGCCCCGCTGCCGCAGCGCCTTCGGCGGACGTTGAAGTGATCGAGCAATTCGCCGGCGAGCCAGAACTCGACGGAATGGAGTCGACACGAGAGGCTGACGAACAGGTCAAGGTAATCGGGTCGCTTCGCATTGGCATTCCCCTGTACAACGTGTACCTGAACGAGGCCGATGAGTGGTCGCGCCGCCTGGCCAATGAAGTCAGCGAATGGGCGCTCGAACTCGATCAGCCCGTGCCCGACTCCACGGTCGGCCTGGCGCACGCACTGTCGGGCAGCTCGGCTACTGTGGGGTTTCACGCGCTGTCCGATATTGCCCGTGCGCTCGAGAGTGCGCTGCAGCACGCACAGACGCTTGCTTATTGCACGACAGCACACGGGGCTGCATTCACCGCCGCCGCCGATGAAATCAGGCGGCTGCTGCATCAGTTTGCCGCCGGCTTTCTGAAAGTGCCCGCCTACGGAATTGTCGAGGCGCTGCATGCCCTGCGCGAACTTGACATCGCGCAGCGCGATGACGTACCTGACTCGATTCTGTCAGGCATGAGCGAATTGGATGATCTCGATTTCGCGGCGCAGGAGCAGGCACCGGTCGAGCCGCAGCCCGTTGCGGTTACGCCGACGGAGCCTGAAGCGGTTGGGGCATTTGCAGAGCCCGCGCACGATTCGCCGGCAGAGCCAGTGGGCGAGGAAATTTCTTTTGAGGGGTCCCTCGTCGAGGAGTTTGTTGCCCAGGAGCCCCCCGTTCAGGCGCCGATGCAGGCTCTCGAGGCCCTGGAGTCGATGGCGCCCATGGAGCCGATGCGGTCGATGGAGCCCCTGGAGCCCCTGAAGCCAATCGTTCCCTTTCAGCCACCGCCGGTGTTCCACCCCGTTGCCGAAGTGCCGGAAGAGGAACGCCGCACAGTGGTTTCGTTGAACGACGATGATGACGACATCGACGTCCAGGATGCACTCGATCCTGATCTCTTCCCGATCTTCGAGGAGGAAGCAGTCGAGCTGATGCCGCAGCTGGCCGGCGCGTTGCGTCAGTGGAGCGCGCGTCCGGACAACCGCAGCGCACGCGATGAGGCGCTGCGAGCCCTGCATACGCTCAAGGGCAGCGCGCGGCTCGCTGGCGCCCTGCGCCTGGGCGAGCTCGCACACCGCATGGAATCCGAGATCGAGTATCTCGGCATGGATGCCGTAAGAACGGAAAACATCGAGCCCATCCTGCATCGCAATGACGGCATGCAGGCGACGTTCGAGACCTTGCGCGTCACCGGACTTGCCGGCATTGTAGGCCCGGCCGATGGGGTTGAGCCAGCGAAGTACAAGCAACCGCTCGCAGCGCCGGAGTCGTTGGCGGCTGTAGAAGACCCGCTCGGAGAGTCAGCGCAGAAGCAACCGCAACCCATGGCGCGTTCGCTCATCGCCCGCCCCGTCACGACCAACATCGCGCCGCAGCGCGCAGCCGCCAATCAGGCGGTTCGCGTTCGCTCGCAATTGCTCGATCGTCTGGTTAATCAGGCCGGCGAGGTCATGATCACCCGGTCTCGCCTTGAGGCTGAACTGCGGCAACTGCGCAGTTCGCTCGCCGACCTCACTGGCAACCTGGATCGTTTGCGCTCCCAGTTGCGCGACATCGAACTGCAGGCCGAATCGCAAATGCAGTCGCGACTGGCGCAGGCCAAGGACTCGGCTGCTGGATTCGATCCGCTTGAATTCGACCGGTTCACGCGCGTACAGGAGCTGACGCGCATGATGGCCGAGTCGGTCAACGACGTGGCAACGGTGCAGCGCAATTTGCAGCGCACGGTGGAATCCACTGAAGACGATCTGATCGCGCAGGCTCGCCAGACCCGCGAGCTGCAGCGCGACCTGCTTCGTACCCGCATGGTGGAATTCGAGGGTATTTCGGAGCGTCTCTACCGAGTGATCCGGCTGGCCTCCAAGGAGACCGGCAAGCAGGTGAAGCTCGACATCACCGGCGGCTCGATCGAAATGGATCGCGGCGTGCTGGACCGCATGACGCCGGCGTTCGAGCATCTGCTGCGAAACTGCGTGGCACACGGCATCGAAGACCCGATTGCGCGTACGCAGGCCGGCAAGGATGCAGTCGGAACGATCCTCATCGGGCTGCACCATGAAGGCAACGACGTGTCGGTGGAGTTTCGCGACGACGGCGCAGGTCTGAACGTGCCGCGTATCCGCGAGAAGGCTTTGCAGCAAGGGCTCGTCACTGCCGATCAGGCGCTTTCCGATCAGGAAGCAGCCAATCTCATCTTCATGCCCGGCTTTTCGACAGCCACGGAAGTCTCCGAGCTCGCGGGTCGGGGCATCGGCATGGACGTGGTCCGCGCTGAGGTCAATGCATTGGGCGGCAGAATCGAGACGACTACACAGTCGGGGCAGGGGACGAGCTTCAAGCTGGTGCTGCCGCTAACTACTGCCGTGACGCAGGTGGTCATGATCCGCACGGGCAAGCTATCCATCGGTGTTCCTGCCAACGTGGTGGAAGTCGTTCGCCGCGCGACGCCCAAGGAGCTGGAGCAGGCCTACGCCACCGGCACCTACGAGTTCGGCGGCGAGAAGGTTCCCTTCTATTGGTCTGGTGCGCTGCTCCAATCGTCGACCCGAAGCGTGGAGCCGCAGGGGCGGACGCTGCCCGTGGTTGTATTCCGAAGCGCTGCGCAGCGCGTCGCCATGCACGTCGATGAAGTGCTGGGCAATCAGGAAGTGGTGGTGAAGAACCTGGGCCCGCAGCTTGCGCGCCTGCCGGGTCTCGCCGGCATGACCGTGCTGGCTTCAGGTGCTGTGGTGCTGATCTACAACCCGGTGGCGCTGACAACGGTTTACGGCGGCCAGGCCCGCACGATGAGCGCCGACGCTGCGCAGCCGGAGTCGCTCAATGCAGGCGGTGTGGTGGGGGCGTCGGCTGAGCCGATGCCGAATGCGCCGCAGATTCCGCTGGTGCTGGTGGTGGACGATTCGATCACCGTGCGCCGTGTGACGCAGCGTCTGCTGCAGCGCGAAGGCTACCGGGTGGCCATGGCTGCCGATGGTCTCCAGGCAATCGAACGCCTTGCCGAAGAAAAGCCCACGGTCGTGTTGTCGGACATCGAAATGCCGCGCATGGACGGGTTCGACCTGGCGCGTAACATCCGTGGCGATCAGCGGCTGAAAGACCTGCCGATCATCATGATCACATCGCGCATTGCGGCGAAACACCGCGAGCACGCCAGGGAACTGGGCGTGGACCATTACCTGGGCAAGCCGTATTCGGAAGAAGAGCTGCTGTCGCTGGTGAAACACTATTGCAACGCCGCAGCACTGGCCTGAGTCACTGGTCCGGTTGCTGGCCTTTGACGATTGCGTAACGCTTCAAGGTCTTTTCTCGCGCTTCGTCGTGCATCACGATGGGCGCGGGATAGTCTTTTGTGGGAGCCGTGGTCCATGGCTCGTGAATCAGCCGTGGTCCCAGCGCTGCCAGTTGCGGGAAGTAAAGCGAGATGAATTTCCCATCCGGATCGAATCGGCGGCTCTGGCTCACCGGGTTGAAGATGCGAAAGTACGGCTGCGCGTCGCAGCCACTTGATGAAGCCCACTGCCAGTTGCCGTTGTTGGCCGCCAGGTCGTAGTCATTCAGTTGCTGCGCGAAGTACCGCTCGCCCCGCCGCCAGTCGATACCCAGGTCCTTTGTCAGGAAGCTAGCCACAACCATGCGCAGGCGGTTGTGCATGTAGCCGGTGCTGTTGATCTGCGCCATCGCCGCATCAACGATCGGATAGCCGGTACGGCCCTCGCACCATGCCGCGAAGTGCTCGTCGGCCTGCGGGCCTTCTTCCCACTGGATCGCGTCGTAGGCAGAGCGAAAGCTCGATCCGCCGTGGTTGTGACCTGCCACGTGCGGGAAGTTGGCGAGAACCTGAAAGAAGAAGTCTCGCCAGACGAGTTCGCTGAGCCATGTCGCGGCACCAACCGAGCCCGCCTGATACCGCGGCAAGGCACTGGCGACCGCTTCTCGGATGGATAGGGTGCCGAATCGAAGGTGCACCCCCAGGTAGCTTGGCCCATTGATCGCGGGAAAGTTGCGAGTCTCGTCGTAGGCGTCGATGCGGCTCGCGAAGGTTTGCAAGAGCTTGCGGCCGCCGAGCGTGCCAGTGGCGATCTGGAGATCTTTGAGGTTGCTCGGCTCGAATCCGAGGTCAGCGAGCGATGGAACAGGGGCCTGCAGGTCGATGGGTCTGTCGGACAGTCGATCGGCACCCGCGTCCACGGGGTGTGCTTCGACTTCTGCGGGACCCAGTTTGGCCAGCCATGCCCGCCTGTACGGCGTGAACACGGTGTAGGGCGACTGCGATTGGGTTAAAACCTCGCGCCGCTCGAAGATGGTGTGGTCCTTGAACGTGTGAAACGCGATGCCCTGCGCCGCCAGCGCTGTCCGGACTTCACTATCGCGCTGCAACGCGAGGGGCTCGTCGTCATGGTTGGCGAACACCGCGTGCGCGCCGAGTTGAAGGGCAAGCCGCACGATCTCTTTTGCAGCCCCCGCGTGCGAGGTGATGAGGCCTGCAACCGGCCGTTCGGCAAGAGCGCGCAGATCCTCATCCAGCGAAGCGACCGACTCTCGAATGAACTCGACCCGGCGGTCTCGCCGCGGCAGCGAATCCAGGATGGCCCTGTCGAAGACGAATGCGCAGTGGACCTGCCCGCAAGCCCGCAGGGCTTGCGAAAGCGCGGCGTTGTCGTGGGCCCGCAGGTCCCGGCGAAACCACATAAGACCCGCAGCGTAAGTTGAGTTCATCGAGGCGTTAAAATTGCCGATCATGCCTGCCGAAGAATCGTCCATCAACCTGACGCATCATTTCCTCATAGCGATGCCGGGGCTTCAGGACGCAGCCTTTTCCAGATCCGTCGTTTACCTCTGCGAACATAGTGCGCGCGGTGCGCTGGGTCTCGTCATCAACAAGCCCAGCGACATCAACCTGGGCAAACTTTTCGACAAGGTCGAACTACCCCTGGGGCGTGAAGACCTGGCGAGAACGCCTGTGTTCCAGGGTGGCCCCGTGCAGACTGAGCGCGGGTTTGTGTTGCACGAAGCTGTGTTCACGCGCGAATCAGCCCCCAGCGACCCGGTTTATGCCTCGACCATGACGATTCCCGGTGGTCTGGAAATGACCACCTCAAAGGATGTTCTGGAGGCGTTGTCCACCGGGGCCGGTCCGCGCAAAGTGCTTGTATCGCTGGGGTACTCGGCCTGGGGAGAGGGGCAACTCGAGTCCGAACTCGCCGAGAACAGCTGGCTCACAGTGGGTGCGGATATCGCTGTTATTTTCGATACACCCGTTGAACAGCGGTATGAGAAGGCACTTTCTCTTCTCGGTTTGCAATCCTGGATGCTCTCTCCCGACGCGGGGCACGCATAGCGATGAGCCCCACCGCATGAGCGACCTCTTCGCCACTGTCCCTTCCCATTTCCAGACGTTTCTTGCTTTCGATTACGGATTGAAGCGCACCGGCGTTGCCGTGGGCAATCGCATGCTGCGCACAGCAACGCCGCAGGCCACGATCAAGGCCGAAGGGGATGCGCGGCTGGTGCAGGCCGCGCTTCGTGTGAAGGAATGGCAGCCTGATGCACTGGTCGTCGGCGTGCCTTTCCATCCCGATGGCGCTAGCCACGACAATACGGCGCGGGCGCGAAAATTCGCCCGGCAATTGCGTGGCAGGTTGAAGCTGGACGTCTATGAAGTGGACGAACGCTACAGCACAACCGAAGCCCTTTCTGAAGGCAGCGCTGACGCCGACGCGGGCGCTGCCTGTGTGATTCTTGAACAGTTTTTGAGGAGCCTGCCGTGAGCAACCCCAGCAACGCAGGGCCAGGTGTGTCAGCACCCGGCGTGGGAGGTTTGTCCCTGGACGCCGAGGCCCTGTACCGCGAATTGCTGAAAGGCGTGCAGCAGATGGGCATCGCGAATGCGCGGATGGTCGGGATTACGTCCGGCGGCGCGTGGCTCGCCCAGCGCCTTCAGAAAGACATGAATCTTCCCGGCAGCGCGGGCGTTATTTCTTCGGCCATGCACCGCGACGATTTCGCCAAGCGCGGCCTGTCGGGTGCAGGCCAGCAGACCCAGCTCGAATTCGATGTGAACGATTCGCACATCATCCTGCTCGACGACGTGCTCTACACCGGCCGCACGATTCGCGCGGTCATCAACGAACTGTTCGATTACGGCCGTCCGGCCAATGTGAAGCTCGCAGTGCTGGTCGATCGCGGTGGGCGCGAACTGCCCATTCAAGCCGATTTCGCCGCTGCGCGCGTGACGTTGCCTGCATCGCAGTCGCTCTCGCTCGCGCAGGGCGATGCGGGCGAGTTCAGTTTCCGGATCGAGGAAGCCTGATGCTCTACAAGCGCAATCCCCAACTCAACAAGAATGGCGAGCTGGTTCACCTGCTCTCGGTGGAGGGCCTGCCGCGCGACATCGTCACGCACATCCTCGATACCGCCGCGAGCTTCGTCAGCGTGAGTGACCGCGAGGTGAAGAAGGTGCCTCTGCTGCGCGGCAAAAGCGTGTTCAACCTGTTTTTTGAAAACTCCACGCGTACCCGGACGACGTTCGAAATTGCGGCGACGCGGCTGTCCGCTGACGTGATCAACCTTGATATCGCGCGTTCTTCGGCGTCGAAGGGCGAGTCGCTGCTGGACACCATCGCGAATCTCTCGGCGATGGCCGCGGACCTGTTCGTCGTGCGTCACAGCGAGTCCGGCGCGCCCTACCTGATCGCACAGCATGTTGCGCCGCACGTCCACGTGATCAACGCAGGCGACGGCAGGCACGCGCATCCCACGCAGGGCTTGCTGGACATGTACACGATCCGGCACTACAAGAAAGACTTCTCCAACCTCACGGTCGCCATCGTCGGTGACGTGCTGCACTCTCGTGTTGCGCGATCGGACATCCACGCGCTCACGACACTGGGTTGCGCCGAAGTGCGGGTGGTCGGCCCGAAGACGCTGGTGCCCAGCGACATGGCGCAGATGGGCGTTCGCGTGTGCCACTCGCTTGAAGAGGGCATCCGTGGTTGTGACGTGGTGATCATGCTGCGACTGCAGAACGAGCGCATGAGCGGCGCCTTGCTTCCCTCTTCGCAGGAATTTTTCAAGAGCTTTGGCCTGACGCAGGAGAAGCTGCAACTGGCCAAGCCCGATGCCATCGTGATGCATCCGGGGCCAATCAACCGCGGCGTTGAAATTGACTCCGCCGTGGTCGATGGCAAGCAGAGCGTCATCTTGCCGCAGGTCACATTCGGTATTGCGGTGCGCATGGCGGTGATGAGCATCGTCGCAGGGAATGAGGCCTGAACAGAGGCTTGAACAGAGGCAAAGCTACAAAATGAAAATCCTCATCAAGAATGGCCGCGTCATCGATCCTGCGTCGAACTTCGACGAGGTTTGCGACATCGCGATTGCGGCGGGGCGCATTGTGTCGATCGGCAATACCCCTTCAGGGTTCACGGCGAGCAAGGTGCTCAATGCGAACGGCTGCATCGTTGCGCCAGGCCTCGTCGATCTGGCGGTGCGCCTGCGCGAACCGGGCTATGAGCACGAAGGCATGCTCGAAAGCGAAATGGCAGCAGCGGTGGCAGGAGGCGTTACCAGCGTGGTCTGCCCGCCCGACACCGACCCTGTTCTCGACGAGCCGGGCCTGGTGGAGATGCTGAAATTTCGCGCCGAGAAATTGCACCAGGCCCGGGTGTTTCCGCTCGGTGCGCTCACGCGTGGACTGCACGGCGAAATCCTGACTGAGATGGTGGAGCTGACCGAGGCGGGATGCGTCGGGTTCAGCCAGGCCGAGGTTCCGCTTGCCAACACGCAAGTCCAGCAGCGCGCGCTGCTTTACGCTGCGACCTATGGCTACACCGTTTGGCTTCGCGCACAGGAGTTGCACCTGGGCGGCGGAGTCGCGGCCAGCGGCGCACTCGCCACACGCCTGGGCCTCTCGGGTGTGCCCGTCGCCGCAGAGACGATTGCCCTCCACACGATTTTCGAGCTGATGAATGCCACGGGTGCGAGGGTGCACATTTGCCGCCTGAGCAGTGCAGCGGGCGTCGAGCTCGTCCGGCAGGCCAAAGCGCAAAAGCTGCCCGTGACCTGCGACATCAGCATCAACTCGCTGCATCTCACGGACAACGACATTGGCTACTTCGACAGCCGCATGCGCCTGAACCCGCCGCTGCGCCAGCAACGCGATCGCGATGCATTGCGCGAGGGCCTGGCCGACGGCACCATCGATGCGCTTGTATCCGACCACACGCCGGTCGATGAAGATGGCAAGACTTTGCCCTTTGCCGAAGCCGAAGCGGGGGCGACTGGGCTCGAGTTGCTTCTCGGTCTCTCGCTCAAATGGGCGCAGGAAAGCGGCCTCGGCCTTGCGCAGGGTCTTGCTGTGATCACCAGCGAGCCTGCGCGTGTGCTGGGCTCGTCGCTCGGCACCTTGCAGGCGAGCGTTGGCCAGTTGGTGGAAGGCGGGATCGCTGACGTCTGCGTGTTCGATCCGCAAGCTGCGTGGACTGTCAACGATGAAGCGCTGCGCAGCCAGGGTAAGCACACGCCGTTCTCAGGTTATGAACTGCCGGGCCGCGTGCGCTGGACGATAGCCGCCGGGCAGGTCGCGTTCGAAAGCCAGGCGCGCGCCGACTGAATCCGATGAAGGCGCTGCGGGCTGCGTGGAAACTGGTGCTCGCGTTGGTGCACGGCATCGCGGGTTTGCTCACCATCGCCTTGTTCTTTCCGCGCATGTCGCAGGTTGAGCGTGAAGCGCGCGTACAGGCATGGTCGGTGGAGATGCTGCAAGTGCTGGGCATCAGGCTGGAAGTGCACGGAAATTCTTCCAGAGGCGGCCCCCTGCTGCTGGTGGCCAATCACATCTCGTGGCTTGACATTCTCGTGATGCACGCGGCCCGCTATTGCCGCTTCGTGTCCAAGGCCGACGTTCGCGATTGGCCGCTGATCGGCACGCTCGCAACCGGCGGCGGCACGATCTATATCGAGCGCGCTTCGCGGCGCGATGCGATGCGCGTCGTGCATCGCATCACACAAAGCCTGAAGTCAGGCGAAGTTGTCGCCGTCTTTCCCGAAGGAACGACCACCGACGGCAAGACCTTGTTGCCCTTTCACGCCAACCTGATCCAGGCGGCGATCTCCGCTGGTGCACCGGTGCAGCCAGTAGCGCTGGATTTTCTCGATGCCAAGACGCGTGAGATCAGCATGGGCCCCATCTACATCGGCGACGACACGCTGGTGGTTTCCCTTTGGCGTGCTCTGACTTCGGCGCCCATCACCGCAGTAGTGACCTTTGGAGAACCGCAAATGAACGACGGGCGCAACCGGCGAGTTTGGGCCGAAGACCTCCGGTCAGCCGTCGACGCCTTGCGGCAGCCCTGAGCTTTCCGCCTCGTCGGTGCCGCCACGGGCAAACGTGACGATGTGATCGACCTCGGCGCGAATGCCGATCCACTCACCGATCTTGTGATCATGGTGGCTGGGCACATGGGCCATCACTGTCTGTCCGCTGGCAAGGCGCAAGGTGTAGAGAAACTCCGAACCGCGAAACGCCTTGCGGATGATCTCGGCCTTCGCCGGTGCGTCGTCGTCGTGCACGATGTCATCGGCGCGCAGCAGCACGTCGTAATCACCGACAACGAGACCGGGTGCCAGTGAAGCGACATCGGTCAGGTCGCCCAGCGGCGTGTGGACCACCAGATGCTCGTCGATTTCTTGCAGCGTGGCCGGTGCGAACACGCCATGACCGATGAAATCGGCCACGAAACGCGTGGCCGGCCGGTGATAGAGCGTGTATGCATCGGCCCATTGGTGCAATCGGCCCTGATGCATGACGCCGATGTAATCGCCGGTGGCAAATGCCTCCAGCTGGTCATGCGTGACGAACAGGGCCGTGGCCTGCGCCGCCTTCAGGATGGCGCGGATCTCGTGCGCGAGTCTTTCACGCAAATCGACATCGAGATTGGAAAACGGCTCATCCAGCAAGAGCAGCCGCGGTTTTGGCGCGAGCGCGCGTGCCAGAGCCACACGTTGCTGTTGGCCGCCTGACAACTCGTGCGGGAACTGTCGCGCAATACCCGCAAGCCCGACCAGTTCCAGGACTTCTTCGACGCGAGGCGCGCGTTTGTCTTTGGGCAGGTGGTGCAATCCAAACGCAATGTTCTGCCCGACGTCCAGGTGCGGAAACAGGGCGTAATCCTGGAACACCATGCCCACGCGGCGCTTTTCTGCGGGCAGGTCCACCTGCGCGCTGCCAACCACATGACCGGCAATTCGAATTTCACCTGCGGTGACTCGCTCGAGCCCCGCGATGGCGCGCAGCAGCGTGGTCTTGCCGCAGCCCGAAGGCCCGATCAACACGCCGATCTGACCTGCGCGAAGCCCGAAAGTCACATCGTCCACCGCCGGCGCTGCGCGCGATGGGTATTGAATGGACAACTGCTTGACCTCAACGTACATGCCTGCAATTCTAGATGCTTACAATTCTCATTTGCGTCTGAGGGCTGCACGCCCGTCATTTCACACCGTTCATGCGTTCGCTACGGGTCCAGGACCTGATCCTTTTACTGCTCGCGGGCTTGCTCGTCTTGCCGGTGCTAGCCGTGCTTGCTTCATGGACGCAATGGGATAGCGGCAGTGCGCAGATTCTGGGCGAGATGGCTTCGACGGTGTTGCCCGGCTATGCGTGGACCAGCCTCGGCCTTTGTTTCGTCGTTGGCGTTGGTGTTGCATTGGTAGGCGGGGCGACGGCCGCTGCAGTCACGCTGTTTGACTTTGATGGAAGGCGCACGCTCGAGTGGATGCTGTTACTGCCGCTGGCGATGCCGGCTTATGTTGTTGCCTACGCGTACACCGACTTCCTGCAGTTCGCCGGCCCGGCGCAGACGTGGCTCAGGTCGAGCTTTGGGCTGGAGGGCCGCGTGCTTCCCGAAGTGCGCAGCTTCGGCGGTGCGGCGCTGGTTTTCATCGTCTCCCTCTACCCCTATGTTTACCTGCTTGTGCGCACCGCATTGAGTGAGCGGGCGGGTCATCTCATGGAAGCCGCGCGCCTGCTGGGTGCGCCTTTGGGCCGTCGTATCCGCGAAGTCGCGATGCCGTTGGCCCGTCCTGCCATCGCAGCGGGCATTGCCCTCGCGCTCATGGAGACCCTCGCGGATTTCGGGGTGTCGAGCTATTTCGGCATCCAGACCTTCACGACCGGAATTTACAAGGCGTGGCTTGCGATGGACAACCGCATTGCGGCGGCGCAACTCGCAACCATGCTGCTCGTGGTCGTCGCTTTCCTGCTGGCGCTGGAGCGCAAGGCACAGCGGCGCTTGCGGTTTTCATCCACGCGCGGCGGACGTCCCCATGCCCGCGACGCCCAGGCGCTTCCATTGCGAGGTTCGCGACTCGTCATCGCGTGGCTGCTTTGCGGCATACCGGTGCTGCTCGGTTTTGTGTTGCCGGTCGTCTTCATGCTTCGGCCGCTGGCGGCTGATTGGTCGGTGCTGCCCTGGGATCGGTTCTTGCAGTGGTCGTTCAACAGTGTGAGGCTGGGAGCGATCAGCGCCGTCGCTGCCGTTGTCATTGCTGTAATGATGGCGTTCAGCCTGCGCCGTGCGCCGCATTCGCTCAATCGCGGTGTGGTGCAACTGGCGAGCCTGGGTTATGCGGTGCCAGGCGCAGTGATCGTCGTCGGGCTGTTGTTGCCGGTGGGATGGTTGCAATCGGTAGCGCCGGAATCGGGCGTTGGTGGTTGGGTCACGGCCACCGTACTCGGGGTGGTCTGGGCGTATCTCGTTCGCTTCGTTTCGGTGGCGCTGCAATCCATCCAGAGTGGCTACGCGCGCATTCCCGCAAGTTTCGATGACACGGCGCGTGTCCTCGGTTCGGGTGGGGCGCGGTTGCTATCACGTGTGCATTGGCCGCTGCTGCGGCGCTCGTCGATGGCTGCGGCGTTGCTGGTGTTTGTTGACGTGATGAAGGAGTTGCCCGCGACGATGGTGCTGCGGCCCTTCAACACCGACACGCTGGCAGTCGTTGCTTATCAGCTTGCGCGCGATGAGCGATTGGGCGAGGCCGCCTTGCCATCGCTCGCGCTGGTGCTGGTAGGACTGGTGCCCGTGATGCTGCTCAGCCGCACGCTCAGGAGCGGTGTGCGCTAGTCAAGCTAGTCAAGCAGTCGGGCTAGTCAGGCCTCGTCAGAAATGCCGGCCTGACTGGAGGCCTGTTTTCGGAAGACGACCTCTCCCGTGGGCACATGCACCACGCGGATTTCGCTGGAGGGCTGAGTGAACGATTTTGCGGCCAGGGTGACTGCCAGTGCGTGGTCATTTACCTCCAGTCGGTGGGCGCCTCTGGCGGGCCAGAGCAGGCCGTTGATGGGCTGGTTGCTTTCAATGCGGTAGTCGGCGGACGTCATTGTTTTCCCCTAGGCTGTCTCGAAGGTTACACCCGCAAAACTGTTTGTCTGTAGGACAACGCGTACGTCGGCGGCTACCGTTTGCATCAAATTGTTAGCGCTCGACGCTCACGATGAAGCTGAGCCGAGAGCCACGTTGATCCGGCCGCGAAGGAAGCGGCAATTACAATCGCGCGACCTGCCGCCGTAGTTCAATGGATAGAACGAGCGCCTCCTAAGCGCTAGATATGGGTTCGATTCCCGTCGGTGGTACCAGTTCTTCCCTGCCTATTGAACTCCCCAGACCTATACCTTTGTCTCGGTTGTGCATGCCACGTACGGCCGCTACGTTGATGAGCAATCCGATTGGGGTTGTTGCTTATTGAAGGGGTCGAGAAATGCAGGGAACTACACGTGCACGAGGGGCAGTTCGGCTCCAGGAACAGAATGTTTCTGTCCAGCGAGCCGCGGCCACTAGACGGCAAGGCTTCGATGCATGCACATCTGAGCTCCATAGGCCGAACGACACCGAAGTTTTCTGGACAATGCCCTGGCGCCTGGCAAAGGAGGACCTTGCACAACTGCCATCCGGGCGAGCCTGGCCGGATGAACTCTTCGAATTCTTCATCGCATCAATTCAGGATGAAGTCATCATTGGCGCCAGGGGAGCGCACTCCTTTTTCGACGTCCTGTTCGCGTACAGATCGAACCTCAGCGTTGCCCAGAAAGAGCAGCTCGGTGCGGCGCTGGATGCGAGGATCCGCCTGGACTACTCGGGTTGGGCCGCGAACTGTCGCCTCAAGGAATTCCTTCATGGACGACATGCTGTTGAAGCAGTACTGCGCGAGCGCGTCGAACACCCTGGCTCGCACCCAGAGCAGGCAAAAGCAGCTATCCACAACGCGATCAGTCTTTTCAGGACTTTTGAAATCAAGTCATCGCCGGCAAACGTGTCCATAACCCAGTGCACCGTTTCAACAGAACTCAACCCGGAACCGTGGACGTTCAGCGTCGATGTACCGTACTGGAAATTCGGCACTCGCGAAAGCAGCGCTCCACGGCGCGAAGACCTTTTCACTTCGCGCTTTCGTGAAGAAGACGACGGCCCGATGGCCTGTCTTGAGGACACATTGTCGATTCTTGACATCTACGACCTAAAAAACAGGACCGACACGCTTCTGTCACTGCCGGGGGCCCTTGCTGACACCCAGAAAGTGTTCTCGCAGGGTGTCGGTTGGGCATCCCCCGTCTTTGATGGGCTTTTGAAAGTTGTCGAAGTGATGCGCAGCAACGAGGTCCCTGCCTCGCATCGATTCGGCGTGGTGCTCGAAGCGCTTTCAGGCCCCTGTCGCCCGACGAGCCCGCGCGGACCCGCGCCCGCTCCCATCTTTTCGATACTGAGCACGGAACAGAAGGCGCTTCTGTTGTCCTGGTTGGGCGAGCACGTTGATGAGTTCGAAGACTACGCTACGCGCGACCTGGTCGCACGCTTCGTTGTGGACATATACCCCAGGGAAGAGGCAGATGCATTTTTCCAATCGGTGAGGGATAGCGCAGGAATAGCGCGGGACCATAGGCACACGGACGCCGCGCGGGGGCTGGTCAGAGCACGGGACGACTATCTGCGTAGTGAGGAGAAGGGCAATCCGAGGACACGTTCACGCTCCAGTGTCTCCGGGTCGAGCGTCAGTCCTGCCCCAGGGCGCGTGCAGAGTGAGCCTGCGGTGCGGCGCGGTTTGCGCGCAATTCGCGACGCGTTGCCACCGCTCACTCCCCGGTCTATTTCAACCCCTCGATCACCGAGGGATGAACTCTAGTGTTTGCGTCCACTAATTAACACGCAAGACTGAGTAGTTCGCGCGCGTGGCGGGGGCGAGTGATAGACCCTTCCGAGACGACAGCCCGCTATACGGAAACAACAACGCGCTTGAGCTTCCCGATCTTCTTGCCGACAGCCTTGCGCGTCACCGCAAGGTCGTATGCAGCCTGCAAGCCGAGCCAAACCTCAGCGTTACCGCCGTTTTCCGGGCCGAGCCACTGCTCGATGCGTAGCGCCATTTCGGACGAGATTGCTGAGTGCCCATTGAGCAGGCGCGACAGGGCTACTCGCGACACGCCAAGCGCTTGCGCTGCTTGCGACACATTCATGCCGAGCGCAGGTAGTACATCTTCCCTGAGAGCCTCGCCGGGATGGGGCGGATTGTGTTGCAGCATTTCGATACTCCTAGTGATAGTCCTGATAGTCCACGACCAAGACGTCTGACCCGTCAAACTTGAAGGTCAAACGCCAGTTGCCATTAACCGCGACTGAGTAGTGGCCTGACAGCTGGCCCGCCAAGGGGTGCAGTTTCCAGCCCGGAAGGTTCATATCGCCGGCCTTTGACGCGAGGTTGAGCGTCGCGAGCTGGCGATTAAGCCTTGGAGCGTGCGCGGCAATGATGCCGGCCTTGGATCCGGTGAGGTAGAACTTCTCCAGACCCTTATGTGCGAAGTTCTTGATTGCCATGCCCAAGTGTATCTCATAGCGATACAGGCCTGCACGACTTTCGGAACTACTTCGACAACAGTCGCATCGCCGCTTCCAGCCCCTTGATCGTCAGCGGATACATCCGATGGTTCACCAGTTGCTGGATCACGCTGATGCTCTGCCGGTATTGCCACACGCCTTGAGGCTCAGGATTGATCCACGCGAATTTCGGGAAGGCGTTGGTCAGGCGCTGCATCCACTCTGCGCCGGCTTCCTCGTTGTTGTATTCGACGCTTCCGCCGGGTTGCAGAATTTCATACGGACTCATCGTCGCGTCGCCCACGAAGATCAGTTTGTAGTCCTTGTTGTACTTCCTGATGATGTCCCAGGTCGCGAACTTCTCGGAGAAGCGGCGGCGGTTGTTCTTCCACATGAAGTCATAGACACAGTTGTGGAAGTAATAGAACTCCAGGTGCTTGAACTCCGCCTTGGCAGCCGAGAACATTTCTTCAACACGGTGAATGTGTTCGTCCATCGTGCCGCCCACATCCATGAGCAGCAGGATCTTCACGTTGTTGTGCCGCTCTGGAATCATCTTGATGTCGAGCCAGCCTGCATTGGCTGCGGTCGACTTGATGGTGTCGTCGAGATCCAGCTCGTCCGCGGCACCTTCGCGCGCAAACTTGCGCAGGCGGCGCAATGCGATCTTGATGTTGCGCGTGCCGAGTTCCTGCGTGTCGTCGTAATCCTTGTAGGCGCGTTGATCCCACACTTTCACGGCGCTCTTGTTCCGGCTTTTTTCCTGTCCGATGCGGATGCCCTGCGGGTTCACGCCATACGCGCCGAAAGGCGATGTGCCGCCCGTGCCGATCATCTTGCTGCCGCCTTCGTGGCGCTCTTTCTGCTCTTCGAAGCGCTTTTTCAGCGTCTCCATGAGCTCGTCCCAGCCCATCTTTTCGATCTTGGCGCGCTCTTCGGGGCTGAGTTCCAGCTCCAGGTTCTTGCGCAGCCATTCGAGCGGAATGTCCTGGGTGAAATCGGCGACCATCTCAACGCCCTTGAAGTACGAGGCGAACGCACGATCGAATTTGTCGTAGTGCTTCTCGTCCTTGACCAGCGTCGTGCGCGAGAGGTAATAGAAGTCGTCGATGCTCCAGCCGCTGCCGTCATCACTTTCGCTCGCAGGCCCGACAACGCCTTCTTTCAGCGCCTCCAGCAGCACCAGGTATTCCTTCACCGACACCGGCAACTTCGCGCTGCGCAGCGTGTAGAAAAAGTCGGTCAGCATGGCGCTCCTTCCGTGGGAGTTGCGGCAACGGGAGTTGCGGTTGACTTGCCCCATCGGCGCACGAAGATAGTCCCCTTGCGCCGGGCCAGCATGACAAGCCAGGCCGAGGCCGCGATGCTGATCAGCACGGCGACGACCGATGCTTCTGCGCCGAACACGCCACCCGATAGCCACTCGGGACCGGGCCGCGTCGAGACAAGATAACCCGATGCACTGGTTCCCGATACCGGAATGCCGAAGATCGCTCCCTGCGTGAAATTCCAGGTCATGTGAATACCGATGACCAGCGGCAGCGATCGGGTGACGTTGTATGCCAGCCCAAGCAGCACACCGGCTTCCACCGCGATCGCAACTGAACTCCAAACGGTTGCACCCTTGTTCATGATGTGCAGGCCGCCAAAAAAGAGCGCTGAGATCGCCAGCGCCCACCAGGTACCCAGGCCCTCTTCAGTGACGCGAAACAGCACCCCGCGAAAAATGATTTCTTCGGCGATCGCCGTGCCAAGGCCGGTGAGCAAAAGCGGCCTGATCCAGTCGAACTGCGCATTGGTGCCGGTGACTTCATAGCTGCCCGCAAGCCACAGGACGCCAACCACGCTGCCGATGAAGAGTACGCCCAGGATAGATCCCAGCAGGCCGTCGGGCAGAACCTTGCGCCATGCCAGTTCAACCGGTTTGCGCCGCTCGATGACATAGACCAGAAAGAGGTAGGCGAACAACCCCGGGACCAGTTGCCGCAAAAAGATGCCGATGCTGCGCTCGGGTTGCGGAGCCTGTCTGCCGTCCCATCCGAGCGCCGCGAAGACGAGGCTCATCAGGAACATCACACCGGCAAAAAGCCCGATGAAAATGGCGATGCGCGCCGCTGGCGAATAGACGAGCCAGCGATTCCATTTCGTGGCATTAGCGGGTGTCGAAAAGGCAATCATTCGGCAGCCCTGGACAAGAGGTACTGAAGCTGCGATTTGACTTCAGGCCATTCGCCAGCCGTCATGCTGTACATCACGGTATCGCGAACAGTGCCATCGCGGCGCAGGGCATGGTGGCGCAGTACGCCGTCCTTGCGCGCACCCAGCCGCTCGATGGCGCGCTGGCTCGCGAAGTTGTAGTTGTCGGTGCGCCAGCCAACGAGTTTGGCGCCGAGTGTCTCGAATGCGTGCGTCATGAGAAGCAGCTTGCAGGTCGTATTGACGTGGCTTCGTTGCCAGCTCTTCGCGTACCAGGTGTAGCCGATCTCCAACCGCTCGACGACCGCAACTATGTCGTGATATCGGGTCGTGCCGACGAGCTTGCCGCTGGTCACATCTCGCACCACGAAAGGCAGCATGTGTCCCTCGGCCTGCCCCTTCAATGCGAAGGCGACATAAGCTGCGCTTTCTCCGGGCGCGGGCACAGAAGTGACTCGCAGATTCCACAACTGCCCATCGTGCGCTGCGGCTTCGATTTCACTCGCGTGATGGGCTGTCATCGGTTCCAGCCGCACCAGCGGCGTTTCGAGGGTGCAAGGTTCCGGCGCTCTCAATTCAGTCTTCCTTCTTCCTTCGAGGAGAAGTGGATGCACATGTTGCTTCTAACGGTTGTGCCGTTGCATGAACACGAGCTTCTCGAACAACGTCACGTCCTGCTCGTTCTTCAGCAGGGCGCCCACCAGCGGCGGCACCGCAACCTTGTCGTCCTTGCTTTGCAGCGCAGCCAGCGGGATGTCTTCGGCGACCAGCAGCTTGAGCCAATCAAGCAGTTCGCTCGTCGACGGCTTTTTCTTCAGGCCCGGCAAATTGCGAACGTCATAAAACGTCTTCATGGCGGCCGCGAGCAGATCAGCCTTCAGGCCGGGAAAGTGCACGTCCACGATCTGCTGCATGGTTTGCGCATCGGGAAACTTGATGTAGTGAAAGAAGCAGCGGCGCAAAAACGCGTCGGGCAGTTCTTTCTCGTTGTTGGACGTGATGAAGACCAGCGGGCGGTGAACGGCGCGCACCATCTCGCGCGTTTCGTACACATAGAACTCCATGCGGTCGAGTTCGCGCAGCAGGTCGTTCGGGAATTCGATGTCGGCCTTGTCGATCTCGTCAATCAGAAGCGCAACCGGGCGGTCGGCCGTGAAGGCCTGCCACAGCACACCCCTGACGATGTAGTTATGGATGTCCCTGACCTTTTCGCCGCCGTCCAGGTCCTTCAGTTGCGAATCGCGCAGGCGGCTCACGGCGTCGTATTCATAAAGGCCCTGCTGGGCCTTGGTGGTGGATTTGATGTGCCACTGCAAGAGCGGCATGTCCAGCGCCTGGGCCACTTCCTCGGCCAGCATCGTCTTGCCGGTGCCGGGCTCGCCCTTGACCAGGAGCGGGCGCTTCAGGGTGATGGATGCGTTCACTGCAAGCATC
>JBKJKT010000172.1:0-7615 GCA_046597415.1 Ramlibacter sp.
ATTGGGACTCGATATGTACAGCATGCGCGGCCCGCTGGAGAAGGCGGGATTGAAATACATCGACTGACGCGCCACAACATGCACATCGAAAAAACCCCCGGCTGGCTCGACTGGTACACCGGGCCAAGCAAGCCGCACTTCAAGCTACCCCCCGGCAGTGTCGACGCGCACTGCCACGTGTTCGGCCCCGGCTCCGAATTTCCCTTCGCACCCGAGCGCAAGTACACGCCGTGCAATGCCAGCAAAGAGCAACTATTCGCCCTGCGCGACCACCTGGGCTTCGAGCGCAACGTCATCGTGCAGGCGACCTGCCACGGCGCAGACAACAGCGCCCTGCTCGATGCGCTCGCGCATTCCGGCGGCAAGGCCAGGGGCGTCGTCACCGTCAGGCGCAGCGTGACCGACGAGCAACTTCAATCCATGCATGCGGCAGGCGTGCGCGGCGTGCGCTTCAATTTCGTCAAGCGCCTGGTGGACTTCACACCCAAGGACGAGCTGATGGAGATCGCATCGCGCATCGCGCCGCTCGGCTGGCACGTGGTGATCTATTTCGAAGCCGTCGATTTGCCCGAGCTGTGGGACTTCTTCACTGCCCTTCCCACCACCATCGTCGTCGATCACATGGGCCGTCCCGATGTGACCAAGCCGGTCGATGGCCCCGAGTTCGAACTCTTCGTGCGGTTCATGCGCGAGTACCCCAACGTCTGGTCGAAGGTGAGTTGCCCCGAGCGCTTGAGCGTCTCCGGGCCGCCAGCACTCGACGGTGAGCGCAACGCCTATCATGACGTGATTCCTTTTGCGCGCCGCATCGTCGATACCTTTCCTGATCGCGTCCTGTGGGGCACCGACTGGCCGCACCCCAACCTGAAGAACCACATGCCCGATGATGGCCTGCTGGTGGACTTCATTCCCCACATCGCCACCACGCCCGAAAAGCAGCGCAAGATGCTCGTGGACAACCCGATGCGCCTGTACTGGGCCTGAGCAGCAGGAGAACACAGCATGCCTCTCGAAAAACCCTATCTCGACGTGCCCGGCACGACGATCTTCGATGCCGAGCAATCGCGTCGCGGCTATCACCTCAACCAGTTCTGCATGTCGCTGATGAAGGCAGACAACCGCGAACGATTCAAGGCCAACGAGCGCGCGTACCTCGACGAATGGCCGATGACCGAAGAACAGAAGCAGGCCGTTCTCGCCCGAGACCTGAACGCGTGCATTGCTTCGGGCGGCAACATCTACTTCCTGGCCAAGATCGGCGCGACGGACGGCAAGAGCTTCCAGCAGATGGCGGGCAGCATGACCGGCATGACCGAAGAGGAATACCGCAACATGATGATTGCCGGAGGCCGCAGCGTCGAGGGCAATCGCCGCGTTGGCGAAGACGGAACCGCGCAGGCCCATCGCCAGCCGCAGGGCATCTCGAAATCGAAGGGAGCCTGGTAATGGCAAGAATCACGGCAAGCGTTTACACGTCGCACGTGCCCGCCATCGGCGCAGCGCTCGACACCGGCAAGGCCAGTGAGCCGTACTGGCAGAAAGTGTTTGCGGGTTACGACTTCTCCAGGCAGTGGGCGAAGGACAACAAGCCGGACGTCATCTTCCTCGTCTACAACGACCATGCCACCGCGTTCAGCCTGGACATGATCCCCACATTTGCCATCGGCACGGCTGCGCAATACCAGCCTGCCGACGAAGGCTGGGGACCGCGCCCTGTTCCGACGGTGATCGGCCATCCGGAACTAGCGGCGCACATCGCGCAGTCGGTGATCCAGCAGGATTTCGATCTGACCATCATCAACAAGATGGATGTCGACCACGGCCTGACGGTGCCGCTGTCATTGATGTACGGCCAGCCCGCCGCATGGCCCTGCCCTGTGATCCCATTCGCTGTGAACGTGGTGCAGTACCCGGTGCCATCGGGCAGGCGCTGCCTGAACCTGGGCAAGGCGATTCGCAAGGCCGTGGAGAGTTACGACGAAGACCTGAACGTGCACATCTGGGGCACGGGCGGGATGAGCCACCAGTTGCAGGGGCCGCGCGCGGGTCTCATCAACAAGGAATTCGACAACGCGTTTCTCGACCGCCTGATCGCGGACCCCGAAGGCCAGGCCGCCGTGCCGCATATCGACTATGTGCGCGAAGCTGGAAGTGAAGGCATCGAACTCGTGATGTGGTTAATCGCGCGAGGTGCGATGGGCGATCTTTCGCGGGGCGCGATGGGCGATCTTTCGCGCGGGGCGCCACCGAAGGCCGTGCATCGGTTCTATCATGTGCCCGCCTCCAACACCGCAGTCGGCCACCTCATCCTGGAAGAACAGCAATGACGATCAAAGTAGCACTCGCAGGCGCAGGCGCGTTCGGCGTCAAGCACATCGAAGGCATCCGCAACATAGAAGGCGTTGAAGTCATCTCCGTCATCGGCCGCGAGCTGGACAAGACCCGCGAGGTTGCGCAGAAATTCGGCATCGCGCATGTGACGACCGAGCTTTCTGAAAGCCTCGCCCTCCGGGAAGTCGATGCCGTGATCCTCTGCACGCCCACCCAGATGCACGCCGCGCAAGCGATCGAGTGCATGAAAGCGGGCAAGCATGTGCAGAGCGAGATTCCGCTCGCAGACAGCCTGAAGGCCGCACAGGAAGTGGTGGCGCTGCAAAAGCAGACCGGCCTGGTTGCCATGTGCGGCCACACGCGGCGTTTCAATCCGAGCCATCAGTTCGTGCGCAAGAAAATCGCGGCGGGCGAGTTCAATATCCAGCAGATGGATGTGCAGACATATTTCTTTCGCCGGACCAACATGAATGCTTTGGGCCAGCCGCGCAGCTGGACCGATCACCTGCTGTGGCATCACGCCGCGCACACCGTCGATCTTTTCGCTTACCAGTGCGGCAGCTCCATCGTCAAAGCGAACGCAGTGCAGGGACCCATCCATCCCGTGCTGGGTATTGCGATGGACATGAGTATCCAGTTGCAGGCCGCCAATGGCGCGATCTGCACGCTGTCGCTCAGCTTCAACAACGAAGGCCCGTTGGGCACCTTCTTCCGCTACATCGGCGATACCGCAACCTACATCGCGCGTTACGACGACCTGACGCAATCGACCAAGGATGGCAAGGAAGAAAAAATCGACGTGTCCACGGTTGATGTCTCGATGAATGGCATCGAACTGCAGGACCGCGAATTCTTTGCTGCCATCAAGGACGGGCGCGAGCCGAATTCAAGCGTGGCGCAGGTGCTGCCGTGCTACGAAGTACTCCATCGGCTTGAACAACAACTGTCGCGGTGAACCAGATGCAAACACGCAAGCTCGGTCCCTTCGAAGTCACGGCAATCGGCCTTGGGTGCATGAACCTGAGCCACGCTTACGGCGTGCCTCCCGGGCCTGAGCAAGGCGAACGGGTATTGCTCGCCGCACTGGATGCGGGCGTGACCCTGTTCGACACGGCAGCCCTTTATGGTTTCGGCGCGAACGAGACGCTCGTCGGTCGGGTAATGAAGCCGCATCGCCGCAAGTTCACCCTGGCCAGCAAGGGCGGCATGGCCGGCGTGCAAGAAGACGATGGCGTGATGCGCCGCGTGATCGACGGTCGTCCCGAAGCCATTCGCCGCAATTGCGAAGACAGCCTGCGCCGTCTGCAGACTGACGCGATCGATCTCTACTATCTGCACCGCTGGGACAAGCAGGTGCCGATCGAGGAGAGCGTCGGTGCGATGAGCGACCTGGTGCGCGCGGGCAAGATCCAGGCGATCGGGCTGTCTGAAGTGTCTGCAGCGACTTTGCGAAAGGCGCACGCGGTGCATCCGATCGCCGCCGTGCAAACCGAGTATTCGCTCTGGACGCGCAATCCTGAAATCGCCGTCCTCGACACGTGCCGCGAGATCGGCGCTGCGTTCGTGGCGTTCAGTCCTGTAGCGCGTGGCTTTCTTGCCGATGCGCTGCACGATGTTTCGACGCTGGAGACGAAAGACATTCGAAAGACGATGCCGCGGTTCTCGGCTGAGACGTATGCGGCAAACCTGAAGCTCCTGCCAGCGTTCAGGGATCTGGCACGTGAGGCTTCATGCACGCCTGCGCAGCTGGCGATTGCGTGGCTGCTGCACAAGGCACCGCACATCATTCCCATTCCGGGTACGACGAGCGTCGATCACCTGCTGGAGGACCTTGCCGCAGCGGAAGTAAAAATCGATGCGGACCTGATGGCTCGCGTCGATTCACTGATCAATGAAGAAACTGTCGCCGGCCCTCGCTACAACGCGCAGTCTTCAAGCGAGGTCGATACCGAGGAATTCGGCCGCGCCTGATGGACGTCAGCTCGCCGGCTTCAGAACTTTGCGTCCAGGCTGATGCCGAGCACTCTGCGCGACTCCGGTCCCACGAACTGCGTGTAGGACCGGTTGTCGCCAGTGGCGAAGGCTGTCAGGTTGCCAATCCGGTATGTCGGACTGAACTTGTCGAACAGGTTCCTGGCGTAGAAGGTCAGCCCGACCTTGTCGTCGGAACTGCGTATGCCAAATCGAGCGCCGACGATGGTGGTGGCAGCCAGGTTGCGAGCGGGGTCGGTCCGGTCAAACACCTTTTCGGAGGTGTACACGACATCACCGCCCAGCGATGCGGTCATCGAAGCCAGAGGAAAGCGGTAATCGAATGCCAGCGTCGCCCGGACCTTGGGCGCGCCGCCAGCCTGGTCTCCAGCTGCGTCCCGCGTGCATCCGGCAGGCGATCCCATGGCGCACTCGACCAGAAAGCCTGGCCCCAGCTTCGCGACCATGTAGGCCAGGCCCCCATTGACGGTCAGCGCGTTGGTCGGTCTGCCATAGAAGTTGACGGTGGCGCCCCGATTGGTGAGCTTTGGCGCATTCGTAAATATGAAGGCCAACGCCGCCGGGTCCCACACAGTGGCCTGGTAATCCTTGATATCCATGGCGTATGCAGAGAAGTTCACTGCGAACCGCCCGTCGAGGAACAGGTTCTTGAGCCCGGCTTCCACCATGGTGGGTATTTCAGGTCGCACCACCAGCGGAACCCGTGGGTTGGTGGCGTTGTGATTGACCGCAGCACCCTTGAAGCCATGTGAGTAAGTCACGTACCCCATCTGACTGGGATTGAAGTCGTACTGGAGCCCGGCGCGCCATGACGTATAGCTATCCGAGAGTTCGCCGGTGACTGGAATAAGCCGGGCCGGAGTGAGCGCGGCAACCGCGCCGGGGAACAACGTGCCGGTTCGCGCTGTCGAAGCTTTTTCGCGTCCCATGCGCGCGCCGAAGTTCACCGACAGCGCCTGGTTGAACTTGTACGTCCCCTGTCCGAACAACGCGGTGCTGATGTTTTCGCCGCTGACCCGGTTGTGCGTGCCGAGCACGAAGGCTGGAAGGGTGAGGACATTGCTGATGTCCTGGTTCGTCCGGCCCTTGAAGTAGTAGGCCCCCGCCACGAAGTTGCCCCATGCGTAGTCTGGGGAAGCAATGCGCAACTCCTGGCTGACGTTGTGATAGGTCTTGATTTCGGGCTGCGTGTAGTTGGGCGCGCGCAGGCTGATCGAGTCATAGTCCGCGCTTGAAATGGTGTTCCTCACGTCGCGCACCGCGGAAACGGAGGTCAGCGTGTAATCGCCGAGCGTCCAGTCGATCTGCCCCGAGTAGCCGCCGACGCGCGTCTTGTTGCCGTTCTGGCTGAGGCCTCCACAGTCGTCGGTATTTTCAGGCCGCACCGTGACCCCGCACGCGTTCAGGGCGTTGGTCAGGATCGATCCGGGAGTGGACTGGTAAACGATCCACCTTCCGCCGCCTTTCAAAGTTGTTTCGGACTGGTCCGCACTGAGATTGACAGTGACGTCATCTGTGAGTTTCCAGAGCATGCGCAGCCGCGCATTGGTTTTGCGGGGAGTGTCCCAGGCGCCGTCAAACAGGTTGCGGGTGCTTCTTGGATCGTCCAGGATGGATCCGGATAGCCTGAACGCCAGGGCATTGCTCACAGGCACGTTGAGTGCTACCCGCGCAGACTTGCCTTCACGGTCTTGCACATCGAACCGCGCAAGGCCTTCGAACTTCCTGGTGTTCGGTGCCCTTGTGACGACGTTGATGATGCCCGCCGACGAGTTCTTGCCGAACAGCGTTCCCTGCGGTCCTTCAAGCACCTCGACCCGCTCGACGTCAAACAGATCGGGAGGAAAGTCGCCGGAACCCGACAGCGAAACACCATCGACCAGAATGCCTACGCTGCCTTCGGCCGTGAGCGAGAACGAAATGCCGCCGAACCCGCGGATCCTGAATCCCGCAGGCGACGCGTCGAGAGTGGGAATCGCTCGTGTGAGGTCCTGGACGGTCGAAATATTTTGCTGGTCCAGTTGCTGCGACTGAACAACCGTGGCTGTCGCCGGGACGTCTTGCAGACGTTCCTCCCGCTTGTTGACGGTGATCGTCACCGGCTCAAGCGTCGTCGTGGATGTTGCCGGGGCCGGCACCGTCTGAGCGATGACGGCCTGCGCAATTGCGCTCATCATGAAGCTGCCGACAAGTGCGGATTTTTTTCTCGACGTCATAGTGATCCCCCAACAGGCGAGTTTTAATTGGCGACGACAGCAAAATCAGAAAAAAAGAGCGCCCAGTTTCACCGGCGGTCACTCAGGTGTCAACGAACTCATCAACTAAAAAAGACAAAACCGCTACCTGGCCTTGACGGGCATGAGGGCCAGGCCTGAAAGCACCAGGACCACCAGCGCAGCGGCCCAGACCATCCGGTAGCCACCCGTTGCAGCAAACACGAGGCCCGCCAGGGCGGGTCCCATCACCTGCCCGAAATTGATGGCGAACTGGCCTATCCCCAGATCTCGCCCTGCGGCGGCGTCCCTGTCGGGGAGTACATCAATGAGCAAAGCCTGGTCGACCACAAGAAAGACGCCCACGGCCATTCCGGCCAGCACGATCTGCACGTAAAGCGCGGTGAGTGTTGGCCAGAAAAGAGGCACGATCATCGAGGCTGCGAAAAGAAAGGAAGCGCCGATGACGAAGGGTTTCCTGCGCATGATCCGGTCCGACCACCGACCGGTGATGACCATGGCCAGCAAGGTCCCGGGAAACGACGCGAGATTCAGGATTGCCACCGTTTTGGCCGCCTCCACCGCAGTCAATGCGGGCTGGATGTACGACTGCAGCATGTACACGCTATACACGGCGCTGGTGGACCAGCCGAACATCACCAGAACCCTCGCGACCCACACCCAGCGGAAATCCCGATTACGCAGCGCGTAGGTGAACGACAGCAGGTGCTTTCTCACGCTTGCGGCCGGTTGATGCATGGAACTGGACGACAGATCGCGCGAAAAGAGAACGAACGACGCCGACAACAGGAGCAAGGCCACTGCAAAGACCAGATAGCTGCCCAGGCCGAATTGGCTGAACATGGCTCCGGCGGTTGCCATGCCGAGCATGAATCCGACCAGCAGCCCGACACCGGCTACGGCGGACATCAGACCGCGCTGCGCAGCCGGCATACGGTCCGCTACGGTGGCCGCGAGCGGACTCATCACCACATTGCTGCCCACCTGCGTCACAACCCATCCCAACAGAAGCTGCAGGAGAGAGGTGGAATACTTCATTCCGAGCAAGCCCGCCACGG
>JBKJKT010000063.1:0-2651 GCA_046597415.1 Ramlibacter sp.
GGTGCGCAGTTCCGGCGGTTGCACGTAGATGCGCGTGCCTTCCACCGCGTACTCGTAGCCGTACATTTCGCGAATGGCGTCCAGCGCCTCGAACACCGTGACGTCTTTGAGGTTCACTGTCAGCAGATCCGGCCCAGGCCGCATGGCGGGTGTCGCGGCAGTTTGCCCCGGCCCCGCAACCCCGGCCGGAGTGGGTGCCCGGGGATTCAGCAGCACGCTGTAGCGAGTGTCATGAACGATGGCCATCAGCACCTGGCCGATCGGCGCGTCGACGACTTTAAGATTGAATCGAGGCTCGAGCTGACCAGAAGGGGTGCGAGCCAACCCTGATTGCAGGGGTGGCAGCAGAGAGCTGCTGACGGCCGATGGCACGGCGGTCGAGGGGGCGCGGGGCACAGGTGCCGCGGCAGCCCGCATATCGGTCGCGATGCGGTTTTGCACCGAGACGTCTGCGGGGGGCGACATTGCCGTGCAGGCAAACAGCGCCGGTACCAGGCACGGGATCACGAAATACCGCTTCATCGACTACCTCCGTTGATTTTTTTCTTGCGGGGCTTGGCTGGAGTAGCGCTGCGCGCATCGCCCATGGTTTTCTTTTCAACAAGCGAAGTCACGTTCGGCTGCAACACCGATCCGCCCTTCAGCCAAACCGGGCCGCTGTGAACGGAGACAAGCCTGGCGCCTTTGTAGGTTTCGCCGGGCCGCACCGCTACGCCGTCCACCATGGCGAACTGCCGCGTCGGTCCGCTCACCACAATCTGCACGTCGGGCGCAGTCACTACTTCGGGCACTAGCGCCTCCGGGGCACCAGCAGGCCTGGCCTGAGCAGCCAGCCACGCGGCCGGGGGGCGAGTCGGGTCCGCCATGGTCTGAGCCTGTATTGGCACCGAAGCGGCAAGCGTCGCAAGCGCGAACGCCAGGCGCAAGCGGTAAGGGGGCGAAGCGGGTTGCATCACACGTCCTTCAATTGAGCGGCAGCTCGGGGAGAGCGCTCAGGGTGTAAACAGTCATCTTCAAAGTCGCGTCGGGGTAGGCCAGCACGTCCAGCTTGATGTCGCCCCAGAAGACTCCCCTGGCGTTGCGCTCCAGGCCCTGCAGGTACGGAATCAGGTTTACGTAACGGCCCTGCACGGTCACGTCCACGCCGTGCTTGTAAAGCGCGGACATGGGCGCTGCCGGCGCCGATGCAGCCGATGCAGCAGCACGAGGGGCGGTGCTCTGGGACGCCGCAGTCGCCGCCGCAGCAGCAGCAGCCGCCCCGGGTGCGATTGCTGCCGGCGCGGTGAAAAAAGACTCCACGGGTAAAGTCTTGAGCGACACAAGCGTGAGGCCTGGCGTAGCCGCCGTGATCGTGCGGATCACCTCGCCCATGCGCACATCGGACGACGCTCTGGCCATCACGGCTTCGGCGGCAGTCAACGTGCCGCGCAAGGCGTCTCGCTCTTGTCGCTGCGCTGCCAGTGGATCGTTTCGCTTGGCATCGCGCAGCGCCTGCAACGCGGTGGTGACGGCAGCGATTTCTGTTTCTTGCTGGGCGATGGTTTCACGCAAGACCTTGGCTTGGGCCTTCTGCGGCTTGATCAACGCGACGTCGAACAAGAAGTAGATGATGCCCAGGGCTGCGGCGATGGCCAGCGCGCGCTCGCGTGGTTTCAGACCGAAGAACAGGCTGCTCAGTTGATCGAATTTCGGGTTCATCGCGTTCAAGACAGCTTGAAGACAATTGAGGAGGGCATGGCTCGTCCTGCTGGGGCTGGTGCGCCCGGCTTCTGGACAACTTCCGGCGTCAGTTCGAGTGAATCGAATTGCACGCCCAGGGGAGTGAAAGCCTCATTGAGCCGCCGCGCGTACTGCATGACCGACTCGCTGCGCAGCGCCCGACCACCCACGCTCAAACTGCTGCCGCCTTTCGCGACGGCCACAGTGGTGATCCATAGCCCGTCGTGCGGTATGCCGCCCAGGGCGTTGAAGTAGCGGGCGTAGCCTGTCGGGTTACCCAGGCTTCCGGCGCGTAGCGCCGTGACCAGCTGGGTCACTGCCGCTACGCGGGGCTTTAGCGCGGCGATCTCGAGTGTCAAGGCCGCCGCATCGACCTCGCTGGTCTGCACCTTCTGCATTGCCTGGAGCTGCGCCAGCGTGCGCTCCCCTTCCTGCGCGCTTGCGCGGAGGCGGGCATTGTCAGTCACCAGCGACTGCAGGTACACCGGCAGGCCCAGTAGCACGACAGCAAACGCCGCTGTCGTCCCTACCAGGGTGCCTAGTTTGCGGGGAGCTTCCCGCAGCAAGTTGATCTGCTGGCTCATTTGTCAAGCCTTCCTGCCGCGCAGTGCCGCACCCAGTGCGATCAGGTAGCGGGACTGGTTTTGCGCCTTCGATAGTTCGGGCACAGCCGAGAAATCGAACACTGAAGCGAGGTCGAGTTGCGCTACAGGCACGGGTAATTTCCCACCGAGGTATGTGCTCACGGCCAGGGGCACAGTTGTCGGTGCAATCAGGATCCGTTCAATGCTGATGAAGCTGTGGCTTCGGGTGATGAGCTCCATGGATTGGTAAACGTGCTGGGCAACACGGTCAAAGAATTTCTGCCGGCGCTGCTCGTCCATCGCTATCAGTTCGTCCAGAGGCTGCGCGATGAATCGGTCGAGGTACAG
>JBKJKT010000090.1:0-17836 GCA_046597415.1 Ramlibacter sp.
GCGTCACCTGTTGGCGTAGAGGTCGATGCGAGTGTGCCGCCGAGCATGTCCGCCACGGCAGGCAGGGAGCCTCGATATGGCACGTGCTTCAGGTCCACGCCGTTGTTCAGGCCCAGCAGCGCGCCCAGGAAGTGAGGCGTGGAGCCTGCAGCGGGCGATCCGTAACTCGCGTCCTTGGGGTTTGCCTTGGCCCATGCCAGGTAGTCTTTCACCGTCTTCACGCTTGCAGGAACCATAGGTCCCACGGTCAACGCATGGGTCATCACTGCGCCCATCGAGACCGGCACGAAATCCTTGAACGGGTCGTAGCTCAGCGTCTTGTAGATCGAAGGGTAGATCGACATGCATGAGTAGGGCGTGAGCAGCAATGTGGAGCCGTCTGCAGGCGCCGACTTGACGACTTCACAGGCGATGCGTCCGCCTGCGCCAGGCTTGTTCTCCACGACACCTGCGTTCTTCGAGTACGCCGTGCCACCGAGCTTTTCGGCGACGCGCCGGCTGGTGCTGTCGGCTGTGCCGCCCGCAGGAAAGCCGTTGATGATCTTCACGGCTTCCAGCGCTTGGGCGAAGGCGGCCATGGGGAATGCGCCGATCGCTGCGAGCGAAGCGGCTGATTGAACGAACTGGCGGCGGGTCGTAGTCACTTTGTGTCTCCTTGGGGGTAGTGCGTGAACGGATTTTCTGGCGAGGTCTTGTTTTGATCTTCAGGGCTTCAACGTGAAGGGCAGGCTGCCGTCGTGCAGCGCATTGACCAGTGCATCGCGGTGTTTGAGCACGGCACGCTGGTTGATGGAGCCTTTGTCCGTGACTTCGCCCTTGTCGATGGAGGGGGGCTCATCCATGAGGTGAAGGCGGGCCACACGGCTTGCGCTTCCCGTTGCAGAAGCGGCAAGTTCATCGACAACTTTCTGGAAGTGAGCTTGCACAGGCGCGCCTTCAAGAACTTCCTTCAGGGACGCGTTGTCGGCCAGCCCTGCGAGCTTGCGCACCGCAGCCGTCGGAAAAATCAGCGCGCCGACTTCGTTCAGGTTCAGGCCTGTGATGACGGCGTCCTGCACGTAAGGCGCACCCGCCGCGATGATCTTCGCGCGAAGCGGGCCGACCGAAACGAAGGTGCCCGTCGCCAGCTTGAAGTCTTCAGCGATGCGGCCGTCGAATTTCAGGCCCTGGTGCACGTCGCTCTCGTCGATCCACAGCACGGCGTCGCCCGTGCAGAAAAAGCCCTCTTCGTCGAAGCTTTCTTTCGTCGCTTCGTCGTTGCGCCAATAACCCGGCGTGATGTTCGGTCCCCTGTAGCGAACCTCGGTCTTGCCATCGGTGGGGACGAGCTTGAGTTCGAGTCCGGGCGTCGGCACACCGAGGTAACCCGACTTCACACTCGGGTTGGTGATGAAGATGCCGAAGGGCGACGACTCCGTCATGCCCAGGCCCGTGCCCATCACGATGCGCTCACCGATCTCGCGCTCCTGGCATTCATGCAGCGCGTCCCATACCGGTTGCGCGAGCGCAGCCCCTGCATAGAAGAACATCTGGACGCGCGACAGCAGGTTGCGGCGCAGCTGGTCGTCTGTCTTCATCGCATTGGCGATGGCTTCAAAGCCCGTGGGCACGTTGAAGTAAACGGTCGGGGCGATCTCGCGCAGGTTATGCAGGGTTTCGCCGATCAGGGCGGGTGTCGGCTTGCCGTCGTCGATGTGCAGCGTGCCGCCGTTGTAGAGCGTGAGACCGAAATTGTGATTGCCGCCGAAGGTGTGGTTCCATGGCAGCCAGTCGATCAATACGGGTGCGTCTTGCGTCAGGACCGGCATCGACTGGCGCATCTGCTGCTGGTTCGCGCACCACATGCCGTGCGTGTTGACGACAGCCTTGGGCAGCTTGGTGGAGCCGGAAGTGAACAGGAACTTGACGATGGTGTCGGGGCCAGTCGCGTGCATGGCGGCATCGACTGCAGGCGTTGGTTCGCTCTCGGGTGGTTGGCCGTAGACCACTTCAGTATCCGGGCCGACGGCTGCTTCCACGGCCCTGGCGAAACGCGCTTCATGGGTCGCAAACACCAATCCCGGCGTGAGCGTGGTCAGGACGTGCCGCAGCTTGTCGAAATCCTGGCTGACGAGCGAATAGGCCGGCGAGACGGGGCAGTAGGGAACGCCTGCGTAGATGCAACCCAGCGCCAGCATCGCGTGCTCCAGGCTGTTCTCGCTCAGGATGGCGACCGGATGCTGTGCGTCGAGACCGCGATCAATGAGAGCCTGTCCGATGCGACGAGCCTTGTCGAGTGCCTGCGCATAAGTGATGTTCTGCCATGCGCCCGGTGTGCCGTCTGGATTGCGAGCACGACGCGCGATGAACGTGCGATCAGGCGCGGCCTGCGCCCAGTGAACCAGACGGTCAGTGATGCGGGGCGCGCACTCCATCAGGTCCTGATCGGCACGTAGATAGCGAACGCCGCCGTCACCCTCGCGCAGCGTCACGCGGGTGACGCCGAACTCCAGCGGCCTGTAGCGGGGCGAAGCAGTGTTCACGTTTTTCAGGCCTTTTTGACTTTGCTCGCGCGCCCTTCGAGGAAGTCCTTCACGCGGCTCTTGGCTTCGGGGGCGCTCTGCGCAATGGCGGCCATGAGCGCTTCGGTCAGGAAGCCCTGGTCGGCAGGCTGCTCGGCGATGCGTGGCAGGGCGTGCATCAGTGCGTAGTTGGTGAGCGGCGCGTTTCCGGCGACTCGCTGCGCCAGTTCCATCGCCTTGTCGAACGCGGTTCCCTGGGGCACCAGGTACTGTGCCAGGCCGATCTTCTCGCCGTCCTGCGCGTTGTAAACACGCCCGGTGAGCATCATGTCCACCATGCGCGCAGCGCCGATGAGACGCGGAATGCGCACTGCGCCGCCGCCGCCCACGAAGATGCCACGCGAGCCTTCAGGCAATGCGTAAAAGGTCGATTCGTCGGCAACACGTATGTGGCAGGCACTCGCGAGTTCGAGGCCGCCGCCCACCACCGCACCGTGCAGCGCAGCGATGACCGGCGCCGGGCCGTACTGCACCGCTTCCAGGGCGGCATGCCACATGCGCGAGTGGTGCATTCCGGCACCTGCGTCGCGCTCCTTCAGCTCCGACAGGTCCAGCCCCGCGCAGAAGTGTTCACCCTCGCCATCGAGCACGATTGCGCGCACACTGGCGGGCATCTCCTCGAACATCTTGCGCACGGCCAGGATGAGCCCATCGGAGAGCGCGTTGCGCTTGGCGGGGCGGCTCAGCCGCACGACGGCAACAGCGTCGTGGATTTCGAGTTGAACGTCTTTGGTGGTCATTTCGGGGTTTGCCAATCGGGTTGATTATTGTTATAAATAATAATCAGTTCAAGGCCGATCGACTAGGACTTACCCTAGCCGCTTCGGTCTTGACGGAGACGAGCATGGATCACAAGAACCTCATCGCCATCGACGTGCACACGCACGCGGAAGTCAGCTGCTGGAACCCCTTCGACAACTATGGCGAAGAGTACGACCGCGCAGCCGACAAGTATTTCCGCTCGAACCGCAGGCCCACCATTGCCGAGACGATTGCGTATTACCGCGAACGCAAGATCGGCCTGGTCATGTTCACCGTGGACAGCGAATCCAACCTGGGCCGCCGCCGGATTCCCAACGAGGAAATCGCGCAGGCCGCCAATGAAAACAGCGACATGATGATGTGCTTTGCCAGCATCGATCCGCACAAGGGAAAGATGGGCGCGCGCGAGGCCGAGCGGCTCATCAGGGAGCACGGTGTCAAGGGTTTCAAGTTCCATCCCACGGTGCAGGGCTTCCACCCTTACGACAAGATGGCATGGCCGATCTACGAAGTGATCAACGAGCACAGGTTGCCCGCGATCTTTCATACGGGCCACAGCGGCATCGGATCGGGGATGCGGTGCGGTGGCGGCTTGCGGCTGGAGTACAGCAATCCGATTCACCTGGACGATGTCGCGATCTCGTTCCCGGATATGCAGATCGTCATGGCGCACCCGAGCTTCCCCTGGCAGGACGAGGCCCTGTCTGTTGCAACGCACAAACCCAATGTGTGGATCGATCTTTCAGGCTGGAGCCCGAAGTACTTTCCCAGGCAGCTCGTGCAGTACGCCAATACGCTGCTGAAAGACCGTGTGCTGTTTGGCAGCGACTATCCGCTCATCACGCCCGAGCGATGGATGAAAGATTTCGAAGATGCGGGTTTCAAGCCGGAGGTGATGCCGGGCATCCTGAAGGGCAACGCGGTTCGCCTGCTGGGGCTGGACAGGGAGTGAGCAGGGTGGGCGACGTCATCCAAAGCCTGGCCGATATCGAGGCGATGGAGCGCGGCTCGTATGAAGAGGCCATCCCCGCTCGAACGACTTACGGATTGATCGAGCGGGCCGCGCGGCAGTTTGGTGAGCGCACGGCGTTTGCATATCTGGAATCTGGCGAGCTTGATTCACACATCGAGCGTATCAGCTACGCCGCGCTGATGGAGCAGGTCAATCGCGCGGCCAATCTATTTCGCAGCCTCGGCGTTGGGCGCCAGGACTCTGTCGCTATCCTCGCGCCGAATATTCCGTCAACGCAGTACGCGCTGTGGGGCGCCCAGGTTGCGGGCCGTGCGTGTCCGATCAACTTCATGCTGCAGCCGGATCACATTGCTGCACTACTCAAGGCGAGTGGCGCGAAGGTGGTTGTCGCCCTGGGTCCCCATCCGCAACTGGATGTATGGGGCACAGTGCAGCGTGTGCCAGGGCTTGATGATCTGAAGGTTTTGCGAATCGGTGAGCGCGAACCATCGGGGCCTGCAGATTCGTTTGAAGCGGCGCTGGACGGTCATTCTGCGCGGCTGCAGTTTGATCCGCAGCTTTCGCACGATTGCGTCGCAGCGCTCTTCCACACCGGCGGCACCACCGGTGCACCCAAGCTCGTTCAGCACACGCACGGAAACGAAGCCCACACGGCGTGGTTTGCGCATCGGTTCTATGGTTTCGATGAACACACGGTCGAGATCAACGGCTTTCCGCTGTTCCACGTGGCGGGTGCGTTCGTCTATGGCCTGGCGCTGCTCGCGATTGGAGCGGCGCAGTTGCTGCCCACGGTCACCGGAATGCGCAATGCGAGCTTCATGCGCAACTACTGGAAGTTCTGCGAACGCGAAAAGGTGACCGCGCTGGCTTGCGTGCCGACGATTCTGGCGGGGCTTTGCAACCTTCCCGTTGATGCAGATATCAGCAGCGTGCAGGTTGCGTACACGGGCGGCTCGCCCTTGCCCAATGAGCTTGCCTCGCGCTTTGAGGCAACCACAGGAATCGCAGTACGCAACATCCTGGGCATGACCGAGTGCGCAGGGCTTGTCTCGATTGAACCTGCCGCGTCACCCCGGGTGCCGGGGTCGGCGGGTCTTCGCCTGCCGTTCTCGCAGGTCAAGGCCGTGAAGTGGCGAAGCGATTCAGTGCACCTCGATGAGCCCTGTGATGCGGGCGAAACGGGTGTGATCGTGCTTCGCGGTCCGACCGTGAGCCCCGGCTACACCGACGCGACTCGAAATGCGGGCATGTTCGAGGGCGGCTGGCTGATATCGGGTGATCTCGGGCACATCGACGCGAACGGCTATATCCATGTGACGGGCCGCGCGAAAGACGTCATCATCCGCGGCTCGCACAACATCGATCCCGGCCTTGTCGAAGATGCTTTTCTGGCGCATCCAGCGGTTGCGATGTGCGCCGTGGTCGGTGAGCCGGATGCGCATGCGGGTGAGGTGCCCGTTGCATTCGTCACCCTGAAGCCCGGTTTCGATGTGTCAGGCGATGCCGTCCTCGCTGCCGTGTCTGCGCATGTTTATGAACGTCCCGCAACCCCACGTCGCGTTGTCGTGGTCGATGCGCTGCCGCTCACGGCGATTGGCAAGGTGTTCAAGCCCACGTTGCGCCTTAAGGCCATCGAGTTGAAGTTGCAGGAATTGCTGGAGCCGCTAGCCGCGCCCCGTCGTGTTGCCATCGCTTCAGCAGAAACCGGCACCGCCGTACACGTCTCGGGTGAGGCCGACGAGGCACTTATTGAGCGACTGCGCGATGCATTGGGCGCGATCTCGCAACGCGTCTCGTTCGAGTTCGATCACCAGCCGCCTCTGGCCAGCCACTCGTCGACCTCGCCCATCCGGTCGTAACCCCAGAACATCTCGCCATCGATGATGAAAGTCGGCGAGCCGAACACGCCGGCGCGCAGCGATGCATCGACCTCGCGGCGTAGCAAAGTCGCTGCGAATTCTCCCTGGACCCCGGTTTCGAGCCATTCTGCGGACATTGCGTCGGGCAGGTGAATCGAGGCTACAGCCTGCGGTGTGGACAGATCTTCCCCCTGTGCCCAGTACGCGTGATAGAGCGCCTGCGCCATCGCGGCCTGCAGGTGTGGGTGGTGGTGCTTGACCAGGCAGAAAGCGCGTGCGGCAGGCAGCGGGTTTCCCACCGGCGCGTCGAGATCGCGTCCAATCGCAAGGCCGAGTTTGCGAGCGTGGCGCGGGATGTCGCGTCGCACGTAGTCGCCCTTGAGCGGAGTGTCGAGCAGGGGCTTGAGGCCCATGACCTTGAGCACTGAAACTCCAAGCAGCATCACATGCCAGTCCACCTCACGGCCGTGCCTGGCGGCCAGTTCGGCGATGCGTAAGCTCGCGAGCCAGCCGTAGGGCGAGATGAAGTCGAAGTGGAAGTGGAGCGATGCGGCCATGCCCGAAGGATAGCTTCGACGGCATGGATACCGGATCAGCCCCGGTATGACAGTCAGTTCGAAGGGATTGGCTTGTCATGTCCGTACATTTGGCGTACATTAGGCCTTTCGAAATCAGCCGGAGATTCAGGAGCCACACCATGCAAGCAAGCTCATCCAGACCGAATGACAAGTCGCGAAGCGCGCGCCTGGAAGCGCGGATATCGGTCGAGCAAAAAATGGTGTTGCAGCAGGCCGCGAACCTCTCCGGTCGCACTTTGAGTGAATTTGTTGTCGCCAGTGCCCAGGAGGCGGCCAGCCGCGTGATCCAGGACCACGAGACGATCCGACTCAGCCGCGCGGAACAGATCGCGTTCGTCAATATCCTGCTCAATCCGCCCCCGCCCACTGCGCGCTTGCGCAAAGCGGCAGCGGCGTATCGCAAGCAGACGGGGTTGTGATTGCAGTCCTCTCTCAGGCGAGCCAACCCATACCGGATCGAGACGCTCAGCAAGGCTCACGATCGCACTGCGTTCAGCTGCGGCAGCAAGGCGCTGGATAGCTACCTCCAGCAGCAGGCGCGGCAGGACGCCGAGAAAAGCGTAGCTGCGCCTTTCATCCTGACAGCGCCGCCCGACCCCAAGGTGCTCGGGTACTACACGCTCTCGGCGTCGCTGGTCAATGTCAGTGAACTCCCGGCGACCGCCCTGAAAAAACTTCCGCGATATCCGCAGTTGCCAGTGACTCTGCTCGGACGTCTCGCCGTTGACCAAAGCGTGAAGGGCAAGGGTATCGGCCAGTTTCTGTTGATGGACGCTTTGCGACGCAGCCTGGAAGCGTCAGCCAACATTGCCGCAATGTCAGTCGTGGTCGATGCGAAAGACGACAAGGCCGAGGCCTTCTATCGCCATTTCGGATTTCTGCCTTTACAAGCGCAACGCCGCCTATTTCTTCCCATGAAGACTGTCGCGGCGCTGTTCGCCCCGTGATCGGAGCGTGCGCAAACCGTCAGCCCTTCGGCGTAGCCCCATTCCCCATATCCCAATACAAGCCCGTCATCACAGCCAGCGCTTCGCGCAGCAACTCCGGTGGCAGGTGCTCATTGGGTGCATGCTGCGAACAACCCGGATAGGAATGCGGCACCCAGACCGTGCGCAGCCCGAGGATGTCCGTGAAGATGTCATTGGGTAGCGAGCCACCCAGATTCGGAAGCACTGCGGGCTTCTTGCCGGTGGTCTTCGCAATCGACGCAGCGGCCCACTGAACCCACGGATCATCCGGATCGATACGCGTCGCGGCAAACATCTCGTCGCCGGTCATCTCGATCTTCACCATGGCAAAGCCGTGTCGATCAAGGTGCCTGCGCAGAGCTGGCATGAATTGCTCGGGGTCCGGGCCGACCACAAACCGCAACTGGCATCGCGCCCACGCCCTCGGCGGGATGGCATTGACGGGCGTCTGCGGATTGCCGGTCTTGAAAGCGAGCACCTCGAACGAACACCAGCCGAACACGCGCTCGGCGGGCGATAAACCCGGCTCGCCCCACCAGGGCTCGATTTCGGGGCCGTCGGCACCGCCATCGACTTCGCAATCGGCCAGCGCACGTCGCACTGATGCCGGCAACTCCTTGGGGACCCATTCGTGGATACGAATCTGGCCGGTGGGCGAGACGATGCTCGCAATCGCATGCGCCAGCTGGATGCCTGGGTTGGAGATCAGCCCGCCCCAGTTGCCGGAGTGATGCCCGCCCTTGCGCGCGTCAATCACCAGATCGAAACCGAGCGCACCTCGCGTGCCCAGAAAGATCGTTGGCCGGTCGGGGCGAAGGCGCGGTCCGTCGGACGCGAGCAGCAGGTTGGCGCTGAACAGATCCTTGTTGTCGTCGCACAGTTCACGCAACCCTGGCGAGCCTGTCTCTTCGCCCATCTCGATCAGGTACTTGGCATTGAAACCGAGCTTGCCGCGCAGCTTGAGCACGTTGGCCATGGCGAGCATGTTGACCGAGTGCTGGCCCTTGTTGTCTGCAATGCCGCGTCCGTACCAGTTGCCGCCCTGCTCAGTGAGTTTCCACGGCGAAAGACCTTCTTTCCATTCCGGCTCCAGGCCGCGAATCACGTCGCCGTGGCCGTAGCCGAACACGGTCGGAAGATCCTTGCCCTCGATACGCTGGGCAAAGAGAAACGGTGCGCGCGCCTTCGGATGCGTCAGGGTGCGGCATTCGAAACCCATCGCCTCGAAGGCGGGCTGGATTTCATCGTGCAGGTAGGCCGCGAGCTCTTTGCCGCGCTCAGGATTCTGGCTCTCTGTTGCGATGGCGATGCGCCGTGCGAGCAATTCACGGAATTCGCCGGAATCGAATGAAGCTTCAGAGCGATGAATGGCTTCTTCTCGCGAAGCGGTGGGGGAACGATCCATGGTGTTGTTCAATCCGGAAGTTTGTCGAGATCGCCTGCGACCACAAGATGAAGCCTGGCGGGTGAGAAATGTCTGCGCATCGCTTCGTTGGCCTGAGCCGTGGTAACGGCTGCGATGCGTGCAGGATATTCGTCGAGGTATGCAGGACCAAATCCGAATTTTTCGGCGGCAACGAGATTGGCCGCGATGCCCGAATTCGTTCCGAGCGCAATCTTGAAGTTGCCGGAAAAGTAGCTCTTTTGCACGGCCACCTCTTCGTCGGATGCGCCTTCCAGCGCATAGAGTTCGATCACCTCGCGCGTGGAGCGGATGGCCTTTGCGACGTTTTGCGGTGCAACGTTGGCGTTGACCAGCCACACGCCGTCGAGCTCATCGCTCTGAAGAAAGCGCGAGAAGATCGAATAGCTCAGGCCTTCGGTGTCGCGAACCCTCTTGCCAATGCGCGACGACAGTGCGTTCTGGCCCAGCACGGCATTGCCCACCATCGCGGCTTCAAAATCGGGGTCGGTCCGGCGCAGTCCGCTGGGCATTCCCATGATGATGTTCATGTTGGCCTTGCCCCGCAGCGTGATGGCTTCACGTGTACCTTGTGCTGCGGGCGCTGCACGCGCAACTGCTGCGAACGAAGGACGATTCCCGCGCGCAATGCCGCCGAACAGTTTCTCGACAAGAGCAATGGTGGCGGATGCATCCACATCGCCGACGATCGCAAGAATCATCCCGTCGCCTCCAAATCTCGACTGGTGGAATGCTTTGAGATCAGCCTCTGTCATTGCTGCCAGGCTGCGTGCCCGCACCTCACGTCCCGGCGCATGGTACGGGTGGCCAGGCGGAAACGAGAGTTGCGCCAATCGCTCCTGGGCGCGAAACGAGGTGTCATCGTCGGCACGAAGATAGTCGTTTTCAAGTTCGCGTCTGGCGCGTGCGAGTTCGGCGGCTGTGAAAGCCGGCTGGCGCAATTCTTCCGCGAGCACGCCCAGCATCATTGGCAAATCACGAGCCATGCCATTCGCCTCGATGCCCAGTTCGGCCAGTTGCGGCAGGTAGCGCCGCGTGGCGCCCGCGTCATCGAGCAGCGCTGCGATCTGCTCCTTGCTGCGCAGCGTGGTACCGCGCGCGAGCATCTTGCCGACGAGATCCGATAACGCAGGCTGGGTCTGCGGGTTGGTGATGCTTCCTGCGGTCACGAGACCGCGCACGCTGACCGTCGGCAGGGAGCGGTTGACCACGACGTCCACGATGAGACCGTTGGCAAGCACCTTGCGTGTCGTGCGCTGTGCAAAGGGCAGGCGTTGTTCGTTGCTGCCGCCGGTTGCGGCTTCGCCTGTCGTCCGGCCCACCGTCGTCGTGTTCGCGGGGGCAAATCCCTGGGCAGGCTCGGGGCGAACGGTGGCCTGCAGGGCGGGTGCCGTTGCCGGCGTCGGTTCGAACCATCCGACCGTGGCCTTGTCGTTCACGAGATAAGTGCCAGCGACACGCTTCACATCTTCCGCGCTCACGGCCTGAATCCGGTCGACGTAGGTCAGGAACCATTTCCAGTCGGTTGATGCAACAGCCTCCGCCATGTTGCGGGCCAGGTTGTTCGACCCTTCTCGCGAGCGAACATGCGCGATCTCTATCTGGCGCTTCGCACGTGTCAACTCGACCCCGGTGACACCTTTTTCGGCGACGTTCGCAAGCACCGCCTTGATGGCCGCTTCGACGTCCCGGTGGGGTCGACCCGGGGCGTTGCTCGCGGAAACGTAGAACGGATACGGATCGCGCAGCGCCCAATTGCTGACATCCACGCTCGTCGCAAATCCCTCATCCACCAAAGAGCGATAGAGCCGCGAATTGATGCCGCCTCCAAGAATGACGCCCAGCACTTCCAGCGCCATGAAATCCGGATGCGATGCAGCAGGGCGCATGTAGGCCATATGCACGAGGCCCACGGTTCCGGGGCGCTTGACTTGCGTGCGACGCTCGCCTTCCTGCGGCGGCTCCACGGTAATCACCGGCGGAATCGGATGTGGCGCGGGTGGGATTGCGCCGAACTGGCGATCGAACGCGGCCAGCGCGGCCTCTGTGTCGAAGTCACCGATCAGGATGGCCGCCGAGTTGTCGGGATGAAAGAACGTCTTGTAGTGCTCGCGCAATTTCTCAGTGGTTACGCCTTCGATGTCCGAGCGATAACCGATGGTGCTCCAGTGGTACGGATGCGCCTGGATTGCCGAGGCGATCACCGCCTTGGCCAGAACGCGCGAGGGCTGGTTCTCGCCGATCTCGAATTCGTTGCGAACCACCGACATTTCAGACTTGCGCTCCTCGTCCAGGATCAGTGCGCGGCTCATGCGTTCAGCCTCGATGCGCATCGCGAGTTCAAGCTTGTCGGAGGGGAACGTCGAGTAACCAGTCATGCGGTCATACCAAGTTGTCATGTTCGACGAGGCCGCGTCGCCGCCCGCTTCGTAGATCAGTTCCTGGAAGGTCTTGTGGCCGTTCGCGCGTCCGAAGTTCTGCGTCGACTTGTTGAAGATCATGTGTTCCAGCAAGTGTGCCGAGCCGGTGTTGCCCGGGGACTCGTTTCTCGATCCGACGTGATACACGACCATGAACGTGAACACCGGGGCCGCGCGCTGGGGCAGCACGAGGATCGTCATGCCGTTGGATTTGAGACGGTACTGCGCAACGCCGCGGAATGTTTCCACGTGCTCCACATTGGCGGGCAGGGCGCTGGCCGTGAATGACGCCAGCAGAGCGATCAGGAGCAAGATGGTGCGCATGGAATCGAGTCTAAAACCGCCCGCGAATTCGGGTGATTGTCTCGAAGAGGCCTTCGGCCAGCAACGCCAGCGCCGCAGCCGGAACCGCGCCCGCAAGCAGCAGGCCCGTATCGTTTATTGCGAGGCCGGTGACGATGCGCTCGCCGTATCCACCCGCTCCGACGAATGCAGCAATGGTTGCAGTGCCGATTGCAATCGTCGTCGCAACCCGGATGCCCGCCAGTATCGTGGGCCACGCGAGCGGCAATTCGACCAGCCGAAGCCGTTGCGCGTGGGTCATCCCCAGCGCCGATGCGGCATCGCGCAATCCTTGCGGCACCTCGGCAAGGCCCGTGACCGTGTTGCGCATGATGGGCAGCAGTGCGTACAGGGTGAGCGCGATGAGGGCAGGCACCAGCCCGATCGCCCCGACTGCCCAGATGAGAACTGCAAGCATGGCAAGCGAAGGAATCGTCTGCAGCAGGCCTGTCCCGCCGAGCAGCAGCGCCCGCGCCCGTGGCCGGGCATAAGACAGAAGTGCCAGGGGAATGGCAAGAATCGCGGCCATGCAAACCGAGCCCACCACCAATGCGACATGCTGCACGGTGAGGCGCCATAGGTCGGGCCCGAACAACCTGGCGAGGAAGCCGCGCGGGGCTGCGTTCTGTGCATCCTTGCCCTTGCCGGCAAGGTGGTCTCGCGCAATCACATCGAAGGGCACCTGATCAAGCTCGGCGCGCGCATTCATCGCAATCATGCGGCTCTCGTCGATGCTGCCTTCCAGCCGGCCCAGCGCAGCCCAGGCCTGTGGAAAGCGCTGCGGCACATCAAGCCGGTACAACACGAGTGCGTCGTAACGCGGGAAATAGGTCTGGTCGTCGCGCAGCACAGCGAGTTTGAGATGGTCAATCCTGGCATCGGTCGTGTAGATATCCATCACGTCGATCTGTCCTGCTGCTATCGCGTCATAGGCCAGGCCGTGGTCCAGCCCCCTGGGCTGCTGCTTCAATCCATAGCGCTGGGCCAGGCCCGGCCAGCCATCGGCACGGCCGATGAACTCGTTGGACAGGCCCATCTTCAATTGCGGGTGCCGGGTCAGGTCGCTCAGCGTACGAATGCCAAGGGTCGCCGCATCACGTTCGCGAAGCGCAAGCGCGTAGCCGTTGTTGAAACCCAGTGGTGTCGCTACGCCCAGTCCGAGCGGCGCTAGCGCCTCTTGCATTGCCTGAAGCGACATCGGTTTGCCGGCTTTGAGAATCTCCAGGGCGATGGTGCCGGCATATTCGGGGTACAGGTCGATGGCGCCGGAACGCAGCGCTTCGTAAACGACGGCGGTGTTGCCAAGGCCTTGCCTGACCTGCGGCGGCTCGCGGAGATGGGGCGCGGCAGTTTGGGCAAGGACCTGCGCCAGGATGTAAGACTCGGTGAATCGCTTGGAGCCTACTCGTAACGTGTTGCCGGCTTCCTGCGCCGACGCAGGTGAACTCCAGACCGCGGGACCTGCCAGCAGGCAGAGAAGTAGCACCAGGTGTTTCATGCAGGTCGATTATGCGGATGCACCAGGAAGCTCCATCAACGCGCTTTGCGCTATGAAAGCATACGCGGATTCTTGTTTCGGCACGGTGATTGCGTACTGCTTCACGCACCCGCTGAAAACGGAAGACAGAGTTTTCACCTAGGAACCTGCCACTCTTGTTTTTATCTACCGATGACCTACAGTGAAGACAGTGATCTTCCGACAAGGCCCTGTAACGAACAGGAACAGATTGTGATGATGGCTCAGCGTTGACCCAGCGCACGGCCAACCGACTTCTTAGGAGGTTTCATGGATGTAGTCCGGAATTTTCTGCAGCGTTATGAACAGACGCGCGAAGAGGAAATGTCTTTGGAGGAATACCTGGACCTGTGCAAACGTGAGCCGCTCGCCTATGCGACCGCAGCGGAACGAATGCTCAGGGCCATAGGCGAACCAGAGATCATCGACACCCGACACGATCCACGCCTGTCGCGCATCTTCGGCAACAAGATGGTTCGCATCTATCCCGCCTTCAAGGACTTCTACGGACTTGAAGAACCCATCGAGCAGGTGGTGGCGTGCTTTCGCCATGCGGCCCAGGGGCTCGAAGAGAAAAAGCAGATCCTCTATTTGCTCGGCCCGGTAGGCGGCGGCAAATCATCCATCGCAGAACGCCTCAAGGCGCTGATGGAGCAGGTCCCTTTTTACGCCATCAAGGGCTCGCCCGTCAATGAATCGCCGCTGGGTCTTTTCAGCAACGTTGAAGACGCGCCGATTCTGCAGGAGCAATATGGCATCGCGCCGCGCTACCTGCAGCGAATCATGTCGCCCTGGGCCGTGAAGCGGCTTGAAGAATACGGCGGCGACATCCGAAAGTTCAAGGTCGTCAAGCGCTATCCGTCCATCCTCAAGCAGTGCGGCATCGCCAAGACGGAGCCGGGCGACGAGAACAACCAGGACATCTCGTCCCTGGTGGGCAAGATCGATATCCGCAAGCTGGAAACCTATGCGCAGGACGACCCGGATGCGTACAGCTATTCCGGCGGCTTGTGCCTTGCGAACCAGGGCCTGCTCGAATTCGTCGAAATGTTCAAGGCGCCGATCAAGGTGCTCCATCCCTTGCTCACGGCCACGCAGGAAGGCAATTTCAAGGGCACTGAAGGCTTCGGCGCCATTCCATTCGACGGCATCGTGATGGCCCACTCGAACGAAAGTGAGTGGAAGGCATTCAAAAACAACAAGAACAACGAGGCATTCCTGGACAGAATCTATATCGTGAAGGTGCCGTACTGCCTTCGCGTGCAGGAGGAAGTCAAGATCTACGAGAAGCTGCTGCGCAATTCATCGCTGAAGGATGCCGTGTGCGCGCCCGGCACGCTGCGGATGATGGCGCAGTTTGGCGTGCTGACGCGCCTGAAGGAGCCCGAGAACTCGAGCATCTTTTCGAAGATGCAGATCTACGACGGCGAGAACCTCAAGGACACCGACCCCAAGGCCAAGAGTTACCAGGAATACCGCGACTATGCGGGGGTCGATGAAGGCATGACAGGTATTTCGACTCGCTTCGCGTTCAAGATTATCTCGAAGGTATTCAATTTCGACTCCACCGAAGTCGCGGCCAATCCGGTGCATCTGATGTATGTGCTGGAGCAGCAGATCGAACGCGAGCAGTTCGCAGCCGAGACCGAGCAAAAGTACCTGTCGTACATCAAGGAACATCTGTCGGCCCGGTATGCGGAATTCATCGGCAAGGAAATCCAGACCGCGTACCTGGAGTCATATTCGGAATACGGTCAGAACATTTTTGATAGATATGTGACATATGCCGACTTCTGGATCCAGGACCAGGAGTTCCGCGACACCGATACCGGCGAAATTTTTGATCGTGCTGCGCTCAATGCCGAACTGGAGAAGATCGAAAAGCCCGCCGGGTTGTCGAACCCGAAAGACTTCCGCAATGAGATCGTGAACTTCGTGTTGCGCGCGCGCGCCAGCAACGCGGGCAAGAACCCGCTGTGGACCAGCTACGAGAAGCTGCGCACGGTGATCGAAAAGAAGATGTTTTCGAACACCGAGGATTTGTTGCCGGTGATTTCGTTCAACGCGAAAGCCAGCGCCGACGAGCAGAAGAAGCACGAGGATTTCGTCAATCGCATGGTCGAGAAGGGTTACACGCACCGGCAAGTCAGGCTGCTCTGCGAGTGGTATCTGCGCGTTCGCAAGAGTTCATGAACAACGGAGCACCTGAATGACGAAGGCGTTGCTCCACCAGGTGATCGACCGACGGCTCAGCGGCAAGAACAAATCGATCGGCAATCGCGAACGCTTCTTGCGCCGCTACCGTGACCAGATCAAGGATGCGGTGCGCAAGGCGGTGGGCGAGCGCGGCATCAAGAATCTTGAACAGGGAACCGACATCACGCTACCCAGGCGCGATGTGTCCGAGCCGTCGTTCAATCATGGTTCGGGCGGCAAGCGCGAAATGGTGCATCCGGGCAACCAGGAGTATTTGCGCGGTGATCGTATTGCGCGGCCGAAGGGCGGTGGCGGATCGGGTAGCGGAGACGGCGCATCGCAGGATGGGGAGGCTGAAGACGATTTCGTGTTCAGCATCACCCGCGAAGAGTTCATGAATTACTTCTTCGACGACCTCGCTTTGCCGCGCCTCATTCGCACCCAGCTGCTCGCCGATGCACCGGAATGGAAGAATCGCCGCGCGGGGTTCGTGTCAGAAGGCAACCCGACGAGCCTGCATGTGGTGCGTTCGATGCGTGTCGCACTCGGGCGGCGCATCGCGATGGGCGGAGATTCGAGAACAGATCTGCGCAAGCTCGTCGCCGAACTCGACTTGCTCAAGGAGCAGGATGCACCGGGCACCCAGATCGCAGCGCTCGAGGCCGAGATTGAAATTCTCAAGGCGCGCCTGAGACGCGTACCGTTTCTCGATCCTTTCGACCTGCGTTATCGCAATCGCGTGCGCGAGCCGGTGCCCACCAGCAAGGCGGCGATGTTCTGCCTGATGGATGTATCCGGCTCGATGGACGAGGCGCGCAAGGACCTGGCAAAACGCTTTTTTATCCTGCTGTATCTCTTCCTGTCACGGCACTATGAGCGCACCGACGTGATCTTTATCCGCCACCACACGCAGGCTTCCGAAGTGACCGAGGACGAGTTCTTTCACGCCACCGAAAGCGGCGGCACTGTGGTGTCAAGTGCGCTCACGCTCATGCACGAAATCATTCGTGATCGCTACATGGGATCGGAATGGAACATTTATGGCGCGCAGGCCTCGGACGGAGACAACTGGCAGCAGGACTCGGCCAAGTGCCGAGAACTTCTCAATGACAAGCTGCTGCCTTTGTGCCGCTACTTTGCGTATGTGCAGGTGGCCGATGAAGATCAAAACCTGTGGGAAGAGTACACCCTGGTGCGTGACTCCAACACGCACTTTGCCATGCAGAAGATCGTGACGCCTTCGCAAATATTTCCGGTGTTTCGCGACCTGTTCAAGAAAACTGGGGCGGGTGTCTCATGAGTGCGGTCTTCGAAACACAATCGGACAGCAAGAAACTGCCCAGCCCTTCGGACTGGACCTTCGAGCTCATCGAGCAATACTTCGACGCCATCCGCAAGACGGCGGAGCGGCATGGCCTGGACACCTATCCGGTGCAGCTTGAATTGATATCGGCCGAGCAGATGCTCGATGCTTATGCGTCGGTGGGCATGCCCGTGAACTACCGTCACTGGTCGTTCGGCAAACAATTCATCGCCAGCGAAAAGAACTACCGGCGCGGCCACATGGGGCTCGCCTACGAAATCGTCATCAACTCCGATCCCTGCATCGCCTATCTCATGGAAGAAAACACCATGCCGATGCAGGCGCTGGTGATGGCCCATGCGTGCTTCGGGCACAACTCGTTCTTCAAGGGGAACTATCTTTTTCGGATGTGGACCGATGCGAGCTCCATCGTTGATTACCTGGTCTATGCGAAGGCGTACATCACCGAATGCGAGGAGCGGCATGGCGTCGATGCGGTGGAAGAAGTACTTGATGCTTGCCATGCGTTGATGCACTACGGTGTGGATCGTTATCGCCGCCCGCAGAAGATTTCGATGGTCGAAGAGGAAGTGCGGCGCAAGGACCGCGAGGCTTACCTGCAGCAGCAAGTCAATGACATGTGGCGCACCTTGCCGAGATCGGCGGGCAAGCAATCAAAGAAAGCGCAGAAGCGTTTTCCGGAAGAGCCGCAGGAAAACATCCTTTACTTCATCGAGAAGAATGCACCGTTGCTGGAGCCGTGGCAGCGCGAGATCGTGCGTATCGTCCGCAAGGTCGCCCAGTATTTCTATCCGCAACGGCAGACGCAGGTCATGAACGAGGGCTGGGCCACGTTCTGGCACTACACCTTGCTCAACGACCTGTACGACCAGGGTCTGCTGACCGACGGCTACATGATGGAGATACTGAGTTCG
>JBKJKT010000066.1:0-9987 GCA_046597415.1 Ramlibacter sp.
GGCATGGGCGACCGGCTGCACCACACTGCCCTCGCCCAGTCGCACGCTCAGGCGTTCGATGAGCTGATGAAGTCGCTCACCCTTCACGTTGTCTTCGGGCAGCAGGCTCTTGTTCGCGCCGCCCCACGGTGTGGTTTCGAGCGAGCGCAGCCGCAAGTAACTCGCAGGGGCAGAAAGTGTGGTGCGGCCCAGATGCTCGGACACGAGACGGCGCAGATGCGTGATGTCCTGAGTAGGCTGTCCCGTACGAATCACGAGTTGTTCATGGGACGGGAGCTTCCGACCGTTCAGGCGCCTCAGGTCGAGCGTCCACTCCAGTTCCAGCGCGAGCACACCGCGATTGCGCGCCTGCAGCCAGACCTGCAATTGCGACAGCAGACGCTGTGCACTCCACATCAGTTCGGGCGCGGTGGTAGCCAGTGCCATCAACTCCACCTTCATGTCGAAGTCTTCCGGCAACGTGAGCCACGGATACGTTTCGTTCGCATGAAAGAAAGCTGCGTCGAGCGCGAGCAGAAGCTGCGTGCCGAATCGCCGTGCAAGCCCCTGCCTTGGCAAGGCGAGCAGGTCACTCCAGGTGCGGCAACCGATGCGTTCGAGGATGGGAATGTGAGGAATAGCCGCTGTCATCACATCGACCGGCAAATCTTGCGGCACCTTGCCCGAAACATTACCCGGCGCTTGTTGCCCGCGCACTTTCATCCGCAGCATGCCAAGCGCCTCCAGCGATGAGCGCCCCTGTGCCCACTGAACGGGGGACAAGGTTTCACCCGGAGCCAGCAGGTTCTTCAGAAGCGCCTTGCGTCCGCCCCACAGCCTCAGCGACGCTGATGCCTCGACAAGAATTGCTTCATCGACGGGGGCAACGCGCGGCGTGTATTGCAACGCTCTCCAGCCCCAGGCGATTCGCTCTTGTTCATCGGAGGGAAGAAGCGCTATCCAGTACATGGATTTTTTTCTGCTGCCCTTGCGATGCCAGGGAGGGCATTCGAGCCAGCACAGCCGAGGACACGGACAACGAAGTGCTTCGCAGCCTGCGGGACTTCAAGAGCGCTGCCAGCTTGCGCGGGTGCGCAGGCAAGCTCACCACCGATTCGAGCGGCGGGCCACGCCGCTTGACGATGCGCACATTCATCGCATCGGTGCCATCGACCAGCAGACGAAGCCGGGCAGGTGATGCATCGTTTTGCGAACGCATTTCACGGAAGACGAAAAGAAGCCGCTGCTGCTCGTGCGCTGCCATCTGCAGTCGCCTGAGTTCGGCGGACCTGGCCTGTGGAAGCCATGCCACCACAGCAGCCACCTCAGCGCAACGCAGCGCCTGCTCGCAGGCCCACAGCCGTGCCGTGGCCTTGTCCGCGTTCACGCACAAAAGGCGATTTCCGGGGAGGCCCTGCGATTGCAGGCTGGGGCCGAACGGCAGGTAGGGCGAACCCACGAGCACCACCGGGCCTGCTGACGTTTCAATGGCCTTGGCAAGGGCCGGCAAAAGCAGGCGCCAGGCGTGCTGGCCGGGCCTTTGCTGCAATACTTCGACCATGCTTCCCAGCGGCCATCCGCCCCCTGGAAGCTGCCTGTCGAGCGGCTCGTGGCCGCTGGCGATCACCGCCTGCTGCGCCGCCAGATCCTGGACGCGCCAGACGTGCTCCAGTGAAGCTGGATCCACGGGGTAAATGCGGGCCGAAGAAGACATGGGAAAATTAGAACAACTGGTTGTTTATACAGTGTTTGGCCGGCCCAGGCAGCTTTTTATTTTTGTCAAACCTCTATTACCTTTTTGTTTTCACCTTTGTATTCACTCTTCGAAAAACTCATCCATCCGTATCCCGAAGCAGAGCCGCAACTGCCTCCGAAAGGCTTCTTTGCCTTTGTCTGGGCATGCACCAAGGGCCTGCGCGGCTACATCCTGCTGCTCGCGTTTTTTAGCGCGGCGGTGTCGGCTTATGAAGCGTGGCTGTTTGCCCTGCTGGGCCACATCGTCGACTGGCTGGGCAAGAACGAACCGGCGCGGTTGTGGGAACTGCAGGGCAAGGAAATGCTTGCCCTGGCGAGCGTGCTCGTCGGCAGCACCCTGTTCATCGCGATGCAGACGTTTTTCAAGCACCAGACGCTGGCCATCAACTTCCCGCTGAGATTGCGCTGGAACTTCCACCGGCTGATGCTCGGGCAGAGCATGTCCTTCTATTCGGACGAGTTCGCCGGCCGCATCACGACCAAGGTGATGCAGACGGCGCTGGCCGTGCGGGAGATGATCTTCACCACCACCGATGTGGCCCTGGGCACCATCGTGTACTTCGTGACGATCATGGCGTTTGCGGGCGCCTTCGATATGCGGCTCATCTGGCCGTTCGCGATCTGGGCCGCGTTCTATGGTGTCGCGATCTGGTATTTCGTGCCGCGCCTGGGGCGCATGGGCAAGCTGCAGGCCGATGCGCGCGCGATGATGACCGGCCGCATCACCGACGCCTACACCAACATTTCGACGGTGAAACTGTTCTCGCACACGCAGCGCGAAGCAGGTTTTGCGCGTGCGGCGATGACCGAATTCATGGTCACCGGATACAGGCAGATGCGCCTGGTGAGTGCCTTTGAAATCGTCAATCACCTGCTCGTGGTAGGACTGATCATCGGCACCTGCGGCTATGCGATCTGGTTGTGGTCGCTCGCGCAGGTCGGCATTGGCGCGGTGGCTGCGGTCACGGCAATGGCGCTGCGAATCAGCGGCATGTCGCACTGGATCATGTGGGAGATGGCTTCGCTCTTCGAAAACATCGGCACCGTTCAGGACGGCATCGGCACGCTGACCCGCGCCCGGGTCGTGGTCGATACGCCGGACGCAACCAGGCTCGAAGTGCCGCATGGCGAAGTGAGATTCGAGGAAGCCACGTTTCGCTATGCCAAGGGAGCAGACCCGGTCATCGAGAACTTCAACCTCACCGTGAAGCCAGGCGAGAAGATCGGCCTCATCGGGCGTTCAGGCGCTGGCAAATCGACGCTGGTGAACCTGCTGCTGCGCTTCTACGACCTCGATTCGGGGCGCATCACCATCGACGGGCAGAGCATCGCGCACGTCACGCAGGACAGCCTGCGAACCCACATCGGCATGGTGACGCAGGACACGTCGCTCCTGCACCGCTCGGTGCGCGACAACATCTCCTACGGACGCCCGACAGCCAGCGAAGAAGAAATGATTTCGGCCTCCCGGCGGGCGCAGGCCCACAACTTCATCCAGAACCTGGGCGACACGCACGGCCGCAAAGGCTATGAAGCCCATGTCGGTGAACGGGGTGTGAAGCTCTCTGGCGGACAGAGGCAGCGCATCGCGATCGCACGGGTGATGCTCAAGGACGCGCCGATCCTGCTGCTTGACGAAGCCACCAGCGCGCTCGACTCCGAAGTTGAAGCCGCCATCCAGGCGAGCCTCGACGACCTGATGCAGGGCAAGACGGTAATTGCCATCGCGCACCGGCTCTCGACCATTGCGGCAATGGACCGGCTGGTGGTGATGGACCAGGGTCGGATCGTGGAAGAAGGCGATCACCGCACGTTGCTTGCCAGAGGCGGACTCTATGCGCGGCTGTGGGCCCACCAGAGCGGCGGCTTCCTGGGCGAGAACATCGAATGACGCCGGGTCGGTTCCTCACGCCGGCTGACTTCGCAGGCGAGGCGCACGAGGTTGCACGCAACCTCATCGGCGCGACCTTGCTGGTCGATGGGGTGGGCGGGCGCATCGTGGAGACCGAAGCTTATGACCGCAACGATGAGGCCTCGCATAGTTTCGCGGGTCCGACGCCTCGCAATGAGGCGATGTTCGGACCGGCGGGCCGCGCGTATGTCTACCGCTCGTACGGCATTCACTGGTGCCTGAACTTCGTCTGCCGGGAAGAGGGGCATGGTGCGGGCGTTTTGATTCGTGCCATCGAACCGACTCACGGTATCGACCTGATGCGGGCGCGAAGAGGTCTGGAAGAATTGAAGACCCTGTGCAGTGGGCCTGGAAAAGTCGGGCAGGCGCTGGACATAACGCGCGAGCTCAATGGGATTCACCTCGATCGCGCGCCCTTCAAGGTCACTGCTGCGAGCGAGCCATCGAAGCTGATTGAAGGACCGCGCATCGGTATTACAAAGGCGATCGAACTGCACTGGCGTTTTGGGGAAGCAGGCTCGAAATTCCTGAGCCGTCCCTTCAGGTAAGGAGACCTTCAGCTGATGCTGATCGGCGAAGCGGGCCGGACAATTTGCGATTGCTTCACGCTAACGCAAGGACTTCACGTGACTCGACCGACCGCTCCGGGGCCTCGCACCCAACCGCCCCTCAGACCTGCCGTCAAACCTGCCCTCCAACCTGCCCTCCAACCTGCCGCAACGGCAACGCTTTGCGCTCAAGCTGAGGCCAAGCTGCCGCGCGCATCAGGCGCTGCTCCAGACGCGGTGCCAAGGGCGACTTCAGATGAGATTGAGGTAGCGCTGGGCGCGCTCTCGGAACTCAAGCGGATGTTCAACCGCCTCGCCGAAAACGACCCGCATGCCAATGCCGAAATGAGCGGGTACATCGCTAAGCGTGCCGCCGTCACCAGAGCAATTCACTTGGGACAGACCCCAGATGCCCTGCCTGAGCTGTCACCCCACGCCGCGATCCTGCTCGACCTCTTCGACAAGATGAAGTCTCTGCAGGGGCTGGAGACTCTCCAACAGCTCAGGGATACATCAGTGCAGGCGGTGCCCGAACGAGATGCGCAAAACATTCTCCAGGCGTTTGCGAATCACATGCGCGAGTCAATCGTCGAAACCGCGAGCAAGAAGTCTCGCCAACTCCCGGTTGATATGCAAGGCGCCTATCAGGTGGTGTCCGTTCTTTACGATCAGGCGCTGGAATCAACTTCTCAAGCGGACCGGGAGGTAGCGCGTAAATGGCTCACGCAAAATGCAGCCGCCCTCAAAGTCGACCGTACCTTCAGTTATTCGGAAATCCGGGGCTTCTCCGTGCTGACCCCCCACCAGCAAAGTTTCGCGATGCGCGAGGATGCGAAGCTCGGCTTTCTTGCTCGCCACGGTGAGGAGTCTGAAGCACCCGAAGCGCTGCCAGTTCCCTCAATCGCAACAGCTAAAGCGGCCCTGCAGGAGCTGAAGGAACTGCGCGCTTCCGAACAAAGAATCCGCGAGGCCCTTTTACGAAACTCCGACGGCCTCAGGCACATCGACCCGAACGACAAGGTGCTCCCGCTGCACAAGCGACTTGAGCTTCAAAAGAAGCTCGAAGAGCAACTGGAGCGCGTCATGCAACAAATCGAGGACGTTTTTTTCGCCATCCCCGACCCAGCGCCAACTACCGGACAGGTCTAGCCGGCGGTCCACCCATCGTTCGCGTGTCGATCACGCCGTCGCGGTATTCGGTGATGACAACCGGCGAGCGGTTTTGCCGGTCTGCACGCGCGATCGCCACTGCGGTTTGCTCGGACGGAATCACGGTGACCGCAGGGGCCATCGCGATGGCAGGGCCGTTCACAACTGCCACGCCGCGGGCAATCATCGTGTGTGGCACGTTCATGCGCTGGGCGGTAGCGGCGTCGGTAAGCAACGGCGAACTCAGCACTGTCCTTTGCATGCCGCGTGTCTGCCCCGCGCCCGTCGCGTTGATCGACGTGCAGACAGTGCTCGTATCGAACACCAGGTGTCCGCCCGGGAAACGCTGGGGCACGGTTTCGTGCAACGGCCGACTCATGTCAACCGGTGCTTCGGCTCCCTGGTAAACCACTCGCCCTGCACCGTCGTGAACGGTATAGCAAGCCAGTGCATTGAATGAAGCCGCTGAAGCCAGCAAGCCCAGCAGTGTGATTGTCAATCGACGCATATTCTTTCTCCAGCCAGCGCAGACATCGCGCTTGATGAAAGGAATGATCGTGGCGCTGCCGTGCGGGGTTTGCAGGCGTGCCCTGCAAAAAGGTGTAATCCACAGGCCGGTTAACCGGTAGGTTTTCAGGGCTGCGTGGTATCAGGTCCAGGATGGCGCGTGGCTTCCCGGCGGCATCGCTGGCCGGGAGAAATTCGCAGGCGTTCGCGCAAGCTCAGCACTGTGGCGAATCGCACGCAGCACGCCAAAGCCCGACTCGCTGTTTTCCGCGAAAGCGTCGGCGTTCGGTCGATGGACTGCCTGCCCCTCCTCGACGCGGCCGAGTTGACGCAACCATTGGCCGGTCTGGGCCAGCGAAACCTGTACGTGCCAGCTGCCACCCTCGGCTTGCTGCCTGTGCAGTGCGGCGCTCGCAGCCATCGCGATGAGATAGCCAGTCGCCTCGTCGAGGATCTGCATCGGTAGCGCGCGCGGCACGCGCCCACCTTCTGCATGGTTGAACCCCATCGCAGTCTGCACGAGTGAATCGAAACCCCGGCGATGCGACCATGGCCCTTGCGTGCCCCAAGCGGTGAGCGACACACAGACAATGCCCGGGCGCTTGCGAGCAACCTCCTGAGGGCCGAAGCCGAGATCACGCATGCCCCCGGGTCGATAGCCCTGGACAAACACATTCCCTTCTTGCAGCAGCTTATCCATCGTGAGGCGTCCGTGTTCAGCCCTCAGGTCGATGTGCACAGACCGCTTTCCACGGCTCGTGTCCGCGATGGCTTCTATGTTGGGTAGATTCGGCGAGTTGACCAGCATCACGTCCGCACCGTATGCCGCCAATGCCTTGCCGCCCACAGGGCCGGCCAGGATGCGGGTGAGGTCGAGAACCTTGATGCCGTCCAGCGGTCGCTGCTCGTCGCCCAGGGCGGGTAGCGCAAGCGGCTTCGCATCGCCCAACCGATCGATGGTGAACAGCGGCTGCGAGGCAATCGCCCTTCCCTGCTCAGATGCGTCCCACTCGTCGAATGTGCGCATCGCCGTCGCCACCAGCCCGGCGTCGGAAAGAAAGGTCTCCAGGTCAATTGCGCGCCATTGCAGCACTGCCTCTTCTGCGTCCTGCCTTTGCGCCGTTGCCGGATCGAGCCCCAGGAGCTTGAGCGCGCCTTCCCGGTGATGCGCGAAATTGGCGTGAAGCCGCACCCAGCCGTCGGAGCAGCGATAAAGCCCTGAGAACTTGTCCCACAGATCGGGCACACGCCCATCGACGCTGAACCAGCCCGTGCACTCGCAGGCCGCGTGGAGCATGTCAACGCTGACCTGTTGACGGGCTGCGCCGCGCAAGTGGCCGAGTTCGCACGCTGCGAGTGCGGCTGCAGCAATCGTCGATTGCGCAGCGGTGCCTACTGCGAACGTCGAAGGGAATACGGGGTCAGCGCCGGTGAGGTGCACGAAGGCGAGCGCCTGCTCTGGCAATCCTGCCAGGCGCCAAAGACCGGAAAGTGTGTCGCGTGGGGAGATCACGCATGCGATTGTGCTCGCAGTCGAATAACGATTCCGGTCAAGTCGCCAGAGCGGCAATGTCCGCAAAACCCATCGCCCTGGAAGCCGCCACCAGCGCCTCCCGTTTCAGGGGCTCAAGGCCGGAGAAGGCGTTCTCGCCCAGCCCCCCGAGCTTGCGATGCAGTCGCTCTCGGGCTTCTTCAACCTGTGGCCCGGAAGGCGAGTCGTCAAGACTCCAGTCAGCGACCGCCGCGTCGTGCGCAACGAGCGCGATGAGGGCGTCAGCAAGCCGCGAAGAGTGACGCGTCTGCGAATAGGCAAGCCGCTTCTCGACCGTTGCTGCAGCATCGACAAAGCCCTGCATCGCGGCTTCCCTGCGGCCAAACATGCGCTCGTCGGCGAGCCTGAACAGCAGGTCCCGCTCTTCCTGATTCGCCAATCCGCCAGGAGCCGAGATCATGATCGCGCCCAGATCGTCGTTCGACAGACGATCGAACAGGCGTTCCACGCCCGCCCTGTGCTGGTCGCTGAATGCGCAGGTGGCCAGCGCGTCGCAGCCAAGAGCCCAGCCTGCACCGTGGTGCCCATGCGCACGCCCAAGCTCGCTCATTTCATCGACCCAATTGCGATACTTGAAGTTGAAGCTGTTTTCGCTTGCCGCCGCAATGAACGGTAGGGCTGCGACCGTTGCCGTCAGCATTTGCGGAAAGAGCCGCCGGTTGACCAGTTCGGTCCTGAGTGCCCCTTCCCGATTGCCGCTGTCGAAAGATCCTTTCATAACGGCCTGGTATTGCGAGACCAGCGTTGCCATTGGCCGGGACGACAGTTCGGGGTCGGCGGGGGGTATGCGTTCAAGTCCAGGAACCGCCTGGGCGATGCGCCCTCCGATCCGGCCGGCCAGGCGCGCGGGTGTCGCGTAGTGGGCGATGACGTCAGGCTTGTTGCTGGCCTTCACCACATCGACGATCGCCTGTGTATCCGGGCGCGTCTGCAGAATTCGATTGAGCTGATAGTTGGTGCTATTGATATATCGGATCGTGTCTGCGAAATCAATATCGGAGCTTCGCAGCGCCAGCTCCGCGTCGATGTGACGCCTCGCACCCCGAAGGTGCAACATCACCATCTGGATCTGTTCGGCGCTCTTGTCTTCGGCAGCTTCAGCCACCAGTTGTTCAAACTGACTGAACTGCTGTGCGTCGTCATTGAATCTGATGGAATCGAGGTGCGACAGCGCGAGAACGCATGACAGCCATTGCGAAACATCCGAGCCGGGTTCGGCCAATGCGCCCAGCGCCCGCCGCACTTTTTGCAGCGTCTGCTCCCGATTCGCGGCCAGCCGGTCCTGGTGATCAGTCCGCTGAAAAACGGCCATCAGCCGCTTGACCCGCGGGCCTAGCGTTGCCTGGCTCACCCGGCGGGTGGCTGCCGGGGCAGAGAAGGTGTCAATGGCTGGTGCGGTGCGGGCGCTTGAGGTTCTGTTCATTCGTGGATTCCTATAGTCAATTTTGACTACAGGATAACCCTAATGGACGAACCCTCCTGCGGGCACCACTCGCCTCAATGCAATCTGGGACCGGTCTTTGCCTGCAGGTCTTCCATCGTCACGCCCGGTGCCAGCTCGACAACTTTCAAGCCAGCATCTGTCACATCCATCACAGCCAGGTCAGTGATGATGCGATCCACCACGCCGACGCCCGTCAGCGGCAGCGAGCATTTCTCCAGCACCTTCAGGTCTTCGGTGCCGTCCTTCTTCTTCGCGACGTGCTCCATCAGAACAATCACGCGCTTGACGCCTGCGACCAGGTCCATCGCGCCGCCCATGCCCTTGACCATCTTGCCCGGGATCATCCAGTTGGCCAGGTCGCCCTTCTCGCTCACCTGCATGGCGCCCAGGATCGAAAGATTGATCTTGCCGCCGCGAATCATCGCGAAGGAGTCATGGCTGCCGAAAATCGACGAACCCTTGATGGTCGTCACGGTCTGTTTACCGGCGTTGATGAGGTCTGCGTCAACCTGGTCTTCGGTCGGGAAAGCGCCGATGCCGAGCATTCCGTTTTCGGACTGCAGCCACACCTCCTTGTCGCCGACAAAGTTGGCCACCAGGGTCGGGATGCCGATGCCGAGGTTCACGTAGAAGCCGTCTTCGAGTTCTTGCGCCGCACGTGCGGCCATCTGGTCCTGGGTCCAAGGCATGTTCAGGCTCCTGCTTTCTCGGTGATAGTGCGTTTTTCAATGCGCTTTTCCGGCGTTGCATTGAGCACGATGCGGTGGACATAAATACCCGGAAGGTGAATGTCATCAGGCTCCAGTTCGCCGACCTCGACGATCTTTTCCACTTCAACGATGCAAATCTTGCCCGCCATCGCAGCCGCCGGGTTGAAGTTGCGGGCTGTCAGGCGAAAACGCAGGTTGCCGGACTTGTCGGCAACATCGGCCTTGACCAGCGCAATGTCAGGCACGAGCGAACGCTCCATCACATAAGTTTCACCGTCGAACTCACGCAGTTCCTTGCCGTCGGCCACCACCGTGCCCACGCCGGTCTTGGTGAAGAACGCCGGGATGCCCGCGCCGCCTGCACGCAGCTTCTCGGCAAGCGTGCCCTGCGGGGTGAATTCGAGTTCGAGTTCCTTGGCCAGGAACTGACG
>JBKJKT010000155.1:0-13887 GCA_046597415.1 Ramlibacter sp.
GGTCGGGGGTGTGAAACGAGGCGCACTCGTCGGACGCCTGTCGATGGGCTCCCCCGCTGCGAACGGCAATTTCTCGGGCGTGATCAAGAACAGCTTTCTCATCGAAGGCGGCGAGCTGGGCACCGCCCTTTCGGAGGTGATGATCGCGGGCAACATGGCGCAAATGCTCAAGGACATCGTGGCGGTGAGCAGCGAAGTCATCGACATCGGCTCGCTCAGTCTGCCGTGGTTGCGCATCGGCAACCTGCATTTTTCGTGAGCGCGCCTGCCGCCATCGAAGTGCCACCCGAAGGCACGATCACCGTCGAGCGGCGCGGGCCGCTGCTGCTCATCGGCATCAACCGCCCGGCGAAATACAACGGCTTCACGCCGCGCATGTTTCGCGAGTTGGCGCAGGCCTACACGCTGCTGGATGAGGATGCGCAACTGCGCGTGGGAGTGCTTCACGCGTTCGGCAAACACTTCACGGCGGGCCTGGACCTGCCCACCATCGCACCGCTGATGCAGCGCGGCGAGAAGGCCATACCGCTCGGCCTCGTCGAACCTACGGACCTGGGCACGCCGGGCTATCGGCGTCGCACCAAGCCGATGGTGGTGGCGGTCAAGGGCATCACCTACACGCTGGGCATCGAGTTGATGCTGGCCGCAGACATCGTGGTGGCGGCGGACGATTGCCGTTTCTCGCAACTGGAGGTCAAACGCGGAATCATGGCGACTGGTGGCGCGACGCTGCGCATGGCAGAGCGCGCAGGGCTGGGAAACGCGATGCTGCATCTGCTGACGGGCGATGAGTTTGGAAGTGCAGAGGCGCTGCGGCTGAACTTCGTGCAGAAGGTGGTTGCAGTCGGGCAGGAACTGGACGAAGCCGTGCGAATCGCCGAGGCGATCGCTGCCCAGGCACCGCTGGCTGTTGTGGCGACGCGCCTCAATGCGCTGAAGGCCATCGAGCATGGGCCGCTTGCCGCAATGGAGGAGTTCATTGATGTGCAGGCGAGGCTTGCCAATAGCGAAGACGCGAAGGAGGAGACGCTGTACCTTTTATCGGTGCCCGGCATGCGCGAGTCGATCAAGAAAGGCATGGCTGAGCCGCTTGAGAAAAGCGGCAGAGAACTCAAGTGGTGAATTGGCAGGTCGTCTTCGCCCAACATGCGCTCAAGGACGCGAAGAAGTTGTCAGCGGCAGGCGTTAGAGACAAAGCCCAGGTCTTGCTCGATGTACTGGTGAAGGGATCCATTTCAGAATCCACCACCCTGCGAAAAGCTCGTTGGAGATCTGGAGGGGGCGTATTCACGCCGCATCAATATTCAGCATCGACTGGTCTATCAGGTGACAGGAAGGAGCGCATCGTTCGCGTGCTCAGGATGTGGACGCACTACGAGTAAGTCGGCGCGCTGTCCTACAACCTCTACAGGGGTTTTCCCCACCCCTGGGGGCGCATAAGCCCTACGATCCCCATCCGGCTTGCCTTTGAGCCGCTTTGAGCCGCTTTGAGCCGTTAACCCAAGGGAACTGAAAACATGAATTCGCCACAATCTGGACGAGACTTGTCGGCGCTTGCTACCGACGCTGTGTCCTACACCACTTTATCGCTTGCAAAACACATGGACGAGTGCAGTCGTGCGCAGAGCCGATGGTTCAGTGTCCAGGCAAGAGCCGAGATTGCCCACACGCTTGTGTCGTCGCGCCTGGTGACCTGCGGCGCACTGGTGGCTGTGTGCAGCCTCGCGCTGATCGCCGTTGCCTGAAGGAGCAGGCGCCACAGCCCGCCTGCGCAACCTCAGCACATACGCTCTCGAATTTCTCAACGCGCCGCCCGAGTTCTCCGAGCCGGCCGTGCGGGCCGAGCTTTTTGGCCGTCACCGATTTGAAGAGCATGGCCGCAGCCTGGCGCAAGCTCAGCCGGTACTCAAAGCGGGCACCGGTGGAGGTGCCTCGTTTTTCCCGCGTGTCGATTCGAACATCGCCGCTCTTCGGCGGGCCTACGATTACGTGGCAAGCATGTCCAAGACAGGGCACTATGTCACCCCCGCGGCAGAATGGCTCCTGGATAACTTCCATCTGGTCGAAGCGCAGCTGCTGCAGATTCGGGAGGGGCTGCCCAGGCACTATTACCGGAGCTTGCCCAAGCTGGCGGTCGAGCACTTGCAGGGACTGCCGCGGGTGTATGGCATCTGCTGGGCCTACGTCGCGCACACCGACAGCGTTTTCAACAACGAGCTCTTCAGCGCATACATAGAGGCCTACCAGGAGGTCAGCGAGCTGCGCCTGTCGGAGCTGTGGGCGTTGCCCACCACACTGCGCGTTGTCCTGCTGGAGAACCTCCGCCGGGCAGCAGACAGCATTGCGCATAGCAAGGTCGCCCGGGAACTCGCCCATGCGGTGTGGGACCAGGCTGCAGAGTGGATCGAGCCGGAGCTTGATGGCCTGCTGATCTCGATGGAGCAGCGCCACGTCCAGCGCGCATTTCTCACCCAGCTCTGGCAACGCCTGCCGCCGGACGCCCCCCCAGACCAGCCCCTGGTGCGCTGGCTGACTCGTCATTGCCCCGATGGCGCTGCCCTCGTGGCCGAGAGCCATTCCTCGCAGGTGAACGCAAACCTCACGGTGAGCAACATCATCACCATGCTGCGCCTGATCGGCCAGGTCGATTGGGTGCAAACCATTGAGCCGCTCAGTCATTCGCTTCATGAGCTATCGCGCATTCCCAGTTTCTCGGACGAGAGCGATGTCACACGTACACAGCTCACCCATGCCATGGAGCGCCTGGCCAAGCGTAGCGGGCGGACCGAACGTGAAGTCGCCGAGCGGGTCGTGACGGCCGTGACAACGGAAGGCAGCATGGGCGCAAGCGACCCCGCTGTGCGGACGGCCGGCTGGCACCTGTTGGGACCCGGGCGCGCCGCACTCGAAAAAGACCTGGGCATTGCTGCGTCGTCACGGATTGCACGGCGCGGGCCTGGCAGGCTCACCTGGTACTTGTTTGCCATTGCGATCGCGACAGGGCTTCTTCTCTGGCTTGTCTCGCATCGCGTCACACCTGAAGGCTCGCTGGCGTGGCTGGCACTTGCCCTGCTCCTGTTCCCGGCGTCGGAAGCGGCAGGGTCGCTGGTCCACCGGCTACTGGCCGAATCGCTCAAGATCCACGCCCTGTCGCGGCTGGCGTTTCCCGATGGAATTGCGCGCGAGCACAGAACCCTGGTGGTGATGCCGTCGATGCTCGGCTCGGCTTCCTCGATCAGTGCGCTCGCCGGACGGCTGGAGCTGCACTATCTGGCCAACCGCGAAGACCACGCACAGTTCGCGCTGCTCACCGACTGGCCGGACGCCCCTCAGGCGAGCTGCGCAGGCGACGCGCAGCAACTTGCACTGGCCGTCGCCGAAGTGGCGAAGCTCAATGGGCGCCATCCGGCGCCGCATGGACAAGCGCCCCGCTTCCTTGTGCTGCACCGCCCACGCACCTGGAGCGAGACACAGCAAACCTGGATGGGCTGGGAGCGCAAGCGCGGCAAGCTCGAACAGCTGATCCGCGGCCTTGCTGCAGGTGACTTCAGCGGATTTACGCCTTTGGACAGTGCTTTTGCGCTGAACCCCGGCATTCGCTATGTCGTCACGCTGGACAGCGACACCGGTCTGCCAGTAGGGACGTTGCGTGAACTCGTGTCCATCGCCGCCCATCCGCTGAATGCACCCCGGCTCGATGCAATCAGGTCCCGCGTCATCGAGGGTCATGCAATCTTGCAGCCCCGCATCGTCACGCCCCTGCCTGAGCGCGCCGAACGCACGCCCTATCACCTGCTGTTTGCGGGCCGGTGCGGGATCGACCCGTACAGTGCCGCGACCTCTGATGTGTATCAGGATCTCTTCGGGACCGGGTCATTCACCGGCAAGGGACTGCTGAATGTCGAGGCGCTTCATGCCGTTCTGGATGCACGCGTTCCGCAAGAGGTCATGCTCAGCCACGATCTGTTTGAAGGCACGGTCTCGCGGTGCGCCTATGTCAGCGACGTCGCGCTGGTCGAAGATCACCCGAGCCATGTCGGCGTCGCCGCGTCGCGCATCCACCGCTGGGTTCGCGGCGACTGGCAACTGCTGCCGCTGATGGCAAACGCCGGACGCTATGGCATCGATGCGCTGGGCTTCTGGAAGATGGCCGACAACCTGCGCCGTTCGCTGGTTGCACCCACGGCGGTCGTGCTCGTCGCGCTGGCGGTGTTCGCGCATGTCGTGGCGCTGCCCACGGTGCTGGCCGTGATTGTTGCTGCACTGCTTGCAGGTCCGTTGATGGGGTCGCTGGCCGGTCTCATTCCCACCCAACGTGGCTTCGTCTGGCGTCACTTCTTCCGCGTCGGCCTGATCGAACTTGCGAAGTCGCTGGGTGCGGCGGCATGGCAATTCAGCCAGCTGGCCTCGAGTGCACGTCTGAACGCCGATGCGATCCTGCGAGCCCTGTGGCGCATGACCGTGTCGCGCCGCCAGTTGCTCGAGTGGACTACGGCCGAGCAGGCGCAAGCGTCGGCGCAACTGGAGTTCCCTGCATTCCTGAAACAGGAGCGATGGACGGTTCTTGCATGCGTGATTGCAGCGTTCGCGGCCACACGCAGCAGCTATCCGGTTGCAGGGCCGATGCTCTTCGGTCTCTGGGCGCTCGCGCCCCTGGGCGCCTGGTGGGCCAGCCGTCCGCAGGCGACCCGTGCGCCGCTACCAGAGGACGAGAAGCGCTACCTGCTGGCACTGGGGCGCGACACCTGGTCCTTCTTCGAACGCTGCGTCACCGCCCAAGAAAACCACCTGCCGCCTGACAACCTGCAGATGGTGCCGGAGCCGACGATTGCCTCCCGAACATCGCCGACGAACATCGGCCTTTACCTCACGGCTGCGTGCTGTGCGCGCGAGTTCGGCTGGATCACCACTCGTGAACTCGCTGAGCGCCTGACCCTCACGCTGTCTACCATCGAGAGCCTTGCCAAACACGACGGTCATCTCTACAACTGGTACGACACGCGCAGCCTTGCGGTGTTGCAGCCTGCCTATGTTTCCACGGTCGATAGCGGCAACCTGGCGGGGCTGCTCATCACCGCTGCGCAGGCCCTGCGCGCGGTAAAAACAGGCGATGGCGGCAGTGCCCGCGCCAGCGAACTCGACAGCCTGGCGCTGCGCTGCGAAGCGCTGGCCGATGGCATGAACTTCCGCCCGCTCTACAACACACGCCGGCACCTGTTTCACATCGGCCTTCGCGTCGCCGAAAACGAACTCGACGCGGGCTACTACGATCTGCTGGCTTCCGAATCACGCCTGACGAGCCTGCTGGCGATTGCAAAAGGCGACGTGCCGCACCAGCACTGGAGCGCACTGGGCCGGCCGTTTCTCACGGTCGGCTTGCTGCCGGGCCTGAAGTCCTGGTCAGGTTCGATGTTCGAGTACCTGATGCCTTCGCTGGTGATGGCCGAGCCCGCGCACGGTCTGCTCCAAGTCTCTGCGTGCGCCGCGGTCCGTGAGCACCAGGCGTTTGGCAGCGCCAATGGATTGCCTTGGGGCATCTCCGAGTCGGCTTACTTTGCGCAGGATCATTCACTCGCCTATCAGTACGGCCCATTCGGTGTGCCGCGGCTGTCGTTGCGGCGCACACCCCCGAGCGACCGCGTGATCGCGCCTTACGCCACGCTGATGGCCGCCATGTTCGACCCGCAGGAGGCTGTGGCGAATCTGCGCGCATTCGAAAAACTGGGGGGCCGGGGTGAGTTGGGGATGTACGAGGCCATTGACTTCACCACCCAGCGCCAGGTCGAAGAGGGCGGCCACATGGTAGTGCAGACCTTCATGGCACATCACCACGGCATGTCGATTGTCGCGTTGTGCAACCTTCTGTGCGACCAGGCACCGCGCCGGTGGTTCTCAGCGTCGCCGCAGGTTCGCGCGCACGAATCCCTCCTGCATGAAAACACACCGCGACAAGTGGCGCAGACGCCCGATCCGCGCGCGTTGCCGCAGAATCTCACTGATGTGCGAACCGACGCAGTTCGCACGCGCGAAGTCAATCCCGCCGCCGGTTTGCAAACACCGACGCAACTGCTGTCGAACGGCCGGTACAGCCTCATGCTGCGCGCCAATGGAGCGGGCGCGGCGCGCTGCAACGGACAGGCGATCACTCGCTGGCGGGACGACCTTCCGCGCGATGGGTATGGCACCTTCTTCTATGTGCGCGAGGTAGACGGTGACACAGCCGCTCCGCTCTCAAGGCTTATTTCGCTCACATCGACCCCCGCCCCCGGAGCGGGCTGGCGCTATCGCACGCGCTTCCTGTCCGACCATGTCGAATACGAAGCGCGCAGCGCCAGGCTCGCCAGCAGCATGACGGTGCTGGTCAGCCCCGAAGACGACACCGAAGTCCGCACGCTGGTATTGACCAATCTCGGGCCCCAGGAGCTTCGTCTGGAGGTGCTCACCTATGGCGAAGCAGTGCTCGCACCGCAGCGCGCAGATGAGTCCCACCCGGCGTTCTCGGGCATGTTCGTGCAGGCCGCCTGGAACCCTCACGCGCGTGCGCTGAGCCTGTGGCGACGCCCGCGCCTGGAGGGCGACGCCGTCATGACCATGGCCCACGTGCTTGCGCTTGCAGACGGCAATGTCGAGCAAGTCGGCTGCATGGTGGACCGGCGGCTCTTCCTGGGTCGCAACCGAGATGTCTCGCAGCCTGAAGTTGCAGGCCTTGCGTGGACTGCCGAAGGCCCGGTCGATACCGGCCTGGACCCTATCGCCAGCATTCGACTGACTCTGCGCATTGCTCCCGGTGCGGTGGCGCGCCTGTGCTTTGTGACGCTGGCCGCACCAAGCCTGGAAGATCTCGAACCGCGAATCGACCGCTATCTGCAACCCACTCAGGTTCAGCGCGCGATGCGCACGGCGTCCACGCTGGCACAAGTGCGATTGCGCGACCTGGAGATCTCGCCCGACGCGATGGGTGCGCTCCAGGACATGACCACGGCCCTCGCGTATGCGGCGCCGCGACCGGGCCGGGAAACGGGGCTGGTCGATCAGCGTGTGCTGTGGCGCCTCGGCATCTCGGGCGACAAGCCCATCGTGCTGGTTCGAATCCACCTGGCTAACGGATTGCCGCTTGTGGACAGCCTGCTGCGAGCGCAATCGTGGTGGCAGTTCGGCGGTCAGGGCGTGGACCTGGTGGTGCTCAACGGCGAACCCAACGCCTACCTGATGCCGTTGCAACGTGACATCACCGCGCTGCGCGACAGACTGGCCGACAAGACGCAGCACAGCGTTGGGCCTTACAACCCCGGCGCGGTATTCCTGTTGCGCGATCAGGACATTTCCGGAGCGGAGAAAGCGACGCTCACTGCACTGGCGCGTTTCGTCTTCAACGCTGACGGACGTCCGCTGGAAGTACAGGTGGCGACGTGGCATCAGGCGTGGACGGCACAAGTCGGCGAATCGCAAAAGCAGATGCCGACCGCGTCATCGCCCATTCGGAGCGCACCGGGCGCCCCGAGCTCACCGGTCAGCGGGGTCTTCGATGCAGCGAGCGGAGAATTCATCTTTGACCTGGCTGGCGGCCAACGGACGCCGCGCCCCTGGGTGAATGTGATCTCCAATCCCTCGTTCGGCTTTCAGGTGTCCGAGGTCGGGAGCGGCTTCACCTGGTCGGGTAATAGCCGCCTGCACCAGGTGACGCCCTGGTCTAACGACCCTGTGCGCGACACATCCAGCACACACTGGCTGCTGCACGACCGCGACAGTGGCGAGCAGCTTGCACTGACCTCCGGTCAGGGGGCAAATGTCAATGCGCGTCACCGCATCCGGCATGGTCAGGGCTACACGGTGATCTCTGCGCAAATCGACGGACTGGAAACAGAGCTCACATTCTTTGCTGCGCTGGAGCAGCCGGTGCAGGTCGTGCAGCTTCGTATCACGAACAGGGGTACTTCCACCCGTCGCCTGCGTGCTGTTGCCCTGGCCGAGTGGCAACTGGGCGACGCACTGACGCAGCGGCGCACCTTGCACACCTGGCGCGACGAAGCGGCGCCGGTGCTCTACGCACAGCAACGTGAACAGCGCGCAGGCTTCGGCGGGGGGACTGCGTTTCTGGCCGTGTCGGGCGATCAACCTGTGCAATGGACCTGCGACCGCACCGAACTCTTCGACGCCGCAGGACGACTGGCTGTCCCATCGCAGCTCATGCAACGCAGCGGCATCGTCGATCCGGCGGCTGCGATTGCGCGCGACATCGACCTGCCTTTCAGACAGACTGCATCGATAACGTTCGTGCTCGGACACACCGCAGACACAGCGGGGGCAAGGTCGCTGGCATTGGACTGGCGAAATCGCTACACCGAACGCGAGCTGACCAAAGTGAAATCGTGGTGGTCGCAGTTGCTCGGAGCCGTGCAGGTTTCCACCCCCGATCCGCTCTTCGACGCGATGGTCAACCGCTGGCTGCTGTACCAGACGGTGACGTGCCGCCTTTGGGCCAAGGCGGGTTTCTATCAAGCCGGTGGGGCTTTCGGTTATCGCGATCAGCTGCAGGACTCCATGGCGCTCGCATGGGCCGACCCGGGCCGGCTGCGCGCACAAATTCTGCTGAACGCATCACGGCAGTTTCCCGAGGGCGATGTGCAGCACTGGTGGCACGCTCCGGGCGGCGAAGGCGTGCGAACGCATTTCTCCGACGACCTGCTGTGGTTGCCATTCGCTACCGCGCACTATCTCGATACGACCGGCGACGCAACGCTGCTCGACGAAAGTGTGGAGTTCATTGACGGCCCGCCGATTCCGCCAGGTGCAGAAGACGCCTATTACGCGCCATCGGCGAGCGGCCAGCACGCCACGCTGTTCGAACACGCTGCGCGCACGATCGACAAGAGCCTGGCCACCGGCCCGCACGGACTGCCGCTGATGGGTACGGGCGACTGGAACGATGGCATGAATCGCGTCGGTCATGCAGGTCGGGGCGAGTCGGTCTGGCTCGGCTGGTTCCTGTGTGCGGTGGTGGAAAAGTTTGCCCCTATAGCCCGTGCGCGTGGCGAAGGTGAACGCGCGCAGCAGTGGGAGAAAGCCCGTCTGGGCTGGATCGCTGCGCTCCACGCGAATGGCTGGGATGGCGAGTGGTTCCGCCGCGCGTTCTTCGACAACGGCGCGCTACTTGGCTCGTCGGCCAATCAAGAGTGCCGCATCGACCTGATCGCGCAGGCCTGGTCGGTGCTCTCGGGTGCGTCCAGGCCCGAGTTCACCAGCAAGGCAATGGCCTCGATGGACCGCGAATTGCTCGACAGGGACGCAGGGCTGCTGCATCTGCTCCACCCACCGCTCCAGCATGCCGCCAACAACCCCGGCTACATCCAGGCCTACCCGCCGGGTGTGCGCGAGAACGGCGGCCAGTACTCACACGCTGCTGTGTGGGCACTGATGGCGCAGGCACAGCATGGTGATGTGGAAGGCGCGTGGCGCAGCTTCGCATGGCTTAGCCCCGCGCACAGAAGCGCCAATGAGTCGCAGGCTGCGGTGTACGAACTGGAGCCCTACGTGATGCCTGGCGACATCTACGGCTCGCCCCCCTATATCGGTCGCGGCGGCTGGAGCTGGTACACCGGCTCTGCCGCCTGGCTGTATCGCGCATCGACCGAAACGCTGCTGGGAATCACCGTGGAAGCGGGACGCATTTCAGTTGCGCCGCGCGTTCCAGCCGCGTGGGACCGGTTCGAGGTGGAACTGAATCTGGGCGGGCGCAAGCTGCGCGTCGCGTGGCGCAGGCATCCAGCGATTGAGGAATCGGCCAGCGCCCACCGCTCGGTGATTGCGGGCGAGTGGCTCGAGTTGCACGAACTGCCTGAAGGGGCGCTGATCGTGGTGAGAGGCTGAACCGCAGCGGTTTCATCAGCTGCTCAGGCAGGGCGGCAGCCGCATCACAACTTCCTGCGCGTCCCACGCGATGGGCTCCTGGCGCTGGACATTTGCTTGCAGCCAGGGGCCGAGCGCAGCCACATCCCGCTTGCTCACCACGGACCCAACGGAAGGCTTGGTCAACTCCTTTTGCGCAGGCTCCTGAACGCCGGCAGCAAACCTGGCGTTCAACAATCCGGCCTCTGCCAACAGAGGCAAAAAGCGGACCGACAGATCCGGATCGGCAGTGACGTCGACGACCCGGTCACACCCCACATCGAGATAGATCGTCATCACACCGGTTGCGGCGCCGATGTCCACGTTGATCCGCTTGTGGGCCGGATCGAACTTCGCGCGGGCGCAGGCTTTGCTGAAATGAACCCAGGTTTCACGCCCCTCATCGATGTTGCGGACCAGCGCGGCGGATGCGATGACGTCTCTGACCGGCGCATCCAGCCGATCGACCAGCCGGCGAGGTCGCAAGGGCAGCAGCGAACGCGCGCGCCCAGCCTCGCGGCTGGACGTATGCCGGGCATCGCGAGCGACCGGCTTCTCGTGTGCGCTCGGCCGGACCACGATGATCTTGGGCGCCGTGTTGGCCCGGGCCCAATCAACGAATCTCTCAAGCGGCGTCTCGCGGTTCTGCAAAAACGCCAGCAGCGATGCGGTGGTCGGCAAGCTTGCTCCCACCGGCTGCGGACAACCCGGGGCATTCCTGAAACCACGGTAGAGGCAATCGCGCAGCTGCGCCTGATCCTTCCAGAACAGAAGCTGGACCTGGGGCTCCCGGGCGTCGCGCGTATAACTGTTGTTGACCACCATCAGCCCCACGGCTTCCTCATCCAGGACCTTGATCCAACCCTCACGCCGGGGGCCTGCAGCCGGCAGCTCGTAAGCGCAATTGCCCCCGTGAGCCTTGAATTCCTCCAGCTCTTGCCGGATCTGCTCTTGCGTCAGATCTTGCGGCAAATCTGGCGGCTGGTTCGTTGAAGTCTCGCAAGCGATGGGTACAGATCGTGGCTTCGTGTGACGTTTCAGCCAGGGCACTATGGTCTGCACCGGGTTTTCGCTGGACTGAAGGCAGTCAAGCAGCGTTTCGGTTGCAGGAGGTGCGCCGTCGATGAGGGGAGGAAAATTCGCATCCTCGTGCAACGCGTCGTAAAGCGCCACCCTGAACTCCGCTTCGTCGGGCCAGTACAGGTGCTCGAGGCATGGACTGGCGCTGCGGCCGGGGTCGAGGTCAAGTGTCATCCAGTCAACACCCCCTGTCTCGCGCAATTTGACGAAACTCTTCTGGTGCTCGTGGTTACCAGGCAGCTCAACTGCCTGGCAGCTGCCCCTGGTTCTGAACGCGTGGTAAGCGGAAATGGCCTGCCGGATTTCGCATGAGCGCCGTTCGAGCGGCTGGGAAATCTGCGCGCGAATGCTCGTCAGATCGGCTGCGGATGGCAGTGCGGCACTTTCACGGCGGCGGACACGCAGTAAGGATGAACCGGGGTGGCCAGGTGGCATGGAACGCATGTTTTTGACGCAAGGGTGGACAGGACGCTGAAAAGAGAAGTGGAAGACGGACAGACCGACGTCTTCGCGCAGTAGGTAACGCATGGGTGCCCAGGGTTCCGGACCCGAGCCGCAGGTCTCGATGCGGTCAAGCCATGCGCTGCAACCGCGCCGACTCTTCCAGCCGCGCATCTTCAATTTCCCGCAGAACGCCCGACAGGTCAACGGACCCCGCAGCCGGCTGGTACCGGCCCGTTAGTGGTGTGTCCGGTGCGAGCATGCCGCTCGCATAAAGGGCCCAGATCTCGGGGCCAAATTTCGTCGCAAGCAATTCCGGCGCGAACCGGGCGAAATAAGTGCGCAGGTTATCGACGTCCCGCATGAGCATCCGCGCTGCATGGTTGTTGCCGGCAGCGTCCACCGCCTGCGGCAGGTCGATGATCACGGGGCCGTCAGCAGCCAGCAGGACATTGAATTCCGACAAGTCGCCGTGGATCACACCCGCGCACAGCATAAGCACGACTTCGCCGATCAATGAAGCGTGATGCTGCCGCGCCTGCGCCGCCGTGAAGTCCAGATCGTTCAGCCGCGCTGCCGCATCCCCATGCTCATCGACCACCAGTTCCATCAACAGCACGCCTTCGTGAAAGTTGATCGGTCTTGGCACGCGCACGCCGGCGGCGGCAAGCCGGTACAGCGCATCGACTTCTGCGCTTTGCCAGGCAGCTTCCTGCTGCTGGCGGCCATAGCTGGTTCGCTTGGCCATCGCGCGCGCCTGCCGGCTGTTGCGCACCTTGCGGTTCTCGGTGTAATCGACGGCCTGCCGGAAGCTGCGATTGTTCGCCTCTTTGTAGATCTTGGCGGCGCAGGTTTCCTCGCCGCACCGAACGACGTACACATCGGCTTCCTTGCCACTCTTGAGCTGACGCACGACGCTGTCGATAAGGCCTTCGGCCAGGAGGTTCTGCAGGCGGGCGGGGGCTTTCATGCGTCGATTGTGGCGTGTTGCCGGACTGGAACATGATTCAATACACACCATGCAGTACTCGCGACTCGAGCCACGCTGAAAGGATTGCCTTGCAGCTGAACATCCGAATCGGTGCCGGCGCCATCCTGATGGCCGCGTTGCTCGCCTGGGGCCTGTGGCAGGCCTGGGACCGGGGCTGGCTGGCACGCGGCTCGGGCGCCGCCACGTCCCTGGCCAGCGGGAGGGACCCCGAATTCATTCCGACCAATGGCGGCGTGCTCACCATCGCCTGGGTCAAGGGTTACGAAACCTTCGAGCGACGCAGCGCCTCCGAGATGGACATCGGCGGCCTTCAGGTGCCGCTACCGTTTGGAGAAACCGTCTCCGAAATCTCCACGGCGGCGAAGTACCAGTACCAGATCCGGCTCGAAAAGAAATGGCCCATGCGCTGCTCGAAAGAGGTGTGCGTCGTGCGCACCGGGCCTGTCGAGCTGGCCGAGCCGGTGGCGATCTACCATGAGCAGACGACGCGCAAGACCGCCAGCGGCTGGGCCCGATTCGACAAGGCGCAAAACCTCGAAGCCCTGAACCGGGCCCTGGGCCCCGCACTCAAGGCGAGGGGCAACGCAGCGCGCAATCGTGATGTGGGCATGCGCGATGGCCGCGCCGAAGTCGCGAAGTTCGTTCGCGAATGGATGGCTGGACAGAAACTCGGCGACCGGAGAATCGTCGTGCTCTACCCCGGCGAAGAACTGGTAGACGGCAAGCCCGTGGGGTCGCAATAGGCGAGTCGTCAGGGAAGGCGTGCCGCAAGTCCCCTCAGCCGGCTGCGCCTGACCCGTTGCCCGCTCGAAATGCTCGCATGGGGCGGCTCCAGGGGCTGAAGTGCTGCAGTCGTTTTCAGAATCGGTCCGGAATTCGGCGACTACGCTGGCTAGCCATGATGGAGCCAGGTATCGCGGAAGGCAAAGATGGCGCAGATATCTCGGACGCCGCAGATACCTCAGTGGTCGCAGATGTCGCGGGGCTCGCTCACCAGATCAAGGGCGCTGCCGCATCCATCGGCGCCCTGAAGCTCAGCGAAAGCTGCAACGAGCTCGAACATGCGGCGCGAAGTGGCAAAGCGCGTGATCTAGCGCGGCTGCACGAATTGCTGCAGGTGGAACTGGCCGCTGTGCTCGACTTCATCGAAGCGCGCAAATCACACTGAGGGGCCGCACGCCCGAAGCGCCCGTCACTCGCATTGCGGAAGCTGCACTGTCGGGATGGCGCTGGCACTGGGCGTGCGGTGTTTTTGCGGCAGGTAGTTCAACAGCAGATCGGTCTCTTTCTTCACGACCGCATAGCACTCGCAGCTCATCTTCTCCAGCCGGGGTCGATCGAGAACCTTGATCATGCCGCGCGCGTAGGAGATAACACCCATCTGCTCCAGCTTCGCCGCGGCGTTGCTGACACCGGAGCGGCGAACCCCCAGCATGTTGCTGATGAACTCCTGCGTCATGGTCAGGTGGTTGCCTGCCAGGCGGTCCATT
>JBKJKT010000061.1:0-10331 GCA_046597415.1 Ramlibacter sp.
CGATGGCCCGCCGTATGCCAATGCCCAGATCCACATGGGGCACGCCGTCAACAAGATCCTCAAGGACATGATCGTCAAGGCCCGCCAGCTCAAAGGACTGGACGCGGCCTATATTCCCGGCTGGGATTGCCACGGGCTGCCGATCGAGAACGCGATCGAGAAAATGCATGGGCGCAACCTCCCGCGCGACGAGATGCAGGCCAAGAGCCGGGCCTTCGCCACCGAGCAGATCGGCATCCAGATGGCCGACTTCAAGCGCCTGGGCGTGCTGGGCGACTGGGACCATCCCTACCGCACCATGGACTTTGTCAACGAAGCGCAGGAAATCCGCGCTTTCAAGCGTGTGATCGAGCGGGGGTTCGTTTACCGGGGCCTCAAGCCTGTCTACTGGTGTTTCGACTGCGGCTCGTCGCTGGCCGAGTTCGAGATCGAGTACGCCGACAAGAAATCACAGACGCTGGATGTGGGGTTCAAGGCGGATGATCCTGAAGCCGTACTTTCGGCATTCGGGCTGCCCTCACCCCAAACGGCCCAGCCGATCTTCATCGTCATCTGGACCACCACGGCCTGGACCCTCCCCGCCAACCAGGCGCTCAACCTGAACCCCGAGCTCGAGTATTGCCTGGTCGACACGCGGCGCGGCTTGCTGGTGCTGGCCGCCTCGTTGGTGGGCAAGTGCATGGAGCGCTACCAGCTGGAGGGCACGGTCCTGGCCAGCGTCAAGGGCGAAAAGCTCGACGGGCTGAACTTCCAGCATCCGCTGCACGACACCGACCCCGGCTACCGGCGCCTCGCGCCGGTCTATCTGGCCGACTACGCGACTGCCGAGGACGGCACCGGTATCGTCCACTCATCGCCCGCCTATGGCGTCGACGACTTCAACTCCTGCGTTTCGCATGGCATGGCGTACGACGACATCCTCAACCCGGTGCAAGGCAACGGCGCCTATGCACCCGACTTGCCCTTGTTCGGCGGCCTCGACATCTGGAAGGCAGTACCACGCATCATCGAAGTGCTGGCCGAGGCCGACCGCCTGTTTGCCACCGAGGGCATCACCCACAGCTATCCGCATTGCTGGCGCCACAAGAGCCCGGTGATCTACCGCGCCGCCGCCCAGTGGTTCATCCGCATGGACGAAGGCGAAGGCGTCTTCACCAAGGACAAGGCACCCGGCACGCTGCGCGCGATGGCGCTGGCAGCGATCGAGGAAACCGGGTTCTACCCGGAGAACGGCAAGGCGCGGTTGCGCGACATGATTGCGGGCCGGCCCGACTGGTGCATCTCGCGTCAGCGCAGCTGGGGCGTACCCCTGCCCTTCTTTCTGCACAAGGATTCGGGCGAGCTGCATCCGCGCACGATGGAAATCCTCGACATCGCGGCTGACATGGTCGAACAGGGCGGCATCGAATCCTGGAGCAAGGTCACCGCAGAGGAAATCCTCGGCGCCGCAGAAGCACCGAGCTACACCAAGAGCAGCGACATTCTCGAAGTGTGGTTCGACTCCGGCACGACGCACACCACGGTGCTGAAGCACTCGCACGACGGCGCGGGCCATGAGAACGGCCCTGAAGCCGATCTGTACCTTGAAGGTCATGACCAGCATCGAGGCTGGTTCCACTCGTCGCTGCTGACCGCTTGTGCGATGTACGGTCGTGCGCCGTATCGCAGCTTGCTCACGCACGGCTTCACGGTGGACAGTCAGGGCCGCAAGATGAGCAAGTCCCTGGGCAACGGCATCGAGCCGCAAGAGGTCAACAAGAAGCTCGGCGCAGAAATCGTGCGACTCTGGGTCGCTGCGTCAGATTACTCCGGCGACATCGCAGGCGATGACAAGATCCTCGCGCGGGTGGTCGATGCCTATCGCCGCATCCGCAACACGTTGCGATTCCTGCTTGCCAACGTCAGCGACTTCGATCCGGCCACCGATGCAGTGCCCCTGGCCGAAATGCTCGAAATCGACCGATACGCGCTGTCGCGGGCCGCGCAATTCCAGGCCGAGGTACTCGCGCACTTCGAGGTTTACGAGTTCCATCCCGTGGTCGCCAAGCTGCAGGTGTACTGCTCCGAAGACCTGGGCGCGTTCTACCTCGACATCCTCAAGGATCGGCTCTACACCACGGGGCCCAAGTCGCTCGCCCGCCGCAGCGCGCAGACCGCCCTGTGGTCCATCACGCACGCCATGCTCCGCTGGATGGCGCCCTTCCTGAGCTTCACCGCAGAGGAAGCCTGGAAGATCTTCGGCAGTTCCGAGTCGATCTTCTTCGAGACCTATTCCAGCCTCGGCGCGCCTGATGAAGCACTGCTTGCGAAGTGGGCACGAATCCGCGTGGCGCGTGAACTCGTTAACAAGGAAATCGAAGCGCTGCGGGGTGATGGCAAGGTCGGCTCATCGCTGCAGGCGAATGTCGAACTCTCGGTGCCGATGTCCACGCATGGCGATCTCTGGGAATCCCTGGCGAGCCTGGGTGACGATCTGAAGTTCGTGTTCATCACCTCGTCCGCGGGGTTGGGTACAGGCGAAGGGCTGTCCGTGACCGTCACGCCGTCTGAAGACATGAAGTGCGACCGCTGCTGGCACTGGCGCGCCGACGTCGGTGAGAACGATGCACACCCCACGATCTGCGGGCGCTGCGTCACCAACCTCTTTGGCGCCGGTGAAGACCGGAAGTTCGCGTAATGGCATCGCGCAAATCGGCGGGCAGCTGGCTGCCCTGGCTGGGCCTGTCGCTGGTCATCTTCATCGCCGACCAGTTCACCAAGGTGCTGATCCTGGGGTACTACCAGCTGGGCGACTCTACTTACGTCACCAGTTTTTTCAACATCGTGCGCGCTCACAACACCGGCGCCGCCTTCTCGTTCCTGGCTTCGGCCTCGGGCTGGCAGCGGTGGTTCTTCACGGCCATCGGCCTGATCGCGGCAGTATTCATCATCTGGATGCTGCGTTCGCACGCAGGCCAGAAGCTCTTTTCCTTTGCGCTGGCCCTGATCCTTGGCGGCGCCATCGGCAACGTCGTGGACAGACTGCTGTACGGCTATGTCGTGGACTTCATCCAGGTCCACGCGGGTGGCTGGTATTTTCCAGCGTTCAACATAGCGGACAGCGCGATCACGGTCGGGGCTGTCTGCCTGATCCTGGACGAATTGCTTCGCGTTCGCCGCTCAAAGTAGCACGTACGCGACGGGCTCCCTGAGGTGGGGCGATCCCCAATCGCCGTGCAGGACATCAGCGCGTATAGTTGCCTGCAATACCGATGAAGCACCTGTTGAATCTTCTGGCGGCCGTCGCGCTGCTGGTGTGGGGAACACATCTCGTTCGCACAGAAATCCTGAGGGTGTTTGGCGCGAACCTGCGCAATGTCCTCGCGCACAGCGTTGCCAACCGCACCACCGCCGCTCTCTCGGGCCTGGGCGTGACGGCGCTGGTCCAGTCCAGCACCGCCACGGCGCTGATCATCTCGTCGTTCGTCGGTCAGGGCCTCGTCGGCCTGCCCATGGCGCTGGCCGTCATGCTCGGCGCCGACGTGGGCACGAGCCTCATGGCCGTCGTCTTCTCATTCGATCTGTCGTGGCTGTCGCCACTATTCATCTTCGTGGGCGTGGTCCTGTTCCTGGCTCGACAGACAACGACTGTTGGCCACATCGGTCGCATCCTGGTTGGCCTGGGCCTCATGCTGCTGGCGCTGCGCATGGTGTCCGACTCGACGGAAATCATGACGACGTCGCCAGCCATCAAGGCGCTGCTCGGGTCAGCAACCTCCGAGCTGATGCTGGAGATCACGCTGGGTGCTTTCCTTGCGGTGATCTCCTATTCGAGTCTCGCGATCGTGCTCCTGACCGCGACGATGGCAGCCACCGGCCTCGTCCCGCTGGAACCCGCGCTGGGCATCGTGCTCGGTGCGAATCTGGGCAGCGGCTTGTTGGCGGTGCTCACCACGCTGCGCTCGGACATTGCGGTGCGTCATGTACCAGTGGGCAACTTCGTGTTCAAGGCAATGGGTGTGGTGGTCATTGCACCCCTGATCGGGTTGTGGCTGCGCTATGTCAAACCGTACGTGCACGATCCGGCGACATTGGTCGTCCTCTTTCACCTGAGTTTCAATATCGCCGTGGCTGCTGTGTTCCTCGGTTTTACCGATCTCGTCGCGCGGTGGGTACAGCACTGGATGCCCAAGCCCGAACGAGCGGTGATGGGTGGCAGGCCGCATCACCTGGACCCATCGGCGCTGGCCACCCCATCCCTGGCGATTTCCTGTGCTGCGCGCGAGGCCCTGCATCAGGCGGATGTCGTCGAGACAATGCTCGTGGGCATGCTGACCGTCATTAAAACCAACAACCTGCAACTGGCAGAAGACTTGCGAAAGCTCGACGACGCGGTCGATGAACTCTATTCGGCGATCAAGTACTACCTGACCAAGATTTCGCGTGAAGCGCTGGACGACGGAGAAGCCCGCCGGTGGACGGACATCATCAGCTTCACCATCAACATGGAGCAAATTGGCGACATCATCGAGCGGATCCTGATCGACGTGGAAGACAAGAAGATCCGCAAGTCGCGCAATTTCTCGGAGGCCGGCATGTCCGAAATCTGCGAGTTGCACGCACGGCTGATCGATAACCTGCGTCTGGGGATGAGCGTTTTCCTCAATGGTTCGGTGCGCGACGCGCAGAAGCTGCTGGAAGAAAAGGCCAGGTTCCGCGACCTGGAGCGCGCCTATGCGTCAACGCACTTGACCCGGTTGTCGGGCAACACGCTGCAAAGCATAGAAACCAGCTCGCTTCACCTGGACCTGATCAGCGACCTCAAGCGCATCAACTCGCACATCTGTGCGATCGCGTATCCGATTCTCGATTCGGCGGGCGCTCTCCCGCCCAGTCGCCTGCGGCAGGCCGCCCTCTCGGATTAACAGTTTCAGGCGGTTTCGGGCGCTGCCTCGATCCGCTGCCTGACGCAATAGTCCAGCAGCTTCTCAATTTCGGTGGACTTGTCAAAGACGGCGTCCGCACCAAGCTGGGCACAACGCCATCGCACATCCTCGGTCGCATGGTTGGACAACACGACGATTTTCTGCTCCGGCTTGCGGTTGCGGCACGCTTCCAGGATGTTGAGGCCGCTGCCTTCCTTGAGGAACAGGTCAACAATGGCCAAGTTCCAGTACTCGTCGTTCTGGGCCAGCCACTTCTTGCCTTCGTGTTCGGTTTCGGCGATGGCAACTGCATCGACCAGCGCAAGTTCTTGGAGTGTTTCGATAAGGTTCTCCCGGATGGTCGGGCTGTCCTCGACGATGTAAGCACGGAATTTCATGGGTTCTCCTGAATCACATGGACCCAATGTATAGCCCGTGTAAACCGCGAGATGCCGTCTTGCAGGACCAGCAAATGTAGGAGGCGTCGCTCATCCTTCAGTCAGCCCAGCGGCTACGAGGACGAGGGCCGCCTCCATCGTGAACTCATCAAGGACCAGTCTCTGGCGCAGCTCGTCCCTGGTCATCTGAACAAACCGGGCGACTTCGCCATCCTGGTTGAAAGGCAGCACCGCCTCGGGAATCGTGCAACGGTACCAGTCGATCTGTTCGACGATATAGCCTGCCCGGCCGTCTGCGCTGGGTCTGCGGGTTGCGATCCGCCCCCCGTAGGCCAGGTCCCGGAGTTGCTCGAGCTTCAGGCCGGCCTCCTCCCACGTTTCGCGCTCCAGCGCCTGCTGCAAGGTGTCGCGGGCAGGGACCATGCCGCCCATCAGCGTGTCCCACAGGCCCGGATCTTCGGGTTTGGTGAGCGAACGCTGTTGAACCCAGTGCCGGCCATCGGTTGAAGTCGCTGCGAGGTGGACTGCGAGGGTCGCAACACCCAATTGACGCACGACAGCGCGCTCTACTGTGCCAAGCGTCCTTCCACCGGCGTCTTCAACAGCGAGCTGCTCGTCACGCCAGGCGTGTGCAGCGCCGGCATCCCTGATTGCAAATGCAATCAGGGAAAGCGTGGACGTGAGATCCCCGTTGACCAGCCAGCCCTCATCGCCATCGCGCGCAATGGGCTGGACCCAGCCGTCATCGCCGATCAAGCCCGCCGTAAGCACTGCGTTGAAAAACGCGGGCTCGACCGAGCCGATGATCGAATCGCCCCACCACAGGGGGAGCCGAGCAACGACTGGTGGCTGATTCGCACGGGCTCGCAGCGTGGCGACCCATTCGTTTTGGTTCACAGGGTCAAAATCGTGCATCCCGTGGTCTTGCGCCCTTCCAGGTCGCGATGGGCCTGCTCGACCAGGTCCAGCGAATAGCGCTGGTCAATGCGAATCTTCACCTTGCCGGTGATCACCGCATCGAACAGGTCGTCGGCCATTTCCTGGGTCGCTTCCCGCGTGGCGATATGCGTAAAAAGTGTCTGGCGTGTCACATAGATCGAGCCCTTGCCAGCGAGCACTGCCGGTGCGAAAGGCGACGGTGCACCCGATGAAGCCCCGAAGCTTGCCATCAGGCCGAAAGGACGCAGGCAATCGAGTGACTTGTCCCAGGTGTCCTTCCCCACGGAGTCATAAACAACCTTCACGCCCTTGCCGCCGGTGATCTCCTTGACCCTGGCGACAAAGTCTTCGGTGGCGTAGTTGATGACATGGGCAGCGCCGTATTCCCTGGCGAGGGCGCACTTCGCGTCGGACCCGGCCGTGCCGATCAACTGCAGGCCCATCGCACGCGCCCACTGGCAGGCGATGAGGCCAACGCCGCCAGCGGCGGCATGGAAGAGCACATGATCGCCTTCCTTCAGACCTCCCTGCGGCTGCGTGCGCTTGAGCAGGTATTGCGCCGTCAAGCCCTTGAGCATCATGGCCGCGCCAGTGTCGAAGTCAATCGCATCAGGCAGCTTGCAGACCGTCTTGGCCGGCATGACGCGTGCTTCGCAATAGCTGCCGGGCGGCTGGCTCGCATAGGCGGCGCGGTCGCCGACCTTCAGATGCGTCACGCCAGCGCCCACAGCCTCGACGATGCCCGATGCTTCCATGCCGATAGCCGCAGGCAGCGGCAACGGATAGGCGCCCGTGCGGTGATAGACATCGATGAAGTTCAGGCCCACCGCCTTGTGCCGGATGCGAATCTGGCCTTCGCCGGGCTCCCCGACCTCTACATCGGTGATCTTGAGTTGTTCCGGCCCGCCGGGTTGGTTGATCTGTACGGCTCTCATGGTGTCTGGTTCCTTGCAAAGATTCGGCCGCCATCCTGCCATGAATCTGCAAGCCTTGCCGGGCAATCGGGTTGTCGTGCGCGGTAGAGTTGCAGCACCGCGCGCAGACCAGTCGCGCTTGAACAAGATGCCCCAGCGCCTGTCCTTTTCCACCGCAGTGATGCTCACCGTACCGCCCTTGCTCTGGGCAGGCAACGCAGTCGTCGGTCGGTTGATGGCCGACAGCGTACCCCCGCTGACACTCAACTTCCTGAGATGGGGGCTCGCGGGCGTCTTGCTGCTTCCATTTACTGCATGGGTGCTGGCACGGGGCAGTGGTTTGTGGGCGCACTGGAGGCGCTTTGCGGTGCTGGGACTGCTCGGCGTGGGTCTCTTCAACTCCCTGCAGTACCTCGCCTTGAAGACCTCGACTGCCGTCAATGTGACGCTCATCGCTGCCAGCATGCCGGTATGGATGCTGGCGATCGGTGCCCTGTTTTTCAGTCAGCGTGTGACCGCACGACAGGTCGCCGGCGCGGTTCTGTCCATTGCTGGCGTTCTTGTCGTGATCAGCCGCGGGGACTGGGATGCCCTGGCGCAGGTGCGGCTCGTGGTTGGCGACATCTACGTGCTGATCGCGGCGGCTGCGTGGTCTCTCTACAGCTGGCTACTCGCACCGCGCGCTGACGATCCGCCTGCCATCCGCGCCGACTGGGTCGCCTTCCTGATGGCGCAGGTCGTGATGGGGACTGCGTGGTCCGGCCTCTTTACGGCGGCCGAGTGGTCGCTAGTTGATGTACAGATCAAATGGAGCTGGTCGGTTGCTGCTGCCTTGATCTATATCGCAGTCGGCCCGGCGATCCTTGCCTACCGGTACTGGGGCTTGGGTGTGCAGCGCGCAGGCGCTAACGTCGCCGCGTTCTTCTCAAATCTCACGCCGCTCTTTGCAGCCGTGATGTCAGCGGCGTTCATCGGAGAAGCGCCGCATGTTTATCACGCGATCGCATTTGTGCTGATTGTTGGCGGGATTGTTGTGTCGTCGCGCAGGTGAATGGGATCGGGCCGCTGCGGCCCGATCCCCAAATCACTGACAGAGTCACCCGACGACGCTGCGTCGCAGCGCCATGAGCTGGTCACACCTGGCTGACGGCCATGCCTTGCTGTAGCCAAAGCTGGATATCGCTGCCTGCGGCCTGGTAGATGTCGAAATTGACATGGTCCATGGATGTCAAGGCGACCTTCGTCAGATTCAACGAAGTGGCCAGCTGGACGCTGTCGGTGGTGCTGCCCTGGACGAGGAACCGGCTGACGCCCGCGTCGACGATGGACGTGATGTTAGACAGGTTATCGATCCGCAGACTCGTGCTGTTTGTCACGAAACTGGTGTTGCCCAGGTCGATGCGCTCGATGCCGTACGCGTGACCCACCAGTGCGCTCAGGTTTACGCTTTGCGTGCCGGTGAAATTGAGCGCCAGTGTGTCGAATCCCTGGCCGCCGTTGTATTGGCCGGCCAGAGCGGTGCTCGAGACGTAAAGGCGGTCGTCGCCATTGCCGCCGTTCAGGGTGTCCGTTCCACCCATCCCCACGATGCCGTCGTTGCCGTTTCCGCCGGTCAGCACGTCGTTACCCGCGGTGCCGGTCAAGCCGAGCGTCGCCGATTCCACCGTGATGCCCGATTCCTGCGTTGTCGTCGCGCCCGCCTTGTCGATCAGCGCGAACTGGATGGCGCGATCGCCTGCCGCAGGCGTGGCCCCGCCTGAATAAGTGACCGTCCGCAATACGGCTTCGATGCCGTTGAGCGTGGTCGCCGCACCGAAGACCAACACCAGGTGGCCAGCGTTGTCGTACGTCGCCGTGATGCCGGCCGCAGTCGCCGCGCTGGCGTCCCAGGCAAGCACGTCGCCTTGCTGGAAGTTGAGGATGTTGACTTCCGCCTTCCATAAGGTCGACGGCGTATCGCCGTTGGCGCTCATCCCGTCCGCTGGAATGTCGAAGGTCGGGTCCGCCGCCTGGCGGGCCTGGTTGTAGGCGTCGGCGTTGGTCGAACCACCCACCAGCATTCCGGGTTCAATGGCGACTGCGGCGCCACCGGGCTCGAATTCGGTGAAGGAGCGCACGTTGCCACTCTCGTCGAAATACCGAATGTAGGTGCCGGTGCCGGAGGTATCCCCCAGGACCGCATTGTTGCTCGTCCAGGTTGCGACGAAGCCGCCGTTCGCCAGGGCGGCCAGGCTCGGGTAGTGCTCACTCGTTCCCGAGAACACGCTGGCGAGCTGGAGGTTGGAGCTCATCAGGTTGCCGGTGGCGTCGTAGATGTTTGCCAGGACGTCGCGGTTGCCTGTGCTGTTGTCGACGAAGCTGACGACCCAGCCGCCACCGGCGAGAGCAATCACGTCGTGCTGCTGCGCTCGTTGCGCATCGGCCGTGCCGTAAATGCCCTGGTTGCCGGTGGTGAATCCGCCAGTAACCAACTGATCGGCCGAGCTCAGGCGCGTTCCATCGGCAGCAAAGCGCTGCATATAAACGTCGTAGGTCGTTCCCTCGGCAATCGCATGGTTGCTGACCCAGGTGACCAGGAAACTGCCATCGGACAGTGCGGCGATCTTGGGCGCTGACTGGTTGTTGAGCGTTTGGACATTGACCTGGATTTCCGTGGCGAGCTTCGTGCCGTCGTTCGAGAAGATCCGCATGTAGACGGCATCTCCACTGATGTCGCCGCCGGCGGGCTGGACTGCATCTGACCATACGACGGCGAAGCGGCCCTTCGAGGACGCCATGTGGGCCGTGGATTCCCATGCGCCCGTGTTGATGAGCCCCTGGGGGGTTGTGGATGCGGCGCCATGGGAAGAAACGACGATGTCGGGGGTGAGCAGCGCGTCGTCGCCATTGGCATTGAAGATGCCGAGGTGCGGCTGAAAGGCCGGCATGGTGTCGGACGATTTGCCGACGTACAGCACAACCCATTGACCGGTCGGTGTGCCGCTGGCGTCCTTGATTTCCACCAGGCCCGCTGGCCCGAACTGCTCTCGAGGGGTAAAACTCGTCGCCAGAAAATCCGGCTTGATCAAGGCGCCGTTCGCCCCATAGATCGAAGCCCAAACGTCCCCAAATGTGGTTGCGTTCTGCGCTTCGCGCACCAGTACATAGTTGCCATTGGACAGGGCCAGTATCTGGGC
>JBKJKT010000119.1:0-27444 GCA_046597415.1 Ramlibacter sp.
GCGAACAAGAGCCTGCTGCCCGAAGACAACGTGAAGGGTGAGCGACTTCATCAGCTCATCGAACGCCTGAGCGTGCGACTGGGCGAGGGCAGTGTGGTGCAGCCGGTCGCCCATGCCGACTGGCGCGTGGAAGAAATGCAGCAGTGGAAACCGGCGCGGGGTCTGCAAGGTGGCGCTCTCATCGTGCCTTTCAACAATGAAGCGTGCGACCCGGTTTATCCGACATGGCTGCTCCCAAAGCCGATGCGGCTGGAGGTGCGAAACCATGTGCCGCAATTCGGTGGGCCGCTGCGCCGGCTCGCGCGTCTTTATCGTGTGGAAACCGGTTGGTGGGATGAAAGCAGGGAAGGCGCCGCGACCCTGCGCGACTACTTCATTGCGAGCAGCGAAGAGGCGGGGCTGGTGTGGATTTTTCGGGAGCGGCCGCAGCTTCTCCAGCGCGACTCCCGCTGGTTCCTCCAGGGGCTGTACGCGTGACAGGCGTACGGGTCAGCCATGCCTGAAATCAACGAAAAGCCCCAGCTGGCCATCGAAGACAGGGCCCTTCCGCCGGTCATTGCCGAGTGGCCCGATGGCCTGCCTGCCTACTGCGAACTCCACGCGCTTTCCAACTTCAGCTTCCAGCGAGGCGCATCGCATCCGCAGGAGCTCGTGCAGCGCGCCTACAACCTGGGCTATCAGGCGTTCGCCCTCACCGATGAATGCTCGCTGGCAGGCGTGGTGCGCGCCTGGTCGGGCTTCAGGAAGTACCAGGCCTTCATTCGGTCACTCGAAGCCGACTACCCCGACCAGAAACGCACCCGCGATTTCAAGCTGCTGTACGGCAGCGAGTTCGACATGGGCGACTGCCGCCTCGTCGCCATTGCCCGTGATAAAGAAGGGTGGGGCGGCCTGTGCGAATTCATCACCGCCGCACGCAACACGAGTGCAGCCAAGGGCGAATACCGCGTCGGCTGGGAGACAAGCGACATGACGCTTTTGCAAGGCTGCGAAGTTCTGTTCGTGCCGCGTCGCCAACCCGGCGACACGTTCGACCTCGATGCCCTGTGCATGCGCCTCGCGCAATGCCGCCAGCTCTACGGCCAGGGGTTGTGGCTTGCGGTCGAATTGCATCACGCCCTCGATGACGATCTGTGGCTGGCATCGATGCGCGAAGCTAGCGCGGCCAGCGGTGTACCGCTGATTGCCGCAGGCAATGTGCACATGCACGTGCGGTCGCGCAAGCGCCTGCAGGACGTGATGACGGCTGTGCGAGTGGGCAGGCCCGTCGATCAATGCGGCTACGAACTGCAGGGTAACGCAGAGAAACACTTGCGCTCGCGCATCCGGCTCGGGGAAATCTATCCACATGATTTGCTGGAAGCCACGATGATCGTCGCCGATCGGTGCAGCTTCGAGATCGAGAGCATCCAGTACAACTACCCGCTGGAAACCGTGCCTGCGGGCCTCACACCCACCGAGGGCCTGCGCAAGCTCACGATAGAAGGCGCGCAAATGCGTTACCCCGAGGGTGTGCCGGTGAAAGTCAAGCGGCATGTGGTCAAGGAGCTGCGCCTCATCGCCGAGTGCAAATACGAGATGTTCTTTCTGACGGTGCACGACATCGTGCGTTTTGCCCGCGACCGGAAGATTCTTTGCCAGGGTCGAGGCTCGGCGGCCAACTCGGTCGTGTGTTTCTGCCTGGGCATCACGGCGATGGATCCGATGCATTCGAACCCGCTGCTGGAGCGCTTCATCAGCAAGGAGCGCCGCAATGAGCCGCCCGACATCGACGTGGACTTCGAGCACGAACGGCGTGAGGAAGTCATCCAGTACATCTACGACAAATACGGGCGTGAGCGCGCGGCCATCGCGGCAGTGGTCATCAGCTATCGCACGCGCAGTGCGATTCGCGATGTGGGAAAGGCGCTGGGCGTGGAAGAAAAACTCATCGATGCCTTCGCCAGAGAGCATCAGTGGTTCGACGACAAGCTGGCTTCGCAGCGCCTGTGCGAAATGGCCGTGCAAGTGGACGCACCCATCGACGAAACCAGGGCGAGGCTATGGCTCGAACTCACGCAGCAGCTGATGGGGTCGCCACGTCATCTGTCGCAGCATGTGGGGGGCTTCGTGCTCACGCAGGACAAGCTCACGCGACTCGTGCCGGTAGAAAAAGCCTCGATGAAAGACCGCTCCATCATCCAGTGGGACAAGGACGACCTGGAGGACATGGGCCTGATGAAGGTCGATGTGCTGGCGCTGGGAATCCTCACGGCCATTCGCCGCTGCCTGGATTTTCGCAATCAGTTGCGTGGGGGTGATTGGGACCTGGCGGACATCCCGAAAGAAGACCCCGTCACCTACGACATGATCTGCAAGGCCGATACGGTGGGCGTTTTCCAGATCGAAAGCCGCGCGCAGATGTCGATGCTGCCCCGCCTGCAGCCGCGTGTGTTCTACGACCTGGTGGTCGAGGTGGCGATCGTGCGGCCGGGGCCGATTCAGGGCGGCATGGTGCATCCGTTTCTCAAGGCGCGCGAGCGCATCCGCGCGGGGCTCGATGTGCACTATGAAAAGCCCGAGTTGAAGAAGGCACTCTCGCGGACACTGGGCGTACCTATCTTCCAGGAACAGGTGATGCAGATTGCCATGATCGCCGCCGGTTTTACCGCCGAGAAAGCCGATGCGCTGCGCCGTTCGATGGCGGCATGGAAGCGAAAGGGCGGTGTTGAAAAATTCTATGAGCCCATCATCGACGGCATGTTGAAGAACGGTTATCGCCGCGAGTTCGCCGAATCGATCTTCAAGCAGATCCTGGGTTTTGGCGAATACGGATTTCCCGAAAGCCACGCCTACAGTTTTGCGCTGCTCGCGTATTCGAGCAGCTGGCTGAAGTGCCACGAGCCCGAATGCTTTCTGGCCGCCATGCTCAATTCGCAGCCGATGGGCTTTTACTCGCCCTCGCAACTGGTGCAGGACGGCAAACGCCACGGCATCGTCGTGCTGCCCCCGGATGTTTCGCATAGCGACTGGGATTCGACGCTGGAGAAATTGGAATCTGACCCCAATTGTTTATTGGGGTCAGATTCCAATTATTCGATCCGATATTCCCCCGCTGTTCGACTGGGCCTGCGTCAGATCGGCAGCTTGAGCGAGGCGGGCGCCAGGCGGGTGGTTCAGGCGCGAGGCGAAGCGCCGTTCACCAGCACCGAAGACCTTGCCCTGCGCGCGCAGCTCGACGCGGGCGATTTGAAAGCGCTCGCAGCCGGCGATGCATTGATGTCGCTCTCGGGGCATAGGCGCCAGCAGGTGTGGGACGCATCGGCTCTTCGCAAATCGCCTGAACTCCTGCGCGATGCACCCATCAATGAAGAGCCGCTGCAATTGCAGGCATCGCACGAAGGCGAAGAGATCGTTTTCGACTACGCATCGCTGGGCCTCACGCTGCGCCGTCATCCGCTTGCGCTCTTGCGTCCGCGCCTCAAGCGCATGAAGCTGCAAAGCGCAGCCGAACTGCACGACCTGCCGAGCGGGCGCAAGGTTCGCGCGTGCGGCATCGTCACCGTGCGCCAGCAGCCCCAGACGGCGCATGGCACGATCTTCCTCACCCTCGAAGATGAGACAGGTCCGATAAACGTGATCGTCTGGAAGTCGGTGCGCGAAGGCCAGCGCGATGCCTTGCTCAAATCGCGTCTGCTCGCCGTGGAAGGCACCTGGCAGCGCGACCAGGAATCAGGCGGCCAGGTGCGCAATCTCATCGCGAGGAAGCTCACCAATCTCACGCCGCTCCTGGGCCGCCTGGGCGAGCAAACCAATAGCAGCCGCGACTTTCATTAGGGCCGCTCGCGGTGAATGCCGGATCTACTGCCTGTAAAGCTTCGCCCGCTTCGTGGCCTCGCGCGCAAACCTGCCCGGCGATAGCGCAAGAGGCCCGCCTTCCGTCCTGACGGACTCGAGTAAATTCAATCCGTCCCCCAGCACAAAGGTGACCTGTTTGAAGATGCCGCCGGGCGAAAAGTACGCGCGCTGCGTGAACGGGACGCCGTGGTCGACGCCTGCATAGTTGTGGTGCGCGACTGGTCCGATCTGATACACCGCGCCAGGTCGCATGGTGTACACGTGCAGTTGGTCGTACTCGTTGCCCCACACCGCGGCGTTGAGTTCCCGCTCCAGCAGTTCGGAGGTCCAGTAATTGATCGGCACGGCCCCGAGCGCAGGCACGAAAAAGCAGTTGCCTAGCGCAAGAGACGGGCCACCAGACACCCGGTAGATCCGTTCTCCACCATTGGCTCTCTTTTGTTCCGGCGGTTCCGCAAATCCTGCGTCATGCCAGGGCGTGCGTTCGATGTAGTCACGTTCCTTCATGAATGCTCCTGCGATGGGTTGCGGCGCTCCCTATTACCGTATTGCTGGAAGCCAGACAATGTCAACCCGGCGCGAACAAAAGCCGCGGCAAATCGCCAGCCTCCAGGCCGCTCGAAACCAGCAGGCGCGGCTTCCCCTCGACCGGCGCTGCATACCAGCATGCCTTGGCATGCAAGTGCGTGTCCCACCTGAGCGCCGTAGGCACACTGGAATCGCCAACCGGGACCCAATCGCCCAGCCGGAGCAACGACGCCTCCAGCGCTTCGATACCCCATTCATTGTCCACCGCGCAATAGGCAGATTGCTCCAGATGCCCGAGCCATTCGAGCGTTGGCTGGAGTTCTTGCAGGCTCAGGTGTCCTTCTAGAGGCAGCGCAAAAGTCAGAGGGTAATAACGGCCGACCCGGTCCACTGAAGGCATCAGCACCCCGCACCATGCACGCGAGTCAATCACACCTGGCATGAGCAGGAATCGCCATGCGGGGCAGTGCAGGTAACGGTCCAGCCATTGCGGGTCCTTCTGCAGCTCGCCGAGGGATGTTGAGATCCAGGTATCCCATCGGTCCAGGAATACCGTGTCTAGTCGTCGCGTGGCGAAATCGCCAAGTGATGGAAGCTTTCCATGCCAGCCGATTCGCGGTTCGAGCATCGAAGTCACATCCAGTGGTTACAACGAGCCAGGGCATCGGAACTGCTGGAGCTCCCGCATGCGGTAGGGGTTGAATGCGCTGTTGGCGACCACCTCGAAGCGCGCCTGACTGGCGTCGCTTGTCATCACAAGCCCGAAGCGCTCTGGCTGCGTCCCCGGTAAGTATCCAAAGTGGTCGAACATTCGGTAAATCGCCCATGGACCTTCGAAAGTTTTCGGCGGCGCGTTTCCAAGCTGCACCCGCACTTGCGACACTGCCCGTGGTGCAGGTGCGGCAACGCTCGCTGTCGCGCCGCGTGCGAGGGTCATGACCTGACCGTCGACATCGAGCTTCACCTCCTTCAGGTCACCGGTGAATTCGAGCGCGCGCAAGTCGTGCTTGACCAGAGGTACCCGCCCACCGCTACGGAAGAAAACGTCGCGGATGCGAGCTGCGCGCTGAAATTCTGCAAGCGCAGCCTGGGCTGCGGGGCGACTTCCGTCGGGCAAGGGCTTGTACGACCAGGGGTTGGTACCGGTATCCACGAGCGGCGCCAATTTACGCTGATAAAACTCGTCCATGAGACCACCGGGGCCGAAGAGCTGGCCGAAGTCTTCAGGCAGCACGTCGGCGCGCGATCCTGCAGCCAGGGGATAACGATTTGCAACGGCGCGCATGCAGAACTCGTGAATCGGTCGAAGTTCGCCTGCCAGCGCGCTTTGCTCGGCCTCGCGACCTCCGCGCGTGCCAGCGTCGACCAATACCTGAACAGCCGATTGCACCGCCGGCGGGAGCTGCGCTGCCTGAGCCTTCAGCCGCACCCCTTCGACCGGCGGAGGTGTCGACTTGGACTTCTGCGCCGCGTCCACCGCGGACAGCTGTGCGAAGACGTCGCCGAACAGCTTGGCCACGTTGTCAATCGGCGCGGGCTGCCCTTCGAAGAGGCGATGTAGCTGGGTGAATCGGTCGTCCACGATGCGTTCGATCGGGCCTTGTCCGGCAGCCGGGGACGGCCCCGGGTCTACCAGTTTTGAAATTTCGTTGCGCGCCTGAGTAGCGGCAGCGGCCGCCTGCCCGAGGGCTGCGGGTGCCACCGTAGAGGGCGCTCTGGGAGCCTGTACCAGTCGGGTCTCGGTGGAAGCAGCGCGCAGGAAATTGGTCATCGGCGAATCGGGAGAGCTCAGTGCGCGGGCGGCTTCAATTGAGTCTTGCAATCCGCGCGGCGGTGCAAGGCGAACATCGGCGAGGAGTCGCTCCCATTGCCGGGCGTAGTCTTCTAGATAGAGGCGTCTTACGCGGTTTTGGACCTCAGTGCTGAGCGCGGCCGGCACGCGCGACGACGCGCGGCCCAACACCCACGTTTCTTCGGCCGCCATCTGCGTGCTGATGCGGGCAAGCGGGCCTTGCTGGAACACCTTGGCATAGCCCTCACGTGTGTACAAACCCGGTACGCCACGGGCCAGTGGCTCTCCGCTGGCGCGCACGAGAACGCGAGGGGCCAGTGGCCCGGCCGAGCCTGCTACCGAAAAGTCCGGCGCCTCGCTACGGTAGCGCCGCTGCAGCCGGCTATAGATACGGTACTCGAGTGGGAACGAGGCCAGCATGTCCCGCACACCGGCCACCAGTTGCGCATCAAGCGGCGTGATGGCTGCTGGAGCGCCTAGCGCGAGCATCGCGTCGAGGTGCTGGTCCATCGCCTGGCGCTGCTCTGCCGGCAGCTGGCGGTACTGCACGTCCCAATCGACCCCGATCCAGGCCTTGAGTGTTTCGGCGCTGAAGTTTTGCGCTGAATACACCATGAGGTACGCCTTCAGTGCCTCATATGCTTGCTCGAGGTTTTCCCGATTTGCGGCTCGCAGGCGCTCCTCAAGGCGACGCACAATGCGCGGGGCCAGTCCGTTCTGCAGAAGGTGCCTGTAAGCCAGCTGGGCGCCAGCGTCGAGCTTTTCTCCCTGGTACAGACCCAAGGTGTAGAGAAGCGGGGGGTCACCAATTTCGAATTCACTCGGCTTGGCCGCTTTGGTGGCGGTGTCCAGTACGCTCAACAGCGCCACTGGGTCGACTGCATTGGCGGGCACGGCTTCAGCAGCATTGCGCAGAGCTGGGACTCGGCTTGCAACCTCTTGGCTGTAAATCACGTTGCGCAGATAGCTCGCGGTCCATCCAGCGATCACAAGCCCGGCTACACCCGCCACGGCTGCAAATCCTGCAGCTCTGGAGAATCGGCGCCGCCGTTCCGCTGCCGCGTTGAAAGAGACAAGATGCGCCTCGGCGAAGACGAGGTCTTGCAGCAGGCGCTGCAGGAAGTAGCTGCGGCCGCGATTGCCCGCCACCGAGGCAGGCCCGCCCTGAATACCAAACGTGCGCGCCAGGATTCCCATCACCCGACCGATGGGGGTGCCTTCCTGCGTGCCGCTGGTGAAGTAGACGCCTCGCAATCTGACCGGCTCCTGCAAACCCGCCGCGCTTCCAAAGACGCGTTCGAGAAAGTCCGCCAGCAGCGGACGCAGCGACGCGAATTCCGAGGGAAAGCTGAAGATCGGAGCTCGCCGCTGCGGGTCGCGCTCGCTTCGCATGCGCTCAAGCACGCCTGCATTCAGGCGCTGCTGCAGAACCCGAAATTCAGCATCGAAATCGCGCAGCGGCTGTTTTGCATCAAAGCGCCCCGCGTCAAAGGTAAAGCCCCAAGGCTGGTCGCGCTCCTCCTTGCCCAACAACTCAAACGACTCGACAAAACCCGCGACGAGATCGACTTTGGTCACCAGCACGTACACAGGGGGTCGCACGCCCAGCTGCGACTGAAGCTCGTCCAGGCGCGAACGCAGCTTGACGGCGTGATCGCGGCGAATGGTCTCGTCCTGCTCCAGCAAATCCTGGACGTTGACGGTGAGTATCACTCCATTTATGGGCCTGCGCGGCCGCGCCTGCCGCAGCATGGCGAGAAATTTGGCCCAGGCTGCCGCATCCACTGCACGATCTGATTCCTGTAACGCGAAACGGCCAGCGGTGTCGATGAGCACAGCTTCGCGGGTGAACCACCAATCGCAGTTCCTTGTGCCGCCGACGCCTTTGACGGGCTTTGCGCCGTCATGCTCGAACACGAAGTGCAGGCCGGCATTGAGCAGGGCTGTGGTCTTGCCAGATCCTGGCGCACCGATGAACATGTACCAGGGCAGCGCATAGAGGGCGTCTTTGCCACCAAAGGGAGACCGCTTGACGCCCGGGGCCGCATGCAACTTGTCGAGTGCTTCGCGAAACCGGCCCTCGATAACCTGCGCCTCCTTGTCAGCCGCGGCCTGGTTCTCGCCGATGCCACGCAGCAGCATCTTGTTGCGCCTGCGCCTTCGCCAGGCCTTCGCTCCCACCCAGCACAGCCACGCGGCCCACAACAGCCCGATGACGGTCCAGCGCATTGCGCTTGCGCCGAGCGGCACCCACGTCGCGATGGCGATGAGGGGGCCGACCCACCACACAAGCGCCGACAAGGCAATGATCGCGAGTGCGCCCAGCAGCAGGGGGCTGGTCAGGATACGAATCAAGGTCTTCACAATGTCTGCTCCTGCGATCACGTTGGGGTCGTCAGTTCGCCGCGGCGACCTGCAGGGTGATCTCTACACGTCGGTTACGGGACCGTCCCGCCGGCGTGTCGTTTGTCTGCAGCGGGTCGTTGTCCGCCCGTCCCTCTGCCCGAAGTCGCTGCGCCGGAATGAACTGCGCAATGACAGCGCGTACGGCCTCTGCGCGATCGCGCGAAAGGTGCCAGTTAGAAGGGTATTTCAGCGAGCGGATGGGCTGGTTATCGGTGTGACCCGTCACGAGCACCGATCCCTGGACGGTGGCGAGCGCCTGACCAATACGCTGCAAGAGAGGCAACACACGCTGCGCGACCTGGGCACTTCCCGGATCGAAAAAACCATCACCGCGAATGGTCACCACCGAACGATCGGCCAGATCGCGCACCTCGACCAGTCCAGCGTCGACTTCAGGTTTGAGAAATGCACTCAGGCGGGGCGGCACGGGCGCTGCCGCCGCAGCCAGCGCAGGAGCAGCGGTCCTGCGCACGTCTATCGACTGCAGGGAGGCGAAGGTAGGGTCTGTGCGTGCGTTCACAGCCAGGCGCAGACCGAAGAACACCGCAGCGAGTGCGACGCCCGTGAAAGCGGCCACGACCCACACTGGCATGCCGTCGCGAAGTCGCGTCCCCGCCGCACGCTCACCCAGCCAGTGCGGGGATAGCTCGCGGTCCCCACGCGGCGCCCCCTGCTGTAGCACGTCCATGACTCGCTCGCGAACTGTTTCCAGTTGCGCAGCACCGTTTTGCTGCACCTTGTAGCGGCCTTCGAAGCCGAGGTAAAGCGACACGGCCAGAAGCTCCAGCAGATGCCGATTGCCGACCGGATCCTGAATGACGCGCGTGAGCAACTGAAAGAATTTCTCGCCGCCCCATGTTTCGTTATGGAAGGTCACCAGAAGCCCCTGGCCCGCCCAGATGCCGGAGCCCCCCCAGGGCGTTCCAGATGCAGCTTCGTCGAGCAGGGTGCACAACACGTAGCGACCCGCGATGACCTGTTCGTTGGCAAGCCCAGCTGCCCGCGCCGTTGTTTCGAACGCCCGCACGCCGTCAGCAAGCGAGTCGCGAAGGGCATGGGGATTGGGGTGATTCGGTAAGACGCGGATACGCGAATACGCGGCCAGCATGGGCGCAGCGGCCGACACAAGCGGGTTGATGGAGGCATCTTTGCCAAGAGCAGCGAGGATATCGGGCAGGGCCGAATCGGGCGGTCGGGTCGGCCGTTGTGGGGGAACTCCCGCTCCGGTGGGGGGAGTGATGGCGGCAGAACGCGCACGGCCACCGCTTGGCTTGATGACCGTGCGATCGAACGAGGCAAACGGATCTTCGCTACCTTGCGTCATGTGCGCCTCCTTTTAGGACCGGATGGCCCAAAGCTCCATCTCCAGTCCGGGGAAGTCGCCGGCCACGTGGATTGCTAGCCCCCCCGAAGCCTCCAGCTGGCGCCATAACTCATTGTTTCGGGTCTCCATCTCGAAGTAGGTAAAGCCGGCGTGATACGGAATTTGCCGTGGCGCCACTGGCAGCGGTCGCAGTGACACGCCCGGCAACTGCAGGTTGACCAGGTCGCGAATGCGTTCGGCCGGCCCGACCTTGACCTGCGCAGGGAATCGTGCGCGCAGTGCTTCCCCGGGCACCTGGGCGCTGGCCGCAAGAACGAACTGGGCGTTTCGCTGAAGCTCCACATCAGTCACGAGCCCCACGTGTACCCCATACTTGCGCGCCTGAAGTTCGATGGGAATGGCGGTCTGTTGCATCACGATCGACAGCGATTGACGCAGGTCTGCCATTACCGCAGCGAAGCACGGATAGGGTTCGTCGTGACGGTAGGGCGGATAACTCCCCGGACGTCGTGCCTCTCCGAAAGTGCATAGCTCGCCTGCAAGCGACAAAAGCTCCCGATAAAGCACCTCGGGATGCAACAGGGCCTGAGTCTGTAACGCCGCATACAGCGGTTCCGCCCGGTTACACACCTGCAATAGCAAGAACTCGGCGATCTCGCCGACACCCCCTCGACCCGGCTGCGCCAGTCGCACAGCCAGGGCCTCTGCGCGTTGGTGCAAGAGGCCGGTGACTTCGCGCACGTACCCGAGAAGGACGGGCTCGGCCCCGACGTGCAACGTAGGCGGAACGTAATCCCGATCAAGCACCACTCGACCATCGGGACGGCGCTCCTGGATTCGCACGGTGCCGAGCGTGGCAAAACCCTCGCTCGAATCCCGCGCCATCATCAAGCGCAAGTTGAGCCGCCCCAGCTGCACCGGCGCCTGGCGCAGACTCGCCGCATGGCAATCGGCGACGTCTACCTCGACACTGCGAAATCGCGCCGGGAGCCCGGCCTGTGCACCTTCCACATCGCTGGCGGGCACGCCGGGTCTCTCCAGTGCCACGCCCAGCAGTACAAGCTCATCGCGGGCATCGCGCGGGATTTCAATGGCCGCCGGCGCCGGATCATAGCCAGGTACCGAAAACGGCGTGCCATCTGGAAGGATGCCTTGGGCGGATGTGACCGACACCTGGCCCTGCTGCAGTGCGGCCGAATCCACTTCCAGAAGCGTAAAGCCCCGCATGGATGGCACCAGTGCAGAGAGGTGATGCCGGATGACGCGTTCGACATGCCGCTCATGCTGCTGAAAGTGTTGCGGCTGTAAAAACAGTCCCTCGGTCCACAGGACTTTGTCGTGCCAGGTCATGGTAATAGTGTTCAGGGAATTTGATGGGTGAATTGGCCGGGCGTGGCAAAGGTGATAACACCGCCCCACACGCACATGAGCGTAGACACATTGTCGAGGGCCGGGGCGTTGCATACCAGCACATTCGGTGCCCCCGGCATCCAGGGTGCGGGCGTGTTCGGCAAGCAGGGCATGGGCGTGAACACGCCGAGCGCGGCGGAGGTTGCCGCTGCCACAGTGGGATTGGCCATGGATAGGCACATCCCGAACGGCTGTATGTTGACGATGGGGATGTGATCGAGGATGTTTCCAGCCGGCATGTTGCTGGTGATCACTGGTTTTGGCGTTGCGACAAACGTGGATGGGGCCGCGCCGAAGCTGCATTTCATCATCGCGCCAGTGCAGGTCTGTAGGGGCATGGTCAATCCTTTGAGGTCGCGGTGCCAGCGCCGTTTTCGAGTACCCGCGCGGCAATTGCACTGAAGTTGTCATGCCTGGGTGTTCCGGCAGCGTTCGCACGAACTTGCGTCTCGATTGCGGTCAGCCAGTCCTGGGCGCTTGGCGCGCTGACAAGTGCGGATTCGAGGGCGCTGTCCGGGACGTGTTCCCACAGGCCGTCGGTGCACAGCAAAAACACGTCCCCATCGCCGGTCAGTCCATCGGCGCGGCCGCTGCCTACCTCCAGTTCGTCCGGGTCAGTCCCGAGGGCGCTCAACAGCTCGCTTCGACGAGGATGACGATGCAGTTCATCCTGAGTCAAAAGGCCAAGGTCGGCCATCGACTGAACCACGCTGTGGTCCTTGGAGCGCAGGGCCACGTGGCCATGCCGAAACCAGTAGACCCGTGTATCGCCGGCGTGCGCCCAATGCGCGCGGCGGCCGACCAGGTCGATCACGACGCACGCGATGGTCGTGTACATATCCGAGAGCGCCGGATCTGTTTTGCGTGCCGTGCGCACCTGCTGGTTTGTTTTGCGCACGAGCTGCTGAAGTTCGCTGGTATCGCTGCTCGGATGCTCTGAAAAAGCCGCGAGCAGGACCTTGACTGCAAGGCGCGCAGCGTGTCCGCCGCCTCCGTGCCCGCCCGCGCCATCAGCCACCACGCAGCACAACCTCTGATCGTCGTGCCACCAGCCACAGGCATCCTCGTTGGCGTCACGGCCGCCGGGCTCGTTGAGTATGGCCAATTCGAGTTCGAGCATGTTCACTTGCGTTGGCGCAGCTGGGTTATTTCGTACTCGTAGGCCTTGACGAATTCCGAAGAGAAAAGCTCGTGGAACCCGTCTTCGGCTTCACGGGCAAGCTGGCTGTAAAGGCTGCCGAACCGCTCCCACAGCTGGGCCTTGCGGCCAGACGGGAGCAAACTGGCAAGCCCGGTTGGAGGAGCGATCTTTCTTTCGAGCGATTCCGGGTTGAACCGCTCGAGCAGCCCTTGAAGCGCGGCCTGCATTCCCACCATGAGCGCCAGCTGGTGCGCTTGAAGATCATCAAAAGCGTCGCGTACTGCAGCTTCGGGTGCAAGAAAGCCGTGTGTGGGTTCATGCAGCATTGTGCGCAACACGGTTTCGGCGTCGGGCGAGAATTTCAGCGGGTTGTTCTCACGCGCCTGTATGGTCGTGACTTCGCTGCGAAGCACCCGCTTGAAGGCTGCCCGTCCCTGCAGTAGCTGCACTGTTCCCTGCATCGACTGGCGCAGGACGGCACCCAGTACACGGGCCTGCCCGGGGTCGAGCTTCGATGCATCGATCCCTTTTACCCCCAGGCCTTCGAGCAATGCTGCGATCGGGTCGGTGCCGGCGGTTCTTGCTGGTCGCACGGATCCAGGCGAAGCAGTTGGTGACGACGCGGCGGGCGCATCCACCCGAGGCGAGGGCGGCAGCGCGCCGGCAACTGGGGCTTTTCCGGCAGGCATCACAGTCGCAGAATCAGCGGTCGATCGTTTCGGTCCGACGATTGTCTCGGACGGCTCAATCGATGGGTTGCCAGTCGAACTTGCTGGGGCGATCCGGGTGTTCTGCCGGTCACTCTGCTCCCAGGATACGACCTGTCGCGCGCCAGTGCGTGAACTGGGCTGGGGGAATGGCGTGTGGATTTCAGGAATGTCATCTCGCATCGCCGCTGCAGAAGGTCCTTTCGGAGACGCTACGGGATCTGGGCTCGCACCGGAAAGGCCGAACAGTTCATCCAGTGAAGCTTCATGCGGCAGCAGTTCGGATGTTCGATGCGCTTCGGCCGGCGCGCTGGCCACGCGATCTGGGTGCAAGTCGTCGAAGTCATCCCAGTCATCAAGAATCGAGGAGCCGCTGGGCGCGGCCGGGGAGGGGGTAGCGGGCCAGGGTGAAGGTGTGGTTGAGGGGGCTGGTGGGGGGCCGGGCGAACGTGCAGGGGACGCTGCTGAACGCACGGCTGGCGCACCGGTGGGACCCTCGTCGAACAAATCCAGAAAGTTCGTCTCGAACTTGTCAGGGGCTTTTGGTGCCTGTCCAAAGGAAACGCGAAGCAGGAACCCTCCTATTTCGAGCCGGTCACCATTCTTGAGCGATGCTTCGCGGCCTGCACCCAATGCGAGACCGTTGATCAAAAGCGCGTTCGCACCCTGATCGAGAATGGAGAAGGTGCCGTTGCGGAACACCACGCTCGCGTGAATCCGCGAGACCGTTTGCTCTGGATCGCGCAGCACGAGCTGGTTGTTCGCCTGTCGCCCAATGGTGCCACCCAGTTCATCGAAACTGGCGGACAAAGGCTCGGCCGGGGAGCCGTTGAAGCTCTCTACCGTCAGGACAATCATCGCCGCTCTCCTGTGCAAAACATCCCTGCTCTCCTTCAGCGGAACACGTGGCAATTGTTGTCGATGACCGCGACCCGCAGGGGCCATGCGTGTTGCACCCCGTCGTCTCCGGGCATCGTTCGAAGCGCAGGCGAGCCGTTGCACAAGCACTCGAGCAAGCGGCCATCCGCACATGGGCGCAGCTCGACGTCCTCTACTGCCGGAATAACAGGCCGCAAAGACTGCTGGCCGTGTAAAAGCTGTAGCCGAGACTTGAGTCGGTCGGCGAGCTGACCGGTGTGCATTTGGTACGCCACTGCCAGATCCTCCAGCCGAACACGCGAAGCCTGCAGGAAAGCTTCGGGTTCGCCGCGGTGCATCGACAGTGCGATGTCCTGAAGGAACTCGACTACGCGATCGTGCACATGGGCAGGTACCACCTCGGGCGCATCGAGCCACCTCCAGCGCGGAAACTTGACCGGAAGGTCAAAATTCTGTTCGGACGCGCGAGCGGGATAGAGATCGCCGTCAGCGGCAACCCAGTCCAGACTTGCGACGGCACGGTTTGAAGTGTCAGAAAGCATTCGTCCGGGGCGGGTGAGTAGCAACTCGACTCGAGCACGTGCGCCGTTGGCCGCCAGACGCGGCGCGCGTCCGGGCTGACCTGGCCATGGTTGGGTATGCAAGCCCAGGCGGTTGGCACCTTCCAGCACGAACTCGTTCACGGCCTGATTGCAGGTCGCTGCGCCGGGCCGCGCACGCAGCAGCGGAAAGCCGTTCAGGGTCGCTGTGGCGGCGCAAGCCTCTACATGCAATCGCAGGATCAGAAGGCGCTGCATCAGGGAGTGCTCCACTCGAGCAGCTGCAAAGCCGGTAGCAGGGCCAGCGTCTGGCCCGTCTGGCCGAGCACAGGGTCGCAAACGGTGAATGGGAGCGTCACTGGTTCAAGCTCTGCATGCAAATAGAACTCCCAGCCGCTCCCGGCTCGTCGTGGACGCAGGCCTCCTTCCACGACGAGCGCACCGCTACACGGACCGCATTCCCCCCACAGCGCGCCGTCGTCCGAGGCTATGGGATCGCATGAGGCCGAGAACGTCCATCGCAGGCGATTGCGTGCGGGCAGCAGCAGGGCGAGCAAGTCCTGTTCGGGCCGGTTGCGATGCACCGCGAAGCGAAGAGGTGCTTTTCCAGCAGCTCGCAAACACAGCGCCGCTGTGGTGCCACCGTGGCGCAGTTCGCCCCTCAACTCAAGTTCGAATGAGAGCTCCAGGTCAAGATCGACGCGCACTTCGAGAAAGGGCGGTGCAGCCAGCCCGAGGACCGTCTCGCGCCACCCCCAGCTGAGCGTTGCGTCTCCGGTGAGCAGATGCTCCGTAGCGCGCAGCTGTGATTGCGTGGTCCGCTCGCGCCACTGTTCGAAAAGACGCCCCAGGCCGTCGCTTATCCGGCGCGGCAGGTCCGTATCGATGGCATGGTCCCAGCGTTGCGAAAACAGGGGCTGCCCGTCGCGTTCGATCGCATACTTTCCGGGCTCGGGTTCCCTGGGTGGCGATGTGTCGGTGAGGGGTAATTCAACTGATGCGCCGCCAACGCGCCGCATCGAGAAAAGATGCTGTTCGGCTGAATAGACGCCAACCCGCAAGTGCTGCGGCCCAATGGGTATTCCTTCGTCCCGAATCCCGCAGTTGCTCAATTCGAGGATTCCGAACAGTGGCTCGTTCTCCTGGACGAGCGCCAACTCGGCGAGACCGCGGGGCGGGGCGGGACGTAGCGGCCAGGTGACGCCCTGGGCGGTGTGGCCTCGCCATCTCTGGATTCCCCGCTCGTCAATCCAGATGAGTTGGGGATGGTGCTCGCCGCACGCAGCGTGCATTCGCTGGCGTACTTGCAGCTGCGTCACGCGGTCGGGCTCGGCTTCGGCCAGGACGTGCACTGTCGATGGCATGGACGTTTTCGCGTCGGCGACCAACGGAGGCGTCAAGCGCTCGCGTGACCGACATTCCCACCCGTCGTCACCGCGCGCATATTCCGCGCACGCGCTGACCCCGACCACCGCAATTTGCACGGCGTCGAGATCGCACGGTGTGCGTGACACCAATGGGGGCTCGACGCCTTCGACGCGACGCAGTTCTTCGAGTCGGTCCAGCAACGCCACGTCGCCGGCACGCAGTTGATCTGCGGGGCCACCAGCGCGCTCCAGTACCACCTCGGCTTGCCGAACCAGTTGATGGATGCGCACTGCCGGACCTAATCTCGGATCGGAAAGGGTTGCCAGCGCCCACTCGTGCTCGGAGCGCATTTCAAAGCTCGGTCCGAAGGCCAGGCAAAGGTTCAGGAAGCGCGTGCTGCCGCCTTCGTCCTTCAAGCCGTACTTGTGTGCCCGCTCCACGGCTGCTTGCGCGAATTCCATGCGTCGCTCACCCAGGCGCGACGCCAGTTCGGGCCATTGGCTGAACACGGTGTCCCGAAGTGGCGATGAAGCTGCGTCCATCTCCAGTCAGCCTTTGATGTGAGGCAACGGGTCGGTCTTGCGCTTCGGCTTTTCAGGCGCTTTGGCTGCCTTTGGTGCTTTCGGTGATGCCCCTGTGCCCGAACCGGCGCCACCCCCCGAATTGATCTGAACCATCGCGCCGGTAATAGCTACGTTTGCAGGCCCGATCACGACGGAGCCGCCGCCGGCCTTGAGCGTGATCATCGCGCCCGCCTCAATGACAATGTTGGCTCCGGCCTTGATATGAACGTTGGCTGCAGCGTCAATGCCCAGGTTGGCGCCTACCTTTGCGTCCCAGTTGGCTGCGGTTTTCACTGAAGCACCTGCGTCGGTCTGAAGCGAGAGTTCACCGGTCACCTTGAGACCGTATTGGCCGCTCACGTCCGAAGCGCTGTCTCCCTTGATGGTGAGCGACACATCGCCGTCGACCTGCTCCTGGGTGTTCCCCTTGACCATTCGCTGAACGTTGCCCTTGATTTCTTCTTCGACGTGTCGATCAACGATGCGGAACTCATCGTTGCCCACGTGAACACGGCGGTCGTTCTCGACCTCGATGAACAGGTCCTTCTGCGACTGCAGCCATACGTATTCCTCGCCGATTTTGTCTTCGAAGCGCAACTCGTTAAAGGATTGAGCGCTTCCCGAAAGGCTGGAGCGCGATTTCATGGTTGCTATGGTCTTGTTGCCGGGAAGCTCGTAGGGCGGTGAGTGTGAGCCGTTATAGACACGGCCCGTGACGAGCGGACGGTCGGGGTCGCCTTCCAGGAAATCGACGACTACTTCCTGGCCAACGCGTGGAAGCGCCATGAAGCCGAAGCCGTCGCCTGCCAAAGGCTGTGCCACTCGCACCCAGCACGAGCTGTTTTCGTCACGCGTGCCGATTCGGTCCCAATGAAAGTGCAGCTTCACCCGACCATGCGAATCCGTGTAGATCTCCTGGCCAGCCGGCCCCACAACAGTCGCAGTCTGCGGGCCGCCTAGCGTGGGCTTGCGCGTTGTGCGCGACGGACGGAATGGGTGGCTGGAATTGAACGCAACGAATGAGCAGTTGAATCGCGCATCGGTAGCGTCGCCCGACTGGGCGCTCGAAGCAGTGATGTGAATCCGTGTGGATGCGACGATGTAGTCGCCGGTGCCGTGTGGTGGGGCGTCGCGCAGCTGGAACCGCCGACCGCACGCGACGACACGACTGTCGCCGCCCCCGGCGATCCGCGCTTGCAGCGTCTGTTGCTCCTGCGCCCTGAGCGTTGCCCGACGCTGTCCATCACTTCCCGTCAAATAAAGTCCCGGGTAGTCGTACGTCTCCAGTTCTGTCGGAGCATGCCGCTCGCCCAGGTCGCCTTTCTGCGTGAGGTCGAGCGTGGGTTTTTCGAAGTCGTAGTCGCGCAGTGTTGACTTTGTAGGTCGCAGTTCCTGCACGACCTTCCAGTCGGTGATGCAATCTGCCTCAGCCTTGTCGAGCAGTCCATGACGATAGGGAATCTGCGCTGCGTCCGGGAATTCGCGGTGCGAGCTCACATGGTCGGTGATGACCATGACATGTTTGTCCTGCTCGTGCTCGAAGTGGTAGTACAAGCCTTCCTGTTCCATGAGCCTGCTGGCAAAGTCCAGATCGGTCTCGCGGTACTGCACACAGTATTCGAAGGGTGCATAAGTTTCGGCCAGCTCGAAACGGAAGTTGCCACTGTAGGGCTGCAATACTTTGCGCAAGATCGCATCGACCGACAGCTTCTGGAAAATTCGAATGTCAGTGCGCTGCGAAAGCAACCAGAACCATGGCCGCAGCACAAGGCGGTAGGCGTAGCGTCGCGCAGACATGCCCTCAAGCGCGATACTCGCCACCAGTCCGTGGAAGTGGCGATGCTTTTCCGTGCCAAGCAACAGGCCCAAAGCGATCGGCTGCGCGAGTAGTTCCTCGGGTGCATTGAGTGCTGTTGCTGATAGAGCGAGCAGGTTGATCTCAAACGGGCGGCCAAGCTCCTCCACCGCGCTCAGCTCCGAAAAAATGAGTGGGGTTGGTGCGTGGACCTCGACAAGGGGCTTGATGGAGGTGGCCATGGCGGTCTTTCTTTGATCCCTTTTGGCTAGTGGGCCTGGAACAGTCCATGCGCAGCCAAGTTTTTACCCATCCAGGCTCCGACGCTAGCCATAGCTGCGCGGTCGGCCTGGATGAGGAGCTCAGGAGCCCCGGAATCGACAATGGGCGCTCCTCCGATTGCGCCGTGGCTTCCCATGAATCTAACTCGTTGGGTAGCTGGGAAAGTGCAAGGCGGCTCTGCTTCCGTACCGCAGTTGCCGAAGTCGCCTGACCATTCGCCTTCTGGCGTGACGGTCGCAACGGAACGCATGCATCGCTTCATTCGCCGATCCTCTTCGTCAAGCTGTCGTGCTCTCTGAATCAAATCCTCGCAGTTGCCAGAAGGAGAAGAATTGGACATCACTCGATCAAGCTCGAGCTCGTTGAGGATGCTGCGAAAACGCGTAGGCATCCCAAGACACACGGCGACTTTCTCGCGCGCAGCTTTGGCCCCTTCGGTGTAGTAATGAGCGAGTGAGGGTTCTCTCATCGCGTGATAGCAGGTTCGTACGTTGCCCGGAATAGTCTGGGGTGATCGCAGAGTATTGAACGTCCTGTTCACTGCGTCGTATAGGAACATTGCCTCTACATGAATTCCAAGCTTCTGGAGGTCCTGCGCGGCAAAGATCACCGCAGCCCCTCCGCGGCTGTGTCCGGCGAGGAAGACCCGGCCTGCAACGCCAGCTGGTGAGAAAACCCATTCTCTTACCGCAGCTGCAACCTCCCGCGAGATGGCAATGGTCTCGTTGCCCGGTATGGTAGGGCCACGCCAATATGTGGCCCCACATTGTTTCTCCAGACGCTTGCAAAAGCCGTTCGACATGTCCCTTTGATATTCGGTTTCGTTCGACTTCCCCGTGCCGTCGACGACGAACAGTTTGCTCGGACCGCGGGAAGGCGGCTGGTCACGCGAAGTCATAGGTGAAACCAGTGGGCGCCGCGCTGACCGCAACGCGCTCTACTGTCTTGCCCTCAGCCACCCGAGTGAGGAACTCGCGGCTGATGTCGGGCAGGAGGGTATTGGTAAGGATCGCATCGATCATGCGGCCGCCAGAGGCGCCTTCATTGCAGCGAGCGACGACCAGGTCAACGACTTCCTCGCTGTACGAGAACGGAATGCGATAGCGACCCTGTACGCGCTTCTTGATGCGCTCGAGCTGCAAGCGCACGATACGCGCGAGCATGTCCGGGCTCAGCGGGAAATAGGGGATGGCGACCAGGCGGCCCAGCAGGGCAGGCGGGAACACCTTGAGCAGGGGCTCGCGAAGCGCTGCCGCCAGCGCCTCTGTACCCGGCATCAGGTCAGGGTCGCTACACATACCAGTGATGAGATCGGTGCCAACGTTGCTGGTCAGAAGAATCAGGGTGTTTCGAAAGTCGATGCGGCGTCCTTCCCCGTCTTCCATCACGCCCTTGTCGAACACCTGGAAAAAAATCTCGTGCACATCGGGATGTGCCTTCTCGACTTCGTCAAGCAGCACCACGCTGTAAGGTCGGCGCCGCACTGCCTCCGTCAGGATTCCCCCTTCGCCGTAACCCACATATCCTGGCGGCGCGCCCTTGAGCGTGGACACTGTGTGCGCCTCCTGGAACTCGCTCATGTTGATGGTGATGAGGTTTTGCTCACCGCCGTACAGAGCCTCAGCCAATGCGAGGGCAGTTTCTGTCTTGCCTACACCTGAGGGTCCCGCCAGCATGAAGACGCCCACTGGCTTGTCGGGGTTGTCCAGGCCAGCTCGCGAAGTTTGCACGCGGCGTGCCACTGCCTCCATGGCGTGATCCTGGCCGATGACGCGATCACCAAGCAGTCGGGCCAGATTGAGCACCGTCTCAACTTCGTTGCGTGCCATTCGACCCACGGGGATACCCGTCCAGTCACCCACGACGGTGGCAACGGCCTGGTAGTCCACGGTCGGCAGAATCAATGGATGTTCGCCTTGCAACTGAGCGAGCTGCGCCTGCAGTTCGCGCAAGTGAGCGACGGCGTTCGCGCGCTCTTCTTCGGCCATGGGCGGCTCGGTGGCGCGCAGCTTGGCACGCATTCCCAGCAGTTCATCCACCAGCTTCTTTTCAGTGCTCCAGCGCTCCTGAAGTGCGGCCAGGCGTGTGCGCTCTGCATCCAGTTGAGCGTTCACCTCAGCTTCTCGTGTAGCGACATCGATGCCGATGACTTTTTCGCGGGAAATGATGCCCATTTCGGTTTCGAGCGCCTCGATGCGTTTGCTGCTGTCGTCGACTTCGGCTGGGGTGGCATGCAGACTCACTGCGACCCTCGCGCAGGCGGTGTCTAGCAGGCTGACGCTCTTGTCGGGAAGTTGGCGCGCAGGAATATAGCGATGTCCCAGCTTGACCGCGGCCTCGAGAGCTTCGTCAAGGATCTGCACGCGGTGGTGTTGTTCCATTGCCGATGTGATACCGCGCATCATGAGCAGCGCGCGGGCCTCATCTGGCTCATCGACCTGGATGCTCTGAAAGCGCCGGGTGAGAGCAGGGTCTTTCTCAATGTGCTTTTTGTACTCGGCGAAGGTGGTGGCGCCGATAGTTCGCAGCGTGCCGCGTGCCAATGCGGGCTTCAGAAGATTCGCAGCATCCCCCGTCCCGGCGGCGCCGCCTGCGCCGACCAGGGTGTGGGTCTCATCGACAAACAGGATGATGGGTCGAGGGCTTGCCTGCACCTCGTCAATCACCGACCGCAGGCGCTGCTCGAACTCCCCCTTCATGCTGGCCCCAGCCTGCAGCAGACCGACGTCCAGGGAACGCACTTCAACATCTTTCAGCGACGGCGGGACGTCACCGCGGGCGACACGCTGCGCGAAGCCTTCAACCACCGCTGTCTTGCCAACGCCGGCTTCGCCGACAAGAATGGGATTGTTCTGGCGCCGCCGCATCAGGATGTCGACAACCTGGCGGATCTCGTCGTCGCGCCCGACGATGGGGTCCATCTTCCCGGAGCGGGCCTGGTCGGTCAGGTCCGTCGTGAATCGCTTGAGCGCTTCCTGCTTGCCCATAGCGGCCGGGCCAATAGCGCCGCTGGCCTCGCCAGGTTCAGCCGATGTGCTGGAGCCATCGCTTGCGTGAAGGCTATCTTCCGTCGAACCTGCAGTTAATTCCGCTAGCCGATCTGCTATGTCATCAGGCTTGAGCTTCTCGAACTGCCGCGAAATCCCGAGCAACGCGTTTCGCAGAAAGCTGGTCTTGAGCATGCCAACCAGCATGTGTCCTGTGCGCACCGACGGGGCGCCGTACATGAGCGAGCCATAGACCCAGCCGCGCTCCACCGCGTGGGTGATGTTGTCGGAGATATCGCTGATCTGCGTTGCACCGCGCGGCAGCCGATCAAGTGCCGCAGTAATGTCCGCCGCGAGGCGGGACGGATCGATATCGTACTGACGCATGACACGATGCCAGTCACAGTCGTTGTTTTGCACCACCTGTGAAACCCAGTGCTCCAGTTCAACGAAGGGATTGCCGCGCAATTTGCAAAAGACGGTGGCGCCTTCCACCGTTTTGTAGGCGACGCTGTTGAGTTTGCCGAAGATCTTTGCGCGAGATAGATCAGCCATGAGGACGGTCCTTCTGACGGGAATGGGCGGTATGGAGGGTGACTCGGGGATTGCGCCGGTGAGGTGCGTGCCCGATCCAGGTACTCCAGCCCAGGCGTCCATGGCGCCCGAGGCAGGCTGTCGGCACGTCAGCACAGGCGAGTTCGAGTTGCATGGTCCATGCAAATTCGTCGCCCACGTGAAAGGCCACAAGCGACGCGATCGCTGGTAGTGAGTCCCCGCAGGGCAACAGGCTTTCAAAGGTGTTCAGCCGCAGAGGTCCGATCCTCAGGCCGAAACCATGTTGGCGGTCCCAGACCGACCTGCCGAGGACCGCCCCGGCGCCAAGCTGCGCCTGCACGCCGCCGCCGCCCGTTCGCGTGCGTTCAACGGCGGGCAGTGAGAGCCACATGCCCTGAAATTGCAAAACTTCTACCGGTAGCGCAAGCCAACCGCCAAGAACTGCTGCGAGAGCTTCGGCACTGCGGGCGGCTCCGCTGAGATGCCCGGCGAAGTGGCGCAAAAGGTCGTCAGGTGCCTGACGTCCTGGGTCATTCCTGGGTCGGGCGTTGCCCAAAAGTGCATCAACAATTGCAGCGAATCGGTCATCCCGTGGACGGTCTGCGCTCACCGTAGGCTGCGCCTGAGCCCACGCCTTGTAGAACAACAGTAGCAGGCGATGGTGGAAAACGTCCGCGAATCGCGAAAAGGTCGGGTCGTCGTGGCTTTGCAGTCGCTCACGCGCGTAGGAGGTCAGGTGCGTCGGCAATGGCCCGTTAGGACCAAACAACCCGAAGAAACGCACGTTGATCCGTGGGGGGCGTCCCTGTTGGGCAGGCAATACCTGCGCAATGGGTGCCGGAGCAAACGACAGCTCAGGCGCCTGGCCCAGCCTGACTGGCTCCTCCGAGGGACGCGGTGCGCTGCCCAGGCGTGGGCGGTGGGGATTGCGAGCTTCGATGTGCCGCAACAGGGCATAGAACTCGAACCGCCACGGCTCGAGTTCTGCCGCGCCCATAGCGGACATGTTGATCGGCTTCAAGAGAGGGGCCGAGTCCCGCATCGGGGCCTCCCTTCAAACAGGACACCCTGGTTTGCGGAGCGCACGCGCAATACCGTGAAGGTGTTGAGCGACACGTGCCGGGCCAGCCAACGGTCAAGCACATGACCCAGGATGAAGGCGCTCCCACCCTCGAAGGCGTGATCATCCACCTCGATTTCAACTTGTACCCCGCGGCCAAACGCGATGGGTCCCGGCATCGGCAGCCGTCGCACGACTGGTTCCGTGCGCACAGATAACACACCCTCGACCTGCCGCAAGGCCGGCACATCGCCTTCGGATACATACAGCCGCAACATGTCACGCAACGCCGAGGCGCCTTCACCCGGTGTCGTTTCGGAGAGTGACAACTGTCGCAACGAGAATTGATTGATCAATTTCCAGGGGGCGCCGAGTTCGCGTAAAGCGGTCTGGGGACGCGTGGGACCCCTCAGCACTCTGATGCCCGCGACAGGTGCAGACGCGTCGATCTGAAGCTCTCGTGCACCGCCTTGTCCAATGTGTAGCGGCAAGTCCCGGTTCGAACACAAGGCGCGGACTGCAAGTTGGCGCAAATCGTCTGGAAATGGCGCTTCATTCTGATCGACGATCGACAAGAACACCTCGGTACCGACATAGCTGCTACGAGCGCCTTCACGCTTTTGCCCGGTAGACAGTATTCGCGGACGCCGGTCAGCCAGGTAGTAGGCCCGCGCCTGGTGGGGGTCATCGCGGAATGCGCCGTACAGGGGCTGGAAGTGCCGCTCTTCAGTGGAGCCGTCACCGAAGCCAGTTACCTCGATCACCTGATTGACTTCAAAGTCCATCGGACGCAGCCGATCGGGCACCACATGGAATTCGTGGGACTGCGGCGACACATGGATGCGGTCGCACCGCCGCTCGAAGAGATTGATTGCAGGAACGCAATGAAGGGAGAACGACGCCGCGTCGACCGCCTGGGCCAGCGTGGGATCGGCGCGGCCGAACAGCAAGAGAAGTTCAGCCTCGGATTCGTCCACCGTCCGCAAGGCTGCGCCAGCGCCGCGAAGGTCGAAGAAGAGAAACTTCTGCGGCATCGCGAAATACTCCTGCAGCAAACGCAGCCCGGCGAACCCGCGGGCGCCTGAGCGCAAAAGTGCATCTTCGTCCTCCAGCCCGACCGGAACAACCGGGTCGGCCGCAAGGACTCTGGACTCCGCGGGACGCGATGCCGGACGCACCAGGGCCGCTATCGTGTGCCCGACAACCAGTTGATGCAACTTGAAGGCAATCGCATCAGGCGCGCTGCAGTGGAGTCGTATGTCTTCCCATGCGATGGCAGAAAAGTTAATGCCCGGCGGGCAACGCAGTCGCACACGCACACCGGCCGCCGCACGACGTATTTGCAAACCGGGCGGCAAGTCGGCCGCGTGGGTGAAGTACGCCGCATCTGTCACCTCCACCGGCCAGAGCGTCAGGTGGGAGCTCGTGGTGAATTCGCATGGCGTTGCGCTCGCTGCAGTCACACTGCGCAGCACTGTGCCGCGAGGCAAAGCGACGCCCTTTGTCAAAGCCTGGTCTCCCAACAGCGGACGGACCTGAGCGACCAACATTGAAGGCACGGGCGCCAGGAACTGCGGATAGATCACCTCAAGCAAGCGCTGCGTGAACCGGGGAAACTCCGCATCAAGGCGAAGTTGCAGGCGAGCTGTCAGAAAGGCCACGCCTTCAAGAAGACGTTCGACGTAGGGGTCAGCGACTTCCATGCCGTTCATCTGGAGGCGACCGGCAATCTTGGGGAATTCGGCGGCGAACTCGGCGCCTACCTCACGCAGGTGCTGAAGTTCCTGACTGTAGTAACGCAGTAGTCGCGGGTCCATGGAGTCAACGCGCCACGTCGCGTACTGCAACGTGTCCGGTCTCGAGATCGACGTCCGTCTGCACCAGAAGTTCGATGGGAATCGGTTGAGCCCACAGCTGCGCGCTGATCCGGAAACTCAGCTGGTTGTGCCAGTCGAGCTGATCGTCCGACAGGACAGCTTCCACCTGCACGGAATCCGCAAGCAGCCGTGGCTCGTGCGCGACGATGGCCGCGCGTATAGCCTCCTGCATCTGAGGCACTTCAAGTGACGAAGCGGTAAATCCCGACCATGCCGGCAGCCCGTAGTAAATCACTGAGCCACGGACGTAGGGCAAGCCGCCTGAATCGTCGCCCAACGTTGTTGAATTGAAGAGCCACGCGAGATCGCGCAGCACAGCATCGCGCAGTTGCTGGCGCGACAGGATTTGCCGCTCGACTGGTTCTACGCTGGAGTTGGGGTCATCGTCGCGTAGCCGATCGATCAGCGCCGGTTGCAGGCGATCACGCGCCTTCGCGCCGTTCATACGTCCGCTTTCGCCGACAGGGAATCAAAGATTACCTCGCGCAGATCCATGATCGGGATGTCGCCGTCTGGCGTGGTAAAGAGTCGCTGCCCAATGCCGGCATATTGGCCAGGAGGGCCCTCAGCCCACTCAGTACGCCTTGCCATTGCAAGTGTGCCGTCGGAAAGAGGAGTGCCGGCGTAGCGCGTGGGAAGCAGCGCCACGGCTTCTCCGCCATGACTGAACTCGAGTTCTGCGGCTGTCCACACCATATCGCGCAGGTCCTCTGGCGCTTCAATCTTGATACGCGACAAGCGCGTGAATGGGATCCAGTAATAGCGGCCCTGCATGACGGCTTCGAGCATGGGTCCGATGCGTGAGTCCGCGTCGGCCATCCATTCGAAGCGCACGCCGTTAACACTTCCCGGGATGGCGGGTGCCTGCTCCAGCGCCTGCTCGCGCAATCGCACGGCAGATGCAGCGTCGCCGCGCCCTTGATGCAGCAATGCTTCGATCAGCAGCGCTGACCATGCCTCGGGTTCGCCCAGCAGCAATGGGACCTTCAAGCCCGCCAGAACCTGCTCGCGCAGAGCCTCGCACTTGATGGCATCCTGGTAAGTGCGCACCATGGGAAGCGTGCTCGCGTCGATTTCCCCCACAAGAGAGAGCTGCTTGAGCGCGCGGTCCCATTGGCCCATGAGGGTGAGCAGCTGGAAAAGGAACGTGCGAAGCCGTGCGTCAGCCGGATGCTCCCGCACCTGGGCTTGCAGGAGCTCGAGCGCCAGCGGAAGGTTGGCTGTGCGCAGTGCTTCACGAGCGTCAGAGGCAAGATCGGAAGCGGCGCCCATCGTTACTCTCCCGGTGCAGCTGTCAGTGCCTGGAACTGAGTGGCGCCCTTGCGCACTCCAGCTACGTCCTCGCCGTGATAACTCACCTCGATCGATTCGTAGGTGAGCGTCAAGCGCTCGAGCAACCGGCCCTCGCCGCCATCTGACTGCAGTTCAAAGCCTGTCACGTGCGCACGAGCGAGCGCGATGGTGAGGTAATCAGTCGTGTCGACGCCATGCCGGCGCACCGAGAGCAACGCTTTTCGAACGGATTCGTTCGTCGCAAGCATGGACATGAGCGCAGTGGAGGCGGAGTCGATCCGCTTGAAGATGACGAGGTCGCCGTAATTGACCCGGCCGATCCCTTGACGGGTGATAGCGTCCCGTGGAGAGTGCATGCCCCAACTGAACGACTGCACATCGATCTCTTCGACATGCCCGGCGGCATGCGACTCTCCCCGGACCGGGCCGCCCCGGGTGCCTTCAATTTTCAGGTTAACGATGTCACGTGCCATGTCTTAATTCTTGAAGAGCGCCAAATTGCTTAAGCACGCCTGGGCATGGAGATGCCCAGGTGTGGCCATCCCCTAAACCTTCGTGTTTGCCGCGATGTCCCAGCCATAGGTTGTGACGCCCGCGCCTGCGCCAGTCTTGGACTGCGGGTTGTACTCAACCTTGACCTTGGCGAAGTTCAGCGTCACGTTTTCGGTAAGACGGTCCTCGCCCCCAGAGCCGCCCGTACTCAGCGACGTAACGAGGATTTGTTCCATCGTAATCTTGATGTAATCCAGGGGCTTGTCACCCCCCGCCTTACGCACGGTGAGCACCGCCTTGTCGATGTGTTTCCCGTTGCTGGCGTGCAGCATCAACGCAGTGGATGCCTTGTCGATGTACTTCGTGAATGACAGGTCCTGGACATTGACCTTGCCTGAGCCCGCACCTCCGCCGTGGTGGGCGCTACCGCTGTTGCTCATGCCCCAGCTCCACGCCAGCACGTCGATGCTCTTGCTGTTGTCTTTATCGGCCGACTCACCTTCGACACCTTTGATGTCCAAAAACATGTCAACTGCCACGATGCGCTCCTTGTAAAGTTGGCTGCTATTGAAAGCGCGACATCGCTTTGTCGCGTCGGCCCCGGCAGTC
>JBKJKT010000126.1:0-6593 GCA_046597415.1 Ramlibacter sp.
CCAGCTGGAGAACGCAGGCGACTTCGAGCCCACAGCCGCAGCCGTGCTGAACGTCACGCAGGATCACCTCGATTGGCATGGAACGATGCAGGCCTATGCAGCGGCCAAGCAGCGCGTCTTCGGCAAGACCGGGTTGATGATCCTCAATCGTGAGGACCCGATCGTGATGCAAATGCTCCCGGCTGCTGTGCGGGTGAGCGCCGCTCGGCCGCCCGGAGGCGCAAAAGCCCCCTCGGGGGGCAGCGCGGTACACGAAGTGACAAGCGTGGGGGTCCGCCGCGCCGACAGGCCGCCCTTAGGCGCGGCAGCCCCCTCGGGGGGCAGCGCAGTACACGAAGTGACAAGCGTGGGGGCCATATTCATGCAACAACCACGTTTACGAGCCGACCGGGCACAACGATCACTTTCTTGACCGAACCGCCTGCTGTACCGCCCGCATGCTTGGCAAAGTCTTCGCTTGCAACCGCCAGCTTCTCGATCTCTTGCTTGCTTGCCCCGGTCGGAACGCGCACCGATCCGCGATGCTTGCCGTTGACCTGGAGCACCAGTTCGATTTCGTCCTGAACCAGCGCCGATTCATCGACCTTGGGCCAGGAGGCATCGAGCAGTTCACCGAATTGTTGCGGAAAGCCAAGTTCGCGCCACAACTCCTGGGCGATGTGCGGCGTGACCGGATACAACACGCGCAGGAGGATTCCAAAGCACTCGCGCACCGCAGATGCCGAATTGGCTTCGGCACCGCACTTGAAATCTTCCAGCGCATTGAGCAGCTTCATCGCACCCGACACGACTGTGTTGTATTGCATGCGGTGATAGTCGTAGTCCACCTGCTTGAGCAGGGTATGCACTTCCAGCCGCAACGCCTTGGCCTGCTTGCCGACGCTTGCTGATGCGCCCTGCCCCCCTTGCCCGACCATCCTGTGACCGAAGTTCCACACGCGGCGCAGGAAGCGGAAGGAGCCCTCCAGTGCGGCATCGTTCCATTCGAGCGTTGCTTCTGGCGGTGCGGTGAACATCGTGTACAGCCGCGCCGTGTCTGCACCGTACTTTTCGATGATGTCCTGAGGATCGACGCCATTGTTCTTGGACTTGGACATCGTGGTCCAGCCCTCGTACGTCACAGGCAGGCCGTCGTCCTTCGCTTTGGCCGAGATCACCCTGGCGTGTTCGTCGCGCTCGATGTCAAGGTCGTGTGCCCAGTAGTACTGCTTGCCCGCCTTCTCGCCGGTGCGCGAGAAAGCCTCGTTGAGCACCATGCCCTGCGTGAGCAGCTTCGTGAAGGGCTCGTCGGCTTTCACCAGGCCGAAGTCGCGCATGACCTTGGTCCAGAAGCGCGCATAGAGCAAGTGCAAGATGGCATGTTCGATGCCGCCGATGTACTGGTCCATCGGCATCCAGTAGTCGGCACCCGCAGCCACCATCGCCTTGTCGTTCTTCGGATCGCAGTACCGCATGAAGTACCAGGATGAATCGACAAACGTATCCATCGTGTCGGTTTCGCGGCGGGCGGGCTTGCCGCAGACCGGACACTTGCACGCCAGGAAGTCTTCGCGTTTGTTGAGCGGGTTTCCGGAACCATCGGGCACACAGTCCTGAGGCAGCACGACGGGCAGATCTTCTTCTGGCACCGGCACCGCACCATGCGCTTCACAATGGATGATCGGAATCGGCGTGCCCCAATAGCGCTGGCGGCTGATGCCCCAGTCGCGCAGACGCCATGTTGTCTTCTTGCCGCCAAGGCCCTTCTGTTCGAGGGCGTGCGCGACGGCGTTGACTGCATCCTTGTAGCTGAAGCCGCTGAAGATATCGGAGTTGATGGTGACGGTATGTTCCTTTTGCGCATACCAGTCGTGCCAGTTCTTGTAGTCGTAATGCTCGCCATCGACATGCACCACCTGCATGATCGGGAGGTTGTACTTGAGCGCAAAGGCAAAGTCGCGTTCGTCATGACCGGGCACACCCATCACCGCGCCGTCGCCGTAACCCATGAGCACATAGTTGCCGACCCACACGTCGATGGGTTCGCCAGTCAGTGGATGGAACACCACCAGCCCGGTGGACATACCCACTTTCTCGCGCGCGGCGAGTTCAGCCTCTGTCGTTCCGCCCTGCTTGCATTCTTCGATGAAATTGGCCAGTGGCTGGTTCGTGCGCGCAGCATGTACGGCGAGCGGGTGCTCGGGCGCCACGGCGCAAAACGTGACGCCCATGATCGTGTCGGCACGGGTGGTGAAGACATGCATGTGACCGTCGCCAATCAGCTCGCCGTCGAATCCGCGAATGCCATGCGTGAACGCAAAGCGCACGCCCTCACTCTTGCCGATCCAGTTCTCCTGCATCAGCTTCACGCGGTCGGGCCAGCCCGGCAGCTTGTTCTGCACGTGGTCGAGCAGTTCTTGCGCGTAGTCGGTGATCTTGAGGTAGTACCCCGGAATCTCGCGTCGCTCGACAGGTGCGCCGGTGCGCCAGCCTTTTCCGTCGATGACCTGCTCATTGGCCAGCACGGTCTGGTCGACCGGGTCCCAATTGACGACCTGGGTCTTGCGGTACGCAATGCCCTTCTTGAGCATCTTCAGGAACAGCCACTGGTTCCACCGGTAGTAGTCAGGGTCGCAGGTGGCGACTTCACGGCTCCAGTCGATGGCCAGGCCCATCGCCTGCATCTGCTGCTTCATGTAGGCGATGTTGTCGTAGGTCCACCTGGCCGGCGGCACCTTGTTTTTCATCGCTGCGTTTTCTGCCGGCAGGCCAAATGCATCCCAACCCATGGGCATCAGCACGTTGTAGCCGTTCATGCGCAGATAGCGCGTGAGCATGTCGTTGATCGTGTAATTGCGCACGTGGCCCATGTGCAGCTTGCCGCTGGGGTAGGGCAGCATGGAACACGCATAAAACTTCTTCTTGCTCAGGTCTTCGGTCACGCGATAGGCATCGCGCGCCGTCCAGTGCGCCTGCGCCGAGCGTTCGACGTCCGAAGGGGTGTATTTCTCTTGCATAGATGGATTGCCGCTCAAAGGCGCGACTTCAGGGCATTTTACGGTCGGCCCTGCATTGAACGCAGTTGCTGCGCCCAACTCGACTGCTTTACCTGGAAGGCGTGGTCGGCTCGGCCACAAAGCCGATGCGGTTGAGGCCCGCCTTCTGCGCGGCGCCCATGACCTGGACCACCCGGCCATAAGGCACGCCCTGGTCTGCGCGCAACTGCACTTCGGTGTCCGTGCTGCGCCCCGCAGCCTGTGTCAGGCCCGATACAAGTTCGGTCATCGTCACGGGCTTCTCGTCCAGGAACAGAGCACCGCCCTTGTCCACGACGACCGTGACAAAGCGCTGCGCCTCATTCGGCCGGGCACCCTCGGTCTGGGGCAGGTCCAGGCGGATAGAGCTGGCCAGCAGCGGTGCGGTCAGGATGAAAATCACGACCAGGACGAGCATCACGTCCACCAGAGGCGTCATGTTGATCTCGCTCATCGGCTGGGGACGTTGAGTGCGCTCCAAGCGCCCGAATGCCACGGTCAGGCTCCGGTTCTGTCTTGCGGAGCGCTTTGCGTGGCGTGAGTCAGCAGCTCACGCAGATCGCGCGCAAAACCTTCGAGGTCCGCCTCGATCCGCCCAATGAACCGGCCATACACGTTGTAGCCCAGCACGGCCGGAATAGCGACCGCCAGCCCAGCGGCCGTCATGATGAGCGCCTCGCCCACCGGCCCTGCCACCTTGTCGATCGAAATCTGTCCGGACGCAGCGATGCCGATCAGTGCGTGATAGATGCCCCAGACAGTGCCAAGCAAGCCGACGAAAGGCGCGGTGGAGCCGACTGTGGCAAGCAGGACTTGACCGAACTGAAGCTTGTCGAGAATGCGGTGAAGCGCGTCGCGAAGCACGCGCGTCAGTTGCTGCGTACGGTCCCCCGCGCAGGCCAGCGACCCCTGCACCTGGGTGGTGGTCGCCGCGAGGAGCGGCATCACCAGTTGCTGCCGGTCGAACGCAGTGACTGCCGGCTTGGCATCCTCGATGGAGCGTGACTGCCAGAAGGCTGCGATGCTGCGGGTCACGTCACCTGATGCGCGGCGCAGCAGCCAGCCCTTCCAGAGGATGACGACCCAGCTTGCAACCGACATCGCCAGCAGGACCACGGTGACCAGTTGAGTGACGAAATCACCCTGACGCACCAGGTCGATGACGTTCATGCAATTTCCAGGCGTACAGGCTGCACGGATGCAGGACTCACTTCAACCCGAGCACGTCGAACATGTCGAAGAGCCCCGTGCGCTTGTCCGCCAGAAAACGGACGGCGCGCAGGCTGCCTTCGGCGTAGGTCGAGCGACTCGCAGACTTGTGGGTGATCTCGATACGCTCGCCCGTGCCGGCGAACAGCACAGTGTGATCGCCAACCACATCGCCGCCGCGAATCGAAGAAAAACCGATGGTGGAGGGATCGCGCTCGCCAGTTATCCCTTCCCGTCCGTAGACGGCGCAGTCGGCAAGGTCGCGGCCCATGGCGAGGGCGAGCACCTCGCCCATCTTCAGTGCCGTGCCCGAGGGCGCATCGACCTTGTGTCGATGGTGAGCCTCGATGATCTCGATGTCGTAACCGGTGCCCAGCGACTTCGCAGCCATCTCGAGCAGTTTGAGCGTGACGTTCACGCCCACGCTCATGTTCGGCGACAACATAATCGCGATGTCGCGTGCCGCATCAGCGATGAGGGCTTTCTGTCCGGGGCCAAAACCCGTGGTGCCGATGACGGCATTGACGCCCATTTCCCGGCAGAGCTTCAGATGTGCGAGCGTCCCCTCGGGTCGGGTGAAGTCGATCAGCACCTGACTGCTGGCAAGCCCGGTCCGCAGATCAGCGGTCACGGCAACACCGCTGGCCATTCCGAGGAAGGCCTCGGCATCGTTGCCGATTGCAGGACTTGATGCCTGATCCAGCGCGCCGGCCAGCTGGCAATCTCCGGAACCGCGTATCGCTTCGATCAGCATGTGGCCCATGCGCCCGCTGGCACCGGCCACGGCCACCTTATGGACTGGTTGCGCGCCTCGCTGCGCCATCACCGGGTCGGGGCTTCGAGTGGCGGATACGCAGTTGCGGCGGCTGGAGCAGCTTCAGGGCCGCTCACCGCAGCGGGCTGATTCGCCGGAGCGTACCGGCGCAGCGACTCTTCGCTTGCTTCCAGCACGGGCACGCGTGCGCTCTTGCGCTTGTTGTCCAGCGTCGCGACAAATTCGGTCTCACTGGGCATCTCGTCGCCTTCAAAGCGGTCTAGCGTGTCGCCCCTGAAATACACCGTGAGTTTGCGGGACTGGGGCTCCACGCCCTGGCGCTTGATGGTGAAAACGTAGTCCCAGCGGTCGGCGTGGAAGACGCTGGTCACAAGCGGCGTGCCCAGGATGTCGCGGACCTGCTGGCGATTCATGTCAGGACGCAGCGCGGCAACCTGTTCTTTTGACACGAAGTTGCCCTGAACGATTTCGACGCGGTAGGGAGTCACAACGCTTGCAAGGCCAAAACTCATGCGGTCGAAACTGCTGCACCCGGAGGTGGCGGCACCGGCACAAACAAGGGTCAGCGCGAGGCGCAAAGTGCGGGAAATGAATTCGGGCATTGGAAACCGTCAGCGTATGATCGAAACGATTGTAGCGGCTGGCCCGCTGTAGCCGCCGCAGGAAAAATAGACATGGCCAACATCGAAGAATTGAAGAGTACGGGCCTGAAGGCCACCCTGCCGCGCCTGAAGGTATTGGATGTCTTCCAGAAGGGCAGCCAGCGCCACATGACTGCCGAAGATGTGTTTCGCGTCCTGCTTCAGGACCGCTCCGACATTGGTCTGGCTACCGTTTACCGCGTGCTCACGCAATTCGAGCAGGCCGGCATCCTGACCCGCAGCCATTTCGAAAGCGGCAAGGCGGTTTATGAGCTCAATGAGGGCACCCACCACGACCACCTGGTCTGCCTCGACTGCGGCCGGGTTGAAGAGTTTTATGACGCGGAAATCGAGCGGCGCCAGCATTCAGTGGCAACCGCGAAGGGCTTCGAGATTGCCGAGCACGCACTCAGCCTTTATGCCCACTGCATGAAAAGCCCGTGCCCGAATCGACCGCCCGAGAATCGCTTCAGCAACGAGCGGGGCGCGCAACTGCCGGATCAATAAGTCCGGTCAGGGCGTTCGCTAACCGCCCTTTTCCATCGCACGGCGATGCCGCTCGACGAAGTCCTGGTAGGTATCGACGCCGCGCAATTGCAGGATAGTGTTGCGGACCGCAGCCTCCACCAGCACGGCGATGTTGCGACCGGCGACCACCTGAATGACCGCTTTACGCACGGGAACCCCCAGCACATCCTGGGTCAGGGGCTCGTAAGGAAGCCGCTCGTACTCGCGTTCCAGCGTTTCGCGCCGCACCAGATGGACGATAAGTTTCAGGCGCATCTTGCCGCGCACCGCTGTCTCGCCAAATATCCCCCGGATGTCGAGCAGGCCGATACCGCGCACTTCGAGCAGGTTCTGCAGCAACTCCGGGCAACGCCCCTCGATGGCTGCAGAACCTGCTCGAAGTGCGCGGTATCGGCCTGCTCGACATCCGGGGGATATTTGGCGAGA
>JBKJKT010000142.1:0-3170 GCA_046597415.1 Ramlibacter sp.
CCTCCCCCTTTGGGGGAGGGCTGGGGTGGGGGTACGGCAGCGCCAGTAAATTTCACAAGCGTCCCTTCACGCAACGCCCCGAGCGACCCCTGAATCACGACGGTCCCCGGCTCAATCCCCTTCACCGCGACCATCGTGTCCTTGCCTGCTTCGCCCCGCGCACCCGGTTGCACCGGCTTGTGCGCAACCTTGCCGTTCTCCACCACCTGCACATAGGGCGATGGCTTGTCGGTTCGCAACGTTGTCAGGGGCACGGCGAGCGACGACGTACGTCCGGTGCCCAGCGTGCCTTGCGCAAACAATCCGTTTCGCAGTCCAGTTGCGTCATCGATGGTGAGGTAGGCCAGCACGCTGCGGCTGCCCGTCTGCGTACTCGGGCTGATGCGAGCGACCTTCGCGGAAATGGGCCGTGTGCTGCCCTCGATTTGCAGCACCGCCTGCTGACCGACACGCACACCGATGGAGTCGGCGGCGCTCAGGGAAGCTTCCACTTCCAGGCGGTTCAGATCGACGATTTCGATGACGCGCGCTTCAATCGCAATGCGCTCGCCGGGTTGCGCAAGCCGTTGCGAAACCACGCCGGAAATAGGCGCGCGCAATACGGTGTCATTGAGCGTCTTGCGCGCGACATCTACAGACGCCAGCGCAGCCTTGTGATTGGACTGCGCGGCATTGAGGTTGCTCTGCGATGTGTCCAGCGCGGTCCTGGAGATGAAGCCCTGGTCCACGAGGGCCTTGTTGTTGTTGTAGGCGCGTTGGGCAATGTCGATCTGGGCCTTCGCAGAGTCGGCCTGCTCGGTCGCCTGCTTGACGCGCGCTGTGTATTCGGTCGAATCGACGCGCGCGATCACCTGACCCGCCCTGACTGCATCGCCTTCGCGGACAGTGAGCCCCTGCAGTTCGCCGGCCGCACGTGCCTTGACCACAGCCGAATTCACAGCCTTGATCGATCCCGAGATCGGCAATCCCTGAGCCAGATCGAGCACCTCCGCTTTCACCACGTCGCTGGCCGCCAGCTCGATCACGCTCTGGACCTTTGCGGCGCTTGCCAGCGCGACCGCGTCTTGCTGTGCCTTGCGGGCCATGAGCGAGCGAACGACAGCGCCGCCGATGAGCAGCACGACCAGCGCGATGGCCAGCCACTTGTAATGCCGTTTCGTCATGTGAGCCCCTTCTTCGCGTCGTCCGTGCGCACGTTGAAGCCGTTGAGCAAGGTCTCGACCTGCGATGCAATGTAGCGCTCGGGGTCCAGTGAAAAGTCTTGCGGTGCGCAGGCCCCGAACGAATGTTTCATCATGATCAGGAAGACCATCGGCGCAGTGATACTGAAGGCTGCGTACTCCAGGTCGTGTACCTGGAATTCGCCGCGTGCAATGCCGCGCTTGAGGATTCGCTTGATCAGGTCCTGTCCCGGGCGGATAACCTCCTGGTGATAGAAGGCCGCGAGCTCGGGAAAATTGCGCGCCTCGCTGATCATGAGCTTGGTAATGCCCGATGCGCGCGTGGCCCCGATTCGTTCCCACCAGACCTTCATGCAGTAGCGAACCATGTCGGCAGAACTGCCCTCGAACGCTTGGAACTCTTCGTTCCAGGTTGCGAACCGACCGGAAAGGTTCTCGCGCACGACCGCCTTGAAGAGCTCTTCCTTGCTCGGAAAGTAGAGAAAAAGTGTGCCTTTGGATACGCCGGCGCGGGCGGCAACTTCTTCTGCCCGGGTTGCAGCAAATCCCTTCTCGACAAAAAGGTCGAGCGCAGCGTCGAGCAGTTCGCCCGGGCGCGCTTCCTTGCGGCGCTCGCGCTTGGCCTGCCCCTCTTCGCTGCGGGCACCGATCAATTTGCTCAAAGGGGAAACCATTCGAATCTAATTAATGACTGACTGGTTAGTAATATACCGTCTGAGGACCTGACCGTCAACGGCGATGCGACGCACTACGGTTATTGCCGACGGGCTGCACGACACGGGAGCGGAACGTAAGATGCCTTGCATGTCTTCATCCACACAAACCATCACTCTGGGCGGCGGCTGCTTCTGGTGCACCGAAGCCGTGTTCGTCAAGGTCAAGGGCATCACCGATGTCGAGTCCGGGTACAGCAATGGCGCGGTCAAAAACCCGAGCTACGAGCAGGTGTGCACGGGCACCACTGGCCACAACGAGGTCGTGAAACTCGAATACGACCCGGCCCAGATCAGCACGCGCCAGATACTGGAAATCTTCTTTGTCATTCACGACCCCACAACGCTCAATCGCCAGGGCAACGACACGGGTACGCAGTACCGCAGCGGCATCTATTACTCGAATGAAGAACAAAAGCGCGTGGCGCAAGAACTGATCGGCGAAATCAACCGCGACGGTGGACTCAGTAAACCAGTGGTGACCGAGGTCAAGCCGCTGGACAATTACTGGCCCGCCGAGGACTACCACCAGGACTTCTTCGAGAAGAATCCGTACCAGGGCTATTGCGTGGCCGTGGCGGGACCCAAGGTCGCCAAGTTCCGCAAGACCTTCGCAGCGTTGGTCAGGGATTGAGCGATTGATCCGGACCCGCGCATTGCGTTTTGCCTGGGCGTCGGGTGCGGAGCTTTCGTTTATCGACCTGGATGCACCGCAGGGTGCGACTGTCCTGCTGCGTGGCAACTCCGGCGCGGGAAAGTCGACCTGGCTCGCGCTTGCCGCTGGCTTGTTGACGCCGACTTCCGGTGAGTTCGTCGTTGCGCAGCAGCCCCTGTCGGCGTTATCGCGGTCAGGCCGCGACGCCTGGCGTGGACGCAACGTCGGTTTCCTGCCGCAGAAGCTGCACCTGAGCAGCGCGCTGTCAGTCGAGCGCAACCTGCATCTGGCGTTCTTTGCGACGGGCCTGTCGGTTGATCGTGCGGCGGTACGTCGTTCGCTCGAGGCGCTGGGTGTTGCCGAGCTTGCCCATCGCCTTCCGTCGCAACTGTCGGGCGGACAGGCGCAACGGGTGGCGCTCGCGCGGGCGACGCTGATGCAGCCGAAAGTGATCCTCGCCGACGAACCCACAGCGAGCCTGGACGACGACGCGGCGCATGCCAGCCTCACACTTCTGCTCGACACTGCCAAGCGGTGCGGCGCGACGCTTGTGATCGCCACGCATGACCGGCGCGTGCTGCACGCGTTGCCCGGCGCGATTGTTCATGCCATCGGTTCGGG